>DATJUH010000407.1:0-2991 GCA_035502515.1 Acidimicrobiales bacterium
GGTGCCCGTTGTCGACCCCGAAAGCGGGGAGGTCGCCAAGGCCGAGGTCTTCGTCGCCGTGCTCGGCTGTTCGGGGATGCTCTATGTCGAGGCGACCCCGGACCAGGGCCTAGGCAGCTGGCTCATGGCCCACGTGCACGCCCTCGAGTCCTATGGCGGGGTGCCAGTCGCAATTACGCCGGACAATTTGAAATCAGGCGTCACTAAAGCCTGTTACTACGACCCGGAAATAAACCGGTCTTATTCAGAGCTAGCCGACCACTATGGCACGGTAATATTGCCGACAAGGACGTACCGGCCTCGCGACAAAGCCGCCGTTGAGGCCGGTGTCTTGGTCGTCGAGCGTTGGGTGCTGGCCCCATTGCGCAAGCAAACGTTCTTCTCCTTGGCCGCGCTGAACAATGCCATCAGGCAGAAAGTAGCCGAGCTCAACGAGCGGGCGTTCCGGGGCGAGCCCACTTCCCGCAAGGAACTGTTCTTAGAGCTGGAGCGCCCGGCGCTAAAGCCGTTGCCCGCCCAGCGTTACGAACTGGCCGATTGGAAAAAGGTCACCGTCAACATCGACTACCACGTCGAGTACAGCGACAGCTCCGGCCGTCACTATTACTCGGTCCCCTACACGCTCGTGCACCAAAAGCTCGAAGTCCGGGCCACCCAGCACACAGTGGAGGTCTATAAGGGCCCCCGGCGGGTGGCGAGCCACGCTCGTGAGCACGGGCGCCGGAGGTACATGACCGACCCCGCCCACATGCCGCCTAGCCACCGCGCCCACCTGGAATGGACGCCGTCGCGCCTGGTCGAATGGGCAAGGTCGGTGAGCCCGCATGCCGCTGCCCTGGCCGAGAAGATGCTGGCCTCCCGGCCCCACCCCGAGCACTCCTATAGGGCCTGCCTGGGCCTCATGAACTTGGCCAAGCGTTACGGCAACGAACGCCTCGGGGCGGCCTGCCAAAGAGCGCTTGCCTCCGGGGCCATCTCCTACAGCTCGGTCAAGTCGATCTTGCAGCACAACTTAGACCGGGCCCCGCTACAGGCGGCCCCCTCAGCGCCGCCACCGCCACAGCACGAGAACCTCCGCGGAGCCGGCTATTACGCCGACCACGGCACCGAAAAGGAGGCGTAAAGAGCCATGTTCGCCAACCAGACCATAGAAAAACTGAGCGCCCTCGGTCTCTCCGCCATGGCCGCCGGCTTCGCCGAGCAATTATCTGCCCCGGGCACTTACGACGAGCTGGCATTCGCCGACCGCCTCGGCCTCCTGGTCGACAAAGAGGCCGATGCCCGCGACAGCCGTCGCCTGGCCGCCCGGCTGAAAGCAGCGAAACTGCGTTACCCGGCAGCATGTATAGAGCACCTCGACTTCCGCCAGCCGAGGGGCCTCGACCGCGCCGCCATATTGTCCCTGGGCCAGGGCACTTGGGTGCGCGAGCACCACAACGTGCTCATGACCGGCCCGACCGGGTGCGGCAAGAGCTACTTAGCCTGTGCGCTCGCCAATGCCGCTATACGCCAGGGCCACACGGCGCTCTACCTGCGCACGCCGAGGCTATTGGACGACCTGGCCCTCGGGCGCGCCGACGGCCGCTACGCCCGCACGCTCGCCCAGACCGCACGCGTTGGCGTCCTCGTGCTCGACGACTTCCTGCTCAGCCCAGCCCCGGTGGAGGCCTGCCGGGACCTGCTGGAGGTGGTCGAAGACCGCTCGGGGCTGCGCTCGACGGTCGTCGCCAGCCAGCTACCGGTCGACAAGTGGCACCCCTCGATGGCCGACCCCACCGTGGCCGACGCCGTTTTGGACCGCGTCCACCAAACAGCCCACCGCATCACGCTCAAGGGCGCCTCTATGCGCAAACGCCAGCCGGACAGCGAGGAGGCTGGTAATGGGTAACGCTTCGCGCCGTCCCGAACAGCTCCCGGACGAAGGGGCCCCATCGGGCCAGCCTCGTTTGCCCTTGCCGCGCCCGGACGATCGTGACCGCGATCGAAGGGCTCTTTTCCAGCCCGCCAGCCGGCTTTGAGCGTCGCTTTTGCGACCCTGCCTGCCGCCGAGCAGCCTGGCGGCGGCGCCTGGCGTCCCCGAGGCCACAGCGCTCCAGAAAAAGGGCGGGCGATCTCGAGGGCTGGCCAGAGGTGCTGAGCCGGCAGGCTGAGCGCGCACGTCCTAACCTGTCAAGGGCTGGCCCCATCGGCTGGGCCACTTGACAACCGAACACGACCATCGACACCGCCCCCTGGCTTGTCCGCTTTCGACAGGAACCGTGTCCGCTTTCGACCGGAACCGTGTCCGCTTTCGACCGGAACTGGTGTCCGGAATCACTGGAATACGCAGCTACCGAGCGGGAGACCTTCGAAGCCTATGCTGCCGACGCCCTGGTTGCGCTGCTGCATGGCCGAGGCCAGGGCCAACCAACCCCGGCCGACATCGTCTACGTCGTCGACCTGGCGGCAGCCCGCCGAGGCCACAGCCATAGCGGCGAGGTCTGCCAGGACCTGGGCACCGGACCGGTACCCGTGAGCGAGGTGGCCCAGCTGGCAGAGGACGCCTTCATAAAAGCCGTCCTTTACGAAGGGACGCGCATCCATACGGTCGCCCACTTCGGCCGCCACATCAAGGCTGAACTGCGCACTGCTCTAGAACTCGGTCCCGCGCCGGCCTCTGCGGGGGCACAATGCGCTGAGACAAGCTGCGGCCGGCGCTAGGGCCTTGAATGGGACCACGTCGACCCGCTCGCCCGCAATGGGTTGACGAGCTACGACAACCTGGTAGCACGGTACAAGCCTCACCATTGGGAAAAAACTGGCCGCGACCGTCAAGCCGGCTTGCTCACCCCTGGGCCGCCATAAGGCGACCAATCATCGAAATCCTTCAATGTTGCTGGTCGAAAATCCGGCGCGGGCTCTTCGCCCGCGCACCTGCTAGCGACCAACGGGGGAAGCTACAGGTCACCAGCCTCTGCAGCCCAGAAAGAGACGATCCGGCCAGCCAGCCGT
>DATJUH010000408.1:0-11308 GCA_035502515.1 Acidimicrobiales bacterium
AGCTGGTTGCGCTCGGCCATGGACAAGATCTTCCCCGACCACTGGTCGTTCATGGTCGGCGAGATCGCCATGTACACCTTCGTCATCCTGATCGCGACGGGCATTTACCTGGCGTTGTTCTACAAGGCTTCGGATGCCATCGTCATCTACCACGGCGTCTACAAGCCCCTGGACGGCCAGGCCATGACGGAGGCTTATGCGTCGACGATCAACCTGTCCTTCAGCGTGCGGGCCGGTCTTGTCATGCGCCAGGCCCACCACTGGGCCGCCCTAATTTTCCTGGCCGCCATTACGTTCCATATGTGCCGCGTTTTCTTCACCGGCGCCTTCCGCCGCCCCCGGGAAGTCAACTGGATCATCGGTGTAACCCTGTTGACCCTGGCCATGCTGGAGGGGTTCTCCGGCTACTCGCTGCCGGACGACCTGCTTTCCGGGTCCGGGTTGCGGGTGGTTTTCTCGATCGTCCAGTCGATACCATTTGTCGGCGTCTGGCTGGCGTTCACCATCTGGGGCGGGAACTTCCCCGGCACGGAGTTCTTCGGCCGTCTGTTCGTCATCCACGAGTTCCTGTTCCCGCTACTTTTAGCCGGCCTGCTGGGGGGGCACCTGGCCATCCTCTGGCGCCAGACGCACACGGATTTCCCTGGTCCGGGCAAGACCGAGCGGAACATCGTCGGGAGCCGATTATGGCCCCAATACACCGTTAAGTCGACCGCGCTCCTGATGTTCATCGCCGCCGTCATATTCGGCCTAGGCGGCCTGGTCCAGATCAACCCGATCTGGATTTACGGTCCCTACCAAGCGGCCCGAGCCAGCGCCGGCACCCAGCCGGACTGGTACGTCGGCTGGCTCGACGGAGCGTTACGGCTCTGGCCCCACTGGGAGTTCCGAAGTTTCGGGCACGAACTGGCCAACCCGTTTTTCCCGGGCTTGCTCTTACCCGGGATCGTCTTCACGGTCATATACGCCTGGCCGTGGATAGACAAACGCATCTATTCGGACTACGGCCATCACAACCTTCTCGACCGGCCACGCGACAAGCCGCTGCGGACCGCTATAGGGGTGGCCGCGCTCATATTCTTCACCGACTTGACTCTGGCCAGCGCCACGGACGTGATCGGGACGGGCCTCCATATCTCGTTCGAGCTGTTGATCGAGATCCTCCAATACGGGTCGTTCATCGGCCCCATCATCGGGTTTTTCGTTGCCTATGAGGTCTGCGTGTTGCTCCAACAGCAGGTCGCGCACCCCATCCAGCGTCCGGTCGGGGGCATCATCATGCGCGACGCTCGAGGCGGCTTCCACACGGTCGGTGGAGCCCACGAGGGCAACGGCCACGAGGCGCATGACGTGGAGCACGAAGAGGCGGTGCTCGAACCGGTGGGCGCAGGTGCGAGCGGGAGGCCGTCGGCGGACGAGGACGACCCGCCGGCCATCAACCCCGACGGAGGGGCAACCCTGCCCGGCGACGACGGGCACCCGAGCGAAACGTAGCCGGAGTTGCTTCGGGAACGGGGAGGGAGAAAGGGCGGCCGCTCGTTCCTGTCATTATCAACGGAACCCTGCTAGTGGCCACCCTCCCGACACCCGGCCGAGCCGGTGGCCGGCGCCACCCGTCCGCTTTCTTACCGTCACTTCTCTGAGCCTCGCCACCGATGTTCGAGCACCTCGCCGTCCACCACAGGATCGTCGTCACCGGGCCGCAGCGGTCCGGCACCCGGATCGCGGCTCAGATGATCGCCGCCGATACGGGCCAGCGATTTGTTGATGAAGCCGAGTTCCTCATCAAGGACAGCAGTCGCTTTCGCGAGTTCCTGCTCCAGGACGGCGTCGTGCTCCAGGCCCCGCACATGTTGAAAGACGTGGTCGACGACCCCCCACCCGGGATTTTCATTGTCCTCATGCGCCGGGACCTCGACCAGGTACACGCCAGCGCCACCCGCATCGGCTGGACCGAGAACTTCGGCGGCAATACCACCGAACTCAAGAAGTTCGGCCTGACCGAGGGCGACTCTGCTGCCGTCAAATACGACTACTGGGATTCCCACGAGAAGACAGTGCCTTTCCTGGAACTCCCGTACGAATCCCTTAAGGGGCACCCAATGTGGGTCCCCGATGATCAGCGCAAGAGCTTCGGTCACTGGCAGACTCAGCCTTAGGGAGGGCAAAAGACTACTGGCCCGCTCGAAGCCGTCTCCAACGTGAGCAGCCTGGGTTTCCCGGCTTCGAGGGTGCCTCTCCGTGAGGCGGGCCTGGGACGGGCCAATAGGACGGCGCCCAGGGCCCTTAACCGGTTGACCCGGGGCTCTCGTAGCGCGGCCGCTCCTTCTTCGAGAAACCCGGACCACAACTCGGGTAGGTTGGTCGTGTGGCTCGAGTGCTCTCGATAGTACTGGCGGGCGGGGAGGGTAAACGCCTTTTGCCACTCACGCTGGACCGGGCCAAGCCGGCGGTGCCTTTTGGCGGCCATTACCGGCTCATCGATTTCGCCCTGTCCAACCTGGCCAATGCCGGGTTCACGCAGGTTATCGTCCTGACCCAGTACAAGAGCCACAGCCTCGACCTCCACATCACCCGCACGTGGCGCTTCTCGACGTTCCTGGGCAGCTACGTCACCCCGGTCCCGGCCCAGATGCGGCGAGGGCCCTGGTGGTTTGCCGGTTCGGCCGACGCCATTTACCAAAACCTGAACATTATCGGTGACGAGCACCCGGAGTACATATTGGTGTTCGGGGCGGACCACATTTACCGCATGGATCCCCGCCAAATGCTGTTGCAGCATATCCAGACCGGCGCGGCGGCGACCGTGGCGGCGATACGGGTACCCCCCGAGGAGGCCGGCGGCTTCGGCATTATCGAGCCCGGCGGGGGAACGGTCATCGACCATTTCGTGGAAAAGCCGTCCGACCCGGTGGCGTTGGCCGCGGGCCGGGAGCACCTGTACGCGTCCATGGGCAATTACATTTTCCGGGCCGACGCCCTTGTCGACGCTCTGCGGGAGGACGCTCAGGACGCCAACAGCCGTCATGACATGGGGGGCGACATCATCCCGCGCTTCGTGGATAGTGGCGACGCCCATTTGTACGATTTCTATACCAACGAGGTGCCCGGTCTAACCGAGCACGAACGTGGTTACTGGAGGGACGTCGGGACACTGGACGCTTATTACGCGGCCAGCATGGACCTCGTTGCTGTGTCGCCAGTTTTCAACCTGTATAACAGCGATTGGCCCATATACACGAGCCCCCCTCAGTTGCCGCCGGCGAAGTTCGTCTTCGAGGAGCCCGGTCGCAACGGGCTGGCCCTCGATTCGATCGTTTCGGGAGGGACGATAATCGCCGGGGGCACGGTCAGGCGGTCCGTGGTGTCACCGGGAGTGTTCGTCGACCAGAAGGCCATCGTGGAAGGCTCCGTAATTATGGACAACGTGCGCATCGGTGAAAATGCCTTGGTCCGTGGCGCCATTATCGACAAGAACGTAACTGTCGAGCCGGGTGCGCGAGTGGGCATCGACCCTGACCTCGATGCCAGCCGCTTTACCATTTCCGCCGGAGGAATTGTCGTTATCGGGAAAGGCGAAAAGGTGGTCGGGTGACCCGCGTTGCTTTGCTCACCCGTGAGTACCCGCCCGACATTTACGGCGGTGCCGGCGTACACGTGGAGTACCTGTCCCGGGAGCTGGCCAAGCTGGTCGACGTGGCCGTGTATTGCTTCGGCGGACCGCGGGACGACCCTCTGGTCGCGGGGGCCTACGAACCCTGGGCAGCGCTGGCCAAAAGCGGGAAAGGTGCGGCTCTACGAGCCGTCTCGGTCGACCTGCTGATGGCCGAAAACGTCGAAGGCGCCGACCTTGTCCACACCCATACGTGGTACGCGAACTTTGGCGGCTTCCTGTCCCAGATCCTCTACGGTCTCCCGCACGTCATGACCTCCCACAGCCTGGAGCCGCTGAGGCCCTGGAAGGCCGAGCAACTGGGCCCGGGTTACCGGTTGTCCAGCTGGGTGGAGAAGGCGGCCATCGAGCAGGCCGATGCGGTCATCGCCGTGTCCCGGGCCATGCGCGACGATGTGGTGACGGTCTACCCGGCCGTCGACCCTGACAGGGTGAAGGTCGTCTATAACGGCATCGACCCGGAGGAGTTCTTCCCCGACCCCCGGACCGACGGTCTCGAGCGGCTGGGTGTGGATCCCGACGCCCCGATGGTGCTCTTCGTCGGGCGGGTCACCCGTCAAAAGGGCATCACTTACCTGCTCGAAGCGGCGAAGTCCTTCGAGCCCGAGGCACAGGTCGTTTTCTGTGCCGGCGCCCCCGACACACCCGAGATCGAGCAAGAGGTACGCGGTCAGGTGGCCGAGCTGGCGGCGCAGCGCAAAGCGGTGTTCTGGTTCGAGGAAATGCTGCCCAGGGCGGAGCTGGTGCAGTTAATGAGCCACGCCAGCGTCTTTGTCTGTCCCTCCATCTACGAGCCGTTCGGGCTCATCAATGTGGAAGCCATGGCTTGCGGGGTGCCCGTCGTGGCCAGCGCGGTCGGCGGGATCCCCGAGATCGTCGAGGACGGCCGGACGGGGTTCCTCGTCCCCCTCGAGCCGAGCGGGGACGCCTTCGGGACCCCGGCCGACCCCATGGCCTTTTCGGCCGCGATAGCGGAACGAGTCAACCAGCTGCTGGCGTCACCCGCTGTCGGCCGAGAGTTCGGCGCCGCCGGCAGGCGTCGGGCCCTGGCCGAGTTCACCTGGGGGGCCGTGGCGAACAAGACGGTAGAGGTCTACTCGGAGGCCATCGAGGCCCGTCGCGTGTAGCGCCGCAGCGTCCAGGCTATGCTTGGCCGGTGCCCGTCGTAACGTTTCACCCCGGCCGTCGAGCCGAATGATCCGTTTCAACCACGTCACCAAGACGTACAAAGGTTCTGTCACGGCCTTGCGGGAGGTCACGGTCGACATCCCTCGTGGTGAGTTCGTCTTCATCGTGGGGCCGTCCGGGTCCGGTAAGACGACCTTCTTGCGTCTGGTGACCAAAGAGGAGAGGGCAGATACGGGTGACATCTGGGTGGCGGGCAAGGAGGTCGGGTCGCTGGCGCCCTGGAAAGTGCCCTACCTGCGCCGCAACATCGGTTGCATTTTCCAGGACTACCGGTTGCTGCCCGACCGGACGGTGTACCAGAACGTGGCTTTCGCACTAGAGGTGATCGGCCGGTCACGGCATTTCGTCCGCTCCCAGGTGCCCCAGATCCTCGAGCTCGTGGGCCTCGGCAAGAAGATGGACCGCAAGCCCAACGAGCTCTCGGGTGGTGAGCAGCAGCGGGTAGCCGTGGCCCGGGCGTTCGTCAACCGCCCGTTGATCTTGCTGGCGGACGAGCCCACTGGCAACCTGGACCCGGGTACCACGGCAGGCATCATGCGCCTGCTCGAACGCATCAACCAGTACGGCACGACCGTGGTCATGGCCACTCACCAACAGGTCCTCGTCGATTCGATGCGCAAGCGGGTAATCGAGCTCGAGCGCGGCAATATAGTGCGTGACCAGGCCAGAGGTGTCTACGGGATGGTCGATGCCTGACGGCAAGGCGGGCACCGGGGTAGTCAGGTCACCCGGTTATCTGTAGCAGGAGAGTTAAGAGCAGACCATGACGATGGTAAGCCCGTACGTGGTGCGCGAGACCGGGGGCAACCTGGCCCGCAACATCATCATGACGGTGGCGGCGGTGGTCACCATGGCGGTGTCGCTGACTGCGCTCGGCGGCGTGCTGATCATGCGCCAAGCCGTCAACAAGGCCACCGTCCAGTGGCAGGGAGGGGTGCAGGTCGCCGTCTTCATGGAGCCGAGCGCCAGCAGCCAGGAGATCGCGGCCATCCGCCACGAGCTCGACGGGATGGTGCCGGTCGAGGTGAAGAGCTTCAAGTACGTCGACAAGTCGCAGGCGTTCACGGAGTTCAAGGGCATGTTCAGCGGCGAGCCCGACCTCGTCAAGGTCATGAGCCCCTCCACGATGCCGCCCTCGTTCCGGGTGGTCCCGGCCAAGGCCCAGAACGTGCAACAGCTCGCCGGCGAGTACAACAAGCAGCCGGGGGTGTACAGCGTCGGTTACCCCGGGCAGGTCATCAAGGACACCTTGGCCCACTTCTCGACGCTCCGCACGGTAGCTCTGATCGTGGCCGGAGGGGTCATGCTCGGCGCCATCGCCCTCGTCGTCAACACGATCCAGCTGGCTATCTTTGCCCGGCGCCGTGAGGTGGCGGTCATGAAGCTGGTAGGGGCCACCAACTGGTTCATCCGCGTCCCCTTCATGCTGGAAGGGCTCATAGAGGGGCTGGTGGGCGCCGGCCTGGCCTTCCTGCTCACGTACTTTGCCCGCGATACGTTTGCCTCTTTCACCGGGAGCGACCCCCTGGACCCCAACCAGCCGCTTTACGTCAGCTCTCACGAGGCGCTGCTGACGGGGCTGTTCATCGTGGTGGTCGGCGCCCTCGTGGGCGCGTTGGGGTCAGGATTTGCGGTGAGGCGGTACCTGGCCGTCTAGCGCCGTCTGTTTTAGGTGCGACCTGCGCCCGGGCCCGTCCCGGGCCCCCGGCGTGAGGGGTGAAGACCCCGGTCGGCCTGCCCCTGATGGCCACCCCATAAACTCGCTCGGATGAGCCAGCGCCTCGAGGATTACGCCCTGATCGGCGATACCCATACTGCCGCCCTGGTCGGGCGGGACGGGTCGATTGACTGGCTGTGCGTCCCCCGGTTCGACTCGGCCGCCTGCTTTGCCGCCCTCCTCGGCACGCCCGCCAACGGACGGTGGGTGATCGCCCCGAAAAACGCCGGCCCGGCCACCCGCCGGACGTATTCGGACGGCACCCTCGTGCTCGAGCAGGAGTGGGACACCCCGACTGGAAGTGTGCGGGTCACGGACTTCATGCCTCCGCGCCATCACCACCCGCGGGTCTTCCGCAGGGTCGAGGGGCTGTCGGGCAGTGTTGAGATGGCGGGCCAGCTCGTCATCAGGTTCGAGTACGGCCAGCAGGTGCCATGGGTGACGCAGACCGGTAATGGCATCCGGGCCATCGCCGGCCCCGACCTGGTTGAAGTCGACAGCCCGGTGCCTCTGCAGCCAGTGCACATGCACCACGAGCTGTCGTTCGTCGTGCAGGAGGGCGAGAGGTACGATTTCCGGCTGCACTGGGCCCCGTCGTTCGACGAGGAGGGCCGGAACCTGGACCTGGCGACGGCTCTGAAGGAAACGATTACCTTCTGGCGTGACTGGGCCCGGCCCACCCCCAGCTTGCACGGCGAGTGGGCAGACCTCGTCCAGCGGTCACTGATCACCCTCAAGGCGCTCACTTACGCCCCGACCGGCGGGATCGTGGCCGCTCCAACAACATCCCTGCCCGAGGACATCGGAGGCGCTCGCAACTGGGACTACCGGTTCTGCTGGGTCCGGGACGCCACCATGACCCTCCAGGGCCTGGTCGAGTCAGGTCACACCGAGGAGGCGGCGGCGTGGTTCCGGTGGCTCCTGCGGGCTGCCGCCGGCAACCCCGACCAGCTCCAGGTCCTGTACGGGGTGGCCGGCGAGCGGCGCCTCCCCGAGCTGGAGCTCGACTGGCTCTCCGGCTACGAGGCGTCCCGGCCCGTCCGGGTGGGTAATGCGGCATCGTTACAGTTCCAGCTGGATGTCTTCGGCGAGCTGATGGAGGCCGTCGACCTGGCCCGTGGCGCCGGGGCGGAGGCGGAGGAGGTCGTCTGGGATCTGCAGAAGGTGCTGGTTGAGTTCGTCGAGAACCACTGGGACGAGCCCGACCAGGGTATCTGGGAACTGCGGGGGCCACCTCAGAGGCTGGTGTACTCGCGCGTCATGGCCTGGGTGGCCATGGACAGGGCGGTAAAAGGCGTTGAGAAGTACGGGCTCGACGGCCCGGTCGAGCGCTGGCGCAAGGTCAGAGACGAGATCCGCCAGCAGGTGTGCTCGCAGGGCTACAACGCCGAGGTCGGCTCCTTCACGCAGGCCTATGGCTCGAAAGAGCTCGACGCCAGCCTGCTATTGATGCCCATGATGGGCTTCCTGCCGGTTGATGACGCCCGGGTGGTCTCCACCATCGAGGCCATCCAGCGCGAGCTCATGGAGGACGGCTTCGTCTTGCGTTACCGCAATTCTTCCGGCGTGGACGGGCTCGAGGGCGACGAAGGCGCCTTCCTGCCCTGCAGCTTGTGGCTGGTGGCCGGTCTGGCCAAACTGGGGCGCACTGAAGAAGCGGTCGAATTGTTCAACCGCGTCCTCTCCGTGGCCAACGACGTTGGGTTGTTCTCCGAGGAATACGACACAAAACGAAAGCGGCTCGTCGGCAATTTCCCCCAGGCCTTCACCCACGTCGCCTTTCTCAACGCCGCCCGGGTGCTGGCCGACTCCGGTGCAGGCTCACCGCCACCGACCCGGCACGAGGCCGGCGACCCTGGGTAGTGCGCCGGTTGGCCGGGTTCGTCCGGCTGTCGCCACCCAGCCCCTGTCACAGTGCCAGGTTGCGGCCCTGAAGCTGGTTACCATATGACGTTCGGCGTCTTTTCACCCGCCCAAACGCCAACTCACCGTGGCCCGCCTGGGCCTCCCAGGTCCCGATATATTGCCTTTTCGGGGGGCAATTGAACTGGTCGCGCTAGAGCGAAAATTCGGGCGAAACGCCCGGGGAAAAAGGACGGCTAAGTCGTCGGTTAAGTACTATACAGCCAGAAAAGCCTACTCTTAGCGGACGCTCCACCGCATTGAGCGCAAATCTCTCTAAGCCGGAATGACAGAGAACGCTCGACCATCGAGAAGACGGGGACCGCCCGTACCCCGCAGCGAGTTATGCCACCGCCCGGCCCGAGAAATAGGCCTGCCCCTCCGTAACGGTGTCGAAGACGTTGACTATCCGGTGCAGTCCCACCATCTCCAGCACTCGCTTGACCGACGGCCGCGCCGCGCAGACGACCGCCTCACCGCCTTGTTCACGAGTGCGGCGTACCGTGCCGATCAGCGCGCCGAGCCCGGCCGAGTCCACAAAGGGCACCGCCGAGAGCTCGAATATGACCTTTTTGGCGGCACCGAGGTGAGCGACCGATTCGCGGAAGTCAACCACCGTCAGGTGCTCGAGGTTGCCCGTCAAGTGACAAACCACGCCTATGTCGATCTCCTCGAATGTGACGCTCACGCCGGGCTCCTTTCGACCGGGCCGTACAAAACCCGGCCATAGCCAAGATGCTGCCTCACCAATCTGAACGAGACCGCGATTGAATCTTAAGAGCAGCGCGATGAGAAAGAAGTGCAATTTAGGCGGGCGCGACGGACCAGGCACTTCGGCTTAGCCAGGCGCGTTGATCATGTGAGTCGAGGCGGCGGCAAAGTACCCGAGAACCTGAGCTTCCTCCAGGCGGCCGAGGTGAGCTGCCTTAACGGCATCCGTCATGTGCTCGAGCCAGCGGTCGCGTTCTTCTTGTCCGATCTTGAACGGGAAATGCCGCGCCCGAAGGCGCGGGTGGCCGCGCTCCTCGTCGTAAGTGCGGGGGCCGCCCCAGAACTGGGCCAGGAAAAGGCACAGGTGCCGGCGAGGGGCCTCGAGGTCGTCGGGATAGAGGGGGCGGAGCACCTCGTCGCCAGCGACGCCTTCGTAGAAACGCTGGGTCAACGTCTCGAAGAACTCCATCCCTCCGAGGCGTTCGTACATGGTGGTTGGCGGCATTTAACCAGCTGGCCCTTCAGTTTTCGGCGGTGACGACCTTAACGGCAGGCGCGTCCGGAGCGTCATTTCCATGAAGATGTTAGGGCTTGATGGCGGCTCGACCGGCAGACGGCCTGCCTCTAATGGGCACGGGCCGGCCCCTAGGATCCGCCTTGTGCGGTGGCCCAGGTTGTCGGCGGTGCCCAGATTGATAGTCGTGATCGGGGCCGGCGGGACACTGGCCGGTTCCCTCGCCGGGTGCGGAGGCCATGCGACGGCGAACCCCAAAGCCAACCAGGCCTTTCTCAACTCTGTATACAGCAATGCGCCCGACATCAGCAGCTACCGCACCGGGAAGCAACTGGTCAGTCTGGGCCAGGTGGTGTGCAATGACCTCGAGTCGGGGGCGTCTGTGCAGGAGGTGGGCGACCGTATCCCGCTCATCGAGGGCAACGTCCTGCTGCCGCCGAGCGATCTCGGCGTCGTGATCTCGGCCGCGGTCAGCCAGCTGTGCCCTCAATTCCGCAGCCTGCTCGACCAATAGCGGCCGAACGACGGCGGGTTCAGGCCGACGCCGCCGCTCAGGCCGATAACACCGATTAGGCCAATAACACCGATCAGGAGGGCCAAGCCGACAAGTAGGTAAGTACCCGCCCTCCGCACGACACGTGGGAACCATCGGCCAACTGGCGTTGCTCGTTCCGTCCGAGCTGCTCCCACGTCTGCGCCGTAGGGATCTGTACCCAGGACCCACCTTCGGCCCCCCTGTCGACGAGGAAAGCAGCCCAGTCCCGGAGCTGGATCTCGGCCTGCACCGGGGCCATGGCGTGGCTAGGCCCGGCGCGCATGGTGAGCGGCTGAGCGGCGCCCGACTGGACCTCCGGCGCCCCGCCCGGGTCGGTCCCGATCAAGCACCCGCGGTCGAGCGCCCAGACGGATCCGTCGTCGGCGAGCAGTAGGCCCACTCGAGGTCGCGGCCCGTTGACCTGAGGGGTACCGGCGGCGATGGGCCGGCCGCAGTGCATGCAGTTGACGACCCGAGGGTGGTTGAAGTGACCGAGCTCGCAGCGGACGCCGGTCACTTCGGGCTGGTCGGTCGGAACGAAGGCGGCCGCGGTGCTGGCGAGGGCGAGAGGAGGCCGGCCGGCACCAAAGACGCTGCGCAGATCGACGGCGGTCGCCGCGGCGCCGCCGGCACCGGGCCCAGCCGGGGCAGACGGTCCGCCCGCCACCACTGCGGGCTCGCCGGGCTGTACTTGAGCTGCCTGTGCTTGAGCCGCGGCAGCACCGGCCGGGGCCGAGTCCCCGGCGGCCGGTTCTCCGGCGCGGCCAACCGCTATCCCGGCGCCAGCCAAGCCGGCGGCCGCGCCCACTGCCCCCGCCCCGGCGACTTCAACCGCGCCCGCGCCTGGCCCGCCGCCGCCAACCCCAGTCGCTCCGGTTCCTGCCGCACCGGGACTTCCCACACCGGCTGCGACCGCTCCGCCGGTGACGGCCGCTCCGGCGGGAGCACCCGCCCCGACGGGCGCGGGCTGTGGCATTGGCGTCGTCTGTGGCGCCGCTCCGCCGGCCGGGGTGGCCGCCCCGGGCGGCCTCAACATCACAAAACCGGCCCCGGGTACCGCTCCCACCA
>DATJUH010000409.1:0-2778 GCA_035502515.1 Acidimicrobiales bacterium
GTCGGCACGAGCGCGGAGGGATTGGAAGGCGCTGATCCCGAAGCGCCTTGGGCCGACCAGACATCGCCCCGCACGGCCGACGCCGAGCTTGAGGTGTTCGTGGCGATCGAGCGAGCCGAAGGTGAAAATGGACCACTTATACTCCTTGCGACCGTGGCCGGTGCCAGCTCTACGGCCGAGGTCGAGGAAGGGACAACTGAGGCCGTGCTGCGGGTACCGGTACGGGACGTTGAGCTTTGGTGGCCGACAGGTTACGGTCCCCAGCCTCTGTACGACGTGGAAGTCGAACTGGGCGGCCAGCCCCTTGCGGTCCCACGCGAACACGCCGCGATAGCTTCCGTGCCGAGGCCCCTCGACAGATGGCATGGTCGGGTAGGGTTCCGCTCAGTTGAACTCGACACCCGTCGCGAGCAGGACGGCGCGCGGCTGGGCTTTGTCATAAACGGGCGGGCCATCTCCGTCCGAGGGGCCAACTGGATCCCAGACGACTGCTTCGTGACCAGGGTTGGCCCCGATCGATACCGCCGCCGGCTAGAGGAGGCGCGTGCCGCCAACATGAACCTTTTGCGGGTCTGGGGCGGTGGCATCTACGAGAGCGAAGACTTCTACAACTCAGCGGACGAGCTCGGGCTGCTCGTTTGGCAGGACTTCTTGCTCTCGTGTGCCGCCTATTCAGAAGAGGAGCCCTTGCGTTCAGAGATCGAGGCTGAAACCCGGGAGGCAGTCACGCGGTTGGCGCGTCACCCTAGCCTTGCGGTCTGGAGCGGAGGCAACGAGAACATTTGGGGCTATGAAGAGTGGGGTTGGGAGCAACGCCTGGCCGGCAAAACATGGGGCTCCGACTACTACTTCGGCGTACTGCCAGCCATTGTCGGGGAACTGGACCCGGGACGGCCCTACATGGCTGGCAGCCCCTGGTCGTTCGGCTACGAAGCACCCCCTAACGACCCCCGCTACGGCAGCGTACATGTTTGGGACGTTTGGAACAGGCGTGATTACACCACCTACCGCGACTACAAACCGCAGTTCGTCGCCGAGTTCGGGTTCCAGGGGCCGCCAGCGTGGTCGACTCTCACAACTGCTATAAGCGACCGCCCCTTGAGTACTAATACGCCAAACTTGGTGCGGCACCAGAAGGCAACCAACGGTATGGAAAAGCTGGCGCGGTGGCTCGAGCCCCATTTTCCTGAACCGCGCTCCTTCGAAGACTGGCATTGGGCCACCTCGCTCAACCAAGCCCGGGCCATCACGCTCGCCGTCGAGTACTGGCGCTCTCTCGGAAGTCGTTGTCGCGGGACCATCGTCTGGCAGCTCAACGACTGCTGGCCCGTTATTTCTTGGTCCGCCATAGATGGTGCCGGGCGGCGCAAACCTTTGTGGTACGCACTCCGACGGGTTTACGCCGACCGGCTCCTGACCGTCCAACGCGGGGAACGCGGCGCGCGATCCCCGGACCAATTGGCAGCCGTCGCCGTCAACGACAGCGCCAAAAAGTGGCACGCGGTTTATGACGTTACGCGTCAAGACTTTGGCGGCGCCGTCCTGGCCAAAGGTGAGGTGACGATCGGAGCCGAGCCCGGCGAGAGCGTCGCCGCTGTGCTCGGCCGCGACCTGGTCAATCCTGACGACGCAACCCGCGAGGTGCTCGTCGTTTCAGGTGATGGACATCGCGCCCTGTGGTTCTACCAGGAAGACAAGGACCTAGCCCTACCATCACCCGGGCTCGCGGCCCGGCTAGGGCGTACCGCCGACGGGTACGACGTGATCGTGTCGGCCACGAGCCTGCAGCGCGATGTGGCCCTTCTTGCCGACCGCGCGGACCCAGACGCGACTAGTGACGACATGCTCTTTACTTTGCTCCCCGGGGAATCCAGATGCGTGCGTGTTCGGACGGCTAAAGACCTCGACCCCGCCCTCCTCCTCAGCCCCGGGGTGCTGAGGAGTGCCAACCAACTTTGTCATCAAGATCGTCGCTAAGATCCCATTTTGCTATGGGTCCTACGAGACCGAGCTTGCCGGGCACGCCAAGATTGTCTTCACTCACGGGGTCTGGGCACGAATACCGAGGCTAACCATGACCAATACCTCGGTACGGGTGGGGTGGGCAGCCCTGTTGGGGCGGCCGGCCGCAATAGCCGTTGGGCAAGCTGGGCTGGATGCGGGCCAGGGTTGTGCTTCACCCCAATCGGCGCGGGCCGTCGCCGGCTCGAGGGCGTAGCCGAACACCGGACCGGCGATGTCGGCACGGGCCTGCTGGTAACACTCGAAGGCATCTCGCACCGTATCGTCCTGCAGCTGCGTGAACATAAGTCATCAGCGGGCTGGGGCTGAGCCAGTGGGGGTGCGACTTGCGGGTCGAGAGGTAGTCTTCGACGACGGCCTCGGGCGAGGCCTCGATGGGCACGAAACGGACCTCGGCGCCCTTGCCTTACGTTGAGCCGCCGCTCGCCCTCCCGGCCGTTCATAGACCCCTCGAGCACTGCCCCAATTTCCGTACCGAAGCGAGCTTTTTGCCCATATTGCTCCCCCAGCGCACCGACGCCGATGCGCTGGCGGCAGACGCTTTGGCGCCAGGTTGGGGTGACGAGGTAGCCCGCCACCGCCGGCTAATCGAACGCATCGACATAGCCATAGCCAAAGCAAGTGCCAGCTAAGGACCTGGGCTACGCCGCTGTCGAGGCTGCATGCGGAGAGCTCGCCAAAACCGGGGAGCGTGTCCCTTTCAAAGAGTCGCTGCTCATTGTGGGACCAGCCTCAACACCCTTTACCGCCAGCGGA
>DATJUH010000410.1:0-6329 GCA_035502515.1 Acidimicrobiales bacterium
AGGAAGTGTGGGGCTACGGTTACAACAGCGATTCCACCGTGGTGGAGACGTTCATGTCCTCCTTGCGCAAAAAGGTCGACCGGGGTTCGGCCCCGCTCATCCACACCGTGCGCGGCTTCGGCTACCGCCTGGTACCTCCCGACACAACGTGAGCCTGCGGTCCCGCCTGGCCGTCGTCGCCGCCGTGTTGCTGACGGTGCTGGCAGTAGCGGGCTCGCTCCTGGCCCGCGCCGTCGACTCGTCCCAACTGCAGCTCGCGGACCAGCAGCTGGCCTCGGTCGTACAGGCTATGGGTCGGTTAGGGGTGGGCACGGGCCAAGCGCTGGAGCCGGCCAAGGTCGGGGCTGCTCAGGACGCGCTGAGTGGGACGTACGTGGCCACGCTGTCGGGCGGTGCACGTCACGTCGTCATCGCCCCCTCCGGCTCCAGCTATGGGACTCCCAGAGCTCCCACGGTGGTGGTGCCCGCACGCTCATCGTGGCGGCACGCCAGCACCGTTGGGCCCCTGTCCGGTACGGGCCGCTGGCGCGCCGTGCTCGTACGACCTCCTGGGTCGTCGGTCGAGCTCCTGATGGCGGTTTCGCTCTCGGGCATTGATGTCACGCTGCGGCTCGTCTTACTGGCCGTGCTCGCCACCGCCGCGCTGGTCGTGGTCGTGATGGCGGCCGGGGGCCTGTGGGTCAGCCGTCTCGGCCTCCGCCCGATCGCTGAGGTCACCGAGGTCGCCGACGCCATCGTGGCTGGCGACCGCTCACGCCGGGTGGCCGCGGCCAGGTCGCGGACCGAAGCTGGGCGTTTGGCCCGGGCCTTCAATTTGATGCTCGACGAGCAGCAAGCACTCGAGGTCCGGTTGCGCCAGTTCATCGCCGACGCGTCGCACGAGCTGCGCTCCCCGGTGACAGCGATCAAGGGGTTCACCGACCTGTGGCGACGGGGCAGCCTGCGCCAGGGGCCCGCCCTCGAAGACGCCATGCGCCGCATCGGCCAGGAGAGCGCCAGGATGGGGCGGCTGGTCGAGGACTTGCTCACCTTGGCCCGTCTCGATGAGGGGCGCCCTTTGCAACGGGAGCCGGTGGACATGACGACGGTCGCCCGCGACGCAGTGGTGGAGGCTTCCGCTTCTTACCCGTCTCGTCCTATAAGCCTAGAAGCCGACGGCCCCGTGGTCGTGACCGGCGACGCCGATGCTCTTCGCCAGGTGGTCGACAACCTGGTCGGCAATGCCTTGAGCCACACCCGGTCGCCCGTGACGGTGAGCGTGGCGGGGAACCATTGCGTCGCCGAACTCGTCGTGTCCGACAGCGGGCCGGGCATGAGCGCCGACGGCGTTGCCCACGCTTTTGACCGTTTTTGGCAGGCGGACTCCTCCCGGGCCGTCTCCGGTTCGGGGCTCGGCCTCTCGATCGTGGCCGCCATCGTCGCCGCCCACCAGGGCTCGGTAGCGATCGATTCCCAGCCAGTAGCGGGGACGAAGGTCCTCGTCACGCTACCGCTGCTGCGCCTCAGCTCGCCGGGCCCGGCTGAACCGGCGATCTGAGCCTGTCGGTCCCGAGGCGGGTACCGGCCGCCGACGTAGACCTCGCCCGAGGGCCCGCGCTCCACAGCGCCTGCGAACAAGGAGCCATCAACGACCCAGGTGCGCCCCTCTTCGTCGGCCACGCACAGGAGCCGACGTGGCCACCAATGAGCTCGTCTTCAACTGGTCCTGTTACGCGGCCGTCAGCCAACCTCCCTACGCGGCCGTCCCGGCAGCATTAGTCGACCTGTTCCACGTCAACTCCCTCGACCTGTGGCCAGGACCGCTCCGCCGTCCAAGCCTCGCGTCGGGCAGGTCGACCGGTGCACGTTGGGCGAGCCCTCCTCCTGGGTGGACGTTGTGTCTTGGTCGACTGACAATCTCCCAGCTGAGGAGGGCTCTTACGAACATGCCTACCGCGGCTCGCGGTTACCCCGACGGGTCACCCGCGTCAAAGGGCACCGACCACCTTGAAGCTGGAGCTCTCGAAGACGTGGTGGGGCCAGTTGACGCCGATGTAGTGGACGTTGTACTCGCCGTCGCTCAGCTTCACCACACGGTCGACGATGCCCCCCGGATAAGCAGCCAGGGCGGCTTCGGTCGCCTCGTTCGCCGCCGTCCCGCTGACGATCGTCCCCGACCCCGCGCTCCAGTTGGCCGGGATCTCGCCGACTTGCTTTGACGCGGTCGTTTCACCCTTCTCGAAAGGGACCACGTCTTTCGTCGCTTTCGCACTCGCGGCCGGCTTGTAACCAATGACGACCTGCGTGGCTGTGATGGTCGTTGAGTTGACCGTGCCCAGTGCGAGGACGCTTTGGCCCTTAGTAACGGCCTTGGCCGAGGTCGAGCTCGTCCCCTTGTCGTACGTCGTGGAGGACTTCTCGTCGACGGTCACCTTCTGGCCCGCTGATGTCGTCATCGTGAAGCTCGACTTGGACACACTGGCGACGGTGCCGGCTGCCCCACCTGGGGCCGGCGCCGACCGAGCGTTGGGTGCCCCGGTCCCGGGGGCGCTGGCGGCTACGAGTGGCGCGGCTGTGGCCGAGGGGGACGTGGCGAAACTGACGGGGAGCCCGATCGCCGCAGACATCAGTACCGCGGCGGCGACCCGTCCACCTCTTCTGTTCGCCAGCCATCGCCGTACTCTTGGCCGGCGAGCCGGCTCGGCCATGGAGGCCGCGGTCGACCACTCTGGCGAAGAGGGGAGCGGGTCAGGTGCCGCCGCGCCGGCGCCACCTGACCTTCCTGCCACCGACGGATCTGAGGTCGCGTCCGGTGCGGGGTGGCCCAAAAGGGCCTCTTGGGGGTTTATTAGCCCGAAATCGCTCATGATTGCGCTCCTTTTACTCGGGTACCTATGAGCACAGAGTGCCCGCTGTCTCTGTGAGGCTCTTCAAGGCCGCATGCGGGTTTCCTGAGGACGCCAAGGGCGATTCCCGAACTTCTGCAGCCCAGGGCTCGGTTCTAATAGTTAGGCGAGAGCACTTCCCAGCTTTAGCTTGGTTTTTCCCCACTGGCGGAACGGCCCCGGCGTCGGTCCGGTGGAGGCGGGGTCGGCTCGGGCCAGCCCCTCGGCCCGGGCCATCGAGATGACGGAGAGCTGCTCGAGGTCGTGCAGGCGGCGGGAGTTCTCGGCCCAGGGGCGGTAACGCTCGAACTGCTCCTTGCTCAGTACCCGGGTGAGGGTCTTGCCAGCCACCTTGCGGGTCCGGGCCCGTGCCGGGCGGCAGGGTCGTCGTGGCAGTGGCAGCCCGGCGTGCTGCAGGTCCTTGTGTGGCTCACCGGGCTCCCGGGCAGGCACGGCCCGGTCTCCGACAGTTCGGCCAGGATCTCGCGGTGCCGCTCGGCTTCGTCCAACCCAGCCACAACAAATCACCTTAAATGGGTGACGCCTAGTCACCCGGCTCGTTTGGAGAATCGACGTATGAGGTTTCGCTTCAGCTCGGGAGCTGTTGTGCGCCAACATTTATTCTCGAGGAAATAGAAGTTGTCCTTCAGATATGAGCGCGCATCGGTGATTACGAGCACGACGTCAAGATGCTCCGAAAGAGGCTGAGTGCCCACATACCCTAGGCGCGGTGACGGCAGGGATATCCGTTCTCACGCGCTTGACGGGAACGTCGTAACTTGTTCGCACGCCAGAAGTGACATCCATCCGCACAGAAGCGACATCTCGCCGTCTTAGACATAAACAGGGATTGTAAATATCGGGCTGCACCGAAGCGTACGACGGTCTGTCGGCTCGTCCAGCCGAGTAGTTCTCGGCGGCAAGGTGCCAAGCAGCCGGCATCCTGGCTCGGCCACCGAAAGGCCGTCCACGCCGTACGAGGCAGCCGGCCCATGCCAAAGGAGATGGCTGACATGCCAAGCCCGGCTATGCAGGACTCGATCGACGCCTTGAGGGACCGGCACAAGACCACTGCCAACCAAGCCAAGCCGACGCTGGAGGAGCGCCGTGCCGCCTTCCCCCCCGGGGGATCGCCTTTACCCGGTGCCTGACTAGATAGTGGTGACGGCGACAACCGCCGGCGGGGTGCCAGACCAGTGGCTTACCGCCCCCGGTGGCCTGTGGGTGCGCGACTGTGACCGGAAACTCGTCCGCTACCGTCAGTCACTCGAGGCGGGGGAAACACCTCGGGGTCGTCGCCGTATGGTCGAGCAGGTCGCGAAGGAGCGAGCTTCCGCAGAGGCACGATTGAGCGAGGCACACCGGCGAGCCAGCAACTGGGCGCCCGAGCAAGCACACCGAAATCGGTCGAGGCGCCTGGGTCGGCCCTAGTGGCTCCGGCGAGAGCCGCTGCGAGCTGGTGGGACCGCCCGGCTGGGGTCGTCATCCGCGGCACGACCTCAGCGCGGCCCTTCCGACAGCGTTGAAACTATCGGCTTGCATTGCATTGTCCCGCGGCAGCGCTAGGCGCTCTTCAGCCCGTGCACGGATGCCTTCGTCAGAACAGGCCATGAGCGCTTGGCTAAGGCCGGAGCCGGGGCGGTTGGTCACGTCGAGCGGTACAGCCAGGGTCACGTTCAGGAGCCCCGTGCCCGTGGCCAACCGGGATAAGCCTGTAGCCCACCGGCCCAGCGCGTTCACAGCCTTGAGGCGTGGCTTGGTTTAAGAGCGCGCCCCGAAAAGCGAAGGGCCCCGAAGCCAAAGAGGCTGCCAGCCACTGGGAAGAAGACCGATCTCAGGAATTTGACGGCGGTGACGGCACGCATTGTCACCCGGGTGCTCCGGGGGACGTTGCCGGCGTCACCTCGACCACGAGGTGCTTGGTCACGGGCTGTTCGCTTTGAGTGCTGAAGTCGGCGATACCACAGAGGACGTTCAGCTCCGGCATGTAGCCGGCCGCGTTGCCGGGCGGGATCTCGTACTGGACGGCGCGGTACCCGTGGACGGCCCGGGTGGACCCGTCCTTGGAGAAACTGGTGACGTCGATCAGGTCGAACTCGCTAAGCCCTCGGTCGCGCATGTCGTTGGCGTTCATGAAGATCACGGTGCGCAGTCCTTTGAGGCCCCGATAACGGTCGTCGTTGGAGTAGATGGTGGTGTTGAACTGGTCGTGCGAGCGGATGGTCGCCAGCATGGGGCGGCCGTTGCCCGGGTCGACGTCATCGGGGAGGGCGGCCGTGGAGAACTCGGCCCGACCGGACAGTGTCTGGAAGATGCGTTGGCGGGCGGGTTGGCTGATACGAAAGCCATGAGGGTGGCGAGCTCGGCGGTTGAAGTCTTCGAACCCCTCGAGAACCTGCGCCATGGTGTCACGGATGCGGTCATAGTCGTCGATATAGGCGTCCCACGGGGTGCGGCTGTCAGGCAGGGTGGCCCGGGCCATCCCGGCCAAGATGGCGCACTCCGATCGGAGGTGAGGCGATACCGGTTCTTTCATGCCGAAGGAAATGTGCACCATGGACATGGCGTCCTCGACTGTGACCCCCTGGTCGCCGCTGGCCTGCTGGTCCTTTTCGGTGCGGCCCAGGCAGGGCAGGACCACGGCTTTCTGGCCATGGACAATATGGCTGCGGTTGAGCTTGGTGCTGACCTGTACGGTGAGCTCGCAGTTACGGAGGGCCTCGAAACTGTAAGGAAGGTCGGGCGTGGCCAGGGCGAAGTTCCCCCCCAGGGCGACGAAGACCTTCACGTCCCCCCGGTGCATCGCCTCGATGGTCGGCACGACCGACATGCCGTGCTGGTGCGGGGGTTCGAAGCCGCACACCTCTCCCAGGCGCTGCAGGAACTCCTCGGAGGGACGGTGATCGATCCCGCAGGTGCGGTTGCCCTGCACGTTGCTGTGGCCCCGGACCGGGCAGGGGCCGGCGCCTTCGCGACCGATGTTGCCGCGGAGCAACAGGAGGTTGACGATCTCGCGGACGGTGTCGACGCCGTGCTCGTGCTGGGTGACGCCCAGGCACCAGGCGATGACGACCCGCTGGGACGCCAGGTACGATCGAGCCAGATCCCGTATTTCGCGCTCGGGGATGCCTGATCCTTCTACCAGGTCGGGCCAGGGCGTCGATGCCACCAGGCTCCGGTAGTCCTCAAAGCCGTGGGTGTGGTGCTCGATGAACTCTCGGTCCAACAGGGCGGGGTCGTTTTCGGCTGCCTCCAGGACGGCTTTGGCCACCCCCCGGAGCAGGGCCATGTCCCCGCCGATGCGGACCTGGACCTTCATGGTGCCGATCCGGGTGGTGTGGAAGGTGGCCATATCGACGAACTCGTGCGGGACGATTGTCCGCCTTGACGCCGCCTCTACGAGCGGGTTGATGTGGACCAGCTGCGCGCCGCGGCGATCGGCCTCGGCGAGCCAGGTGAGCATTC
>DATJUH010000411.1:0-6657 GCA_035502515.1 Acidimicrobiales bacterium
AGGAAGACGGGGGCGGCAAGGGACCCGCCTGTGCCCGTTCCTGTCGCCGACATGTCAGAGAAAGTGACCGACCCGAACGCGGCGAGGGGCTCTACAGCGTTTGTCGGGCCGCTGCTCGGTGCCTCCACGACCCACTCGGCGCTCGTGCCGGGTGCGTTGTACACGACGTGCTCCGTCCAGTCGGCCCTGCTTGTCGCGTCGTCGATCGATACTGTCCACTTGCCCGGGGACACCTGGTCGATCTCTGCTGTGACGTGGTCGCCGGGTTGCACGGGCCCCAGGTTGATGGCTGTGCTCGGGAGCAGTTCGTACCACGCGTAGTAAAGAGGGCCCGAGACCGTCCAGTCTTGCTCGGTACCCACCTGGATGAGGTCCGGCGTGTTCGTGCCGTCGATGCCGACCCAGGTGCTGGAGGAGCCCGTGATGTTGGGCTCGAGGGTGGGGACGTCCCAACTTGCGGAGACCCGCGTAAAGTGCGCGCCCGGGCCGGAGTCTTCGTAGCCAGACCAGTTGCTGGACTCCTCGCTGGCGGGCACCTGGCCCTGGTCGCTCAGTGCGCCAGCGGCGAGGGTTGGCAGACCGCGCGTGGGCCCGCCCTTCGCCACGAGTTGTCTCGCAGAGGTTCCCGCTGGCAGGCGGGCACGGACAACGTGCGCCGGCGGCCTAGTCGCGAGCGGGCCCGAAAGGGGAAGGGTGGTGGCAGAAGCGCTGGAGGCAGCAGCCCACCCGGCGGCCGCCAGGCAGGGCGCCGCACAAAGGACGGTCAGCTTTGTCACCGACCGCGCCGTTAAATGTGGAATATTGGCTGGGGCCATGGAGCGCATGAAATAGGTCTGCAGAAGGTATCGGCTCGTCGCCGGCGAATATTAGCGACTCGGCCCACACTTTCCCCCTCCGCAACGTGTAGGCTCCGCGCAGGAGGAGAACAGGCGTGCCACGTAGGCCTGGGCCTGGCCCTCGCCGGCCCACCATCGCAGACATAGCCAAGGCCTCCGGTGTGTCAAAGGGGTCGGTTTCCTACGCCCTCAACGGCAAACCTGGCCTGTCGGAGCCCACGCGCCGGCGCATATTGGCGGTCGCCGAAGAGATCGGCTGGCGGCCCAACCGGGCCGCGCGCGCCCTGTCGGCGTCACGCGCCGGGGCGTGTGGCCTGTTGCTGGCGCGCCCCGCCCACCTGCTGGCTTACGACCCGTTCTTCCCAAAGCTCATCTCGGGCATCGAGGCGGAGCTGTCGACGCGCCAGATCGCCCTGATGCTCCAGATCGTGGATGATGTCGAAGCAGAGACGCGCGCCCTGCACCGCTGGTGGGCCGAGCGGCGAGTCGACGGCGTGCTGCTCGTCGACCTTCGCGTCGACGACCCTCGGGTCCCGGTGGTCGAGCAGCTCGGTATGCCTGCGGTAATAGTGGGGGGGCCGGGGGCGACGGGCAAGCTGCCGTTTTTCCATGGCCACGACGCCGAGCGGGTGTACCAGATAGTGGAGCACCTCGTGGTCCTTGGCCACCGGCGCATCGACCGGGTGGCCGGGACGCCCGCCTTCGCCCACACGCAGACGCGCGATGTGGCGTTCAAGGCGGCGTTGTCAAGGGCGGGGGCCAAGGGCGGGTTCGTTCCTACCGACTACACCACCCAGGCTGCCGCGGCCGCCACTCGCAAGTTGCTCCGGCGCTCGCCGCCGCCAACAGCCATTATCTACGACAACGACATCATGGCGGTCGCCGGCCTCGGCGTCGCTCAAGAGGCGGGCGTAGACATCCCTGAGGAGCTTTCGATCGTGTCCTTCGAGGACTCCATCCTCTGCGAGGTCGTGCGGCCCTCGCTCACGGCCTGTGCATGGGACGTCGAAGCATTTGGGGCCACAGCGGCGTGCGCCCTGATAAGCCTAATGGACGAGCGGAGCGGCCACCACGTCGCAGAAAAGCCCGAAGTCGCAGGCGGGCGCCAAGAGGGGCCTGTGCTCGTCGCGCGTGCCAGCACGGGCCCTGCGCCTGAAATCTTGGACGCTCCGCGCAGGGTGGCCGCGCCCTAGGCCCAAAACGGGCCCGGTGGAGCGGCTCGCAGCGCAATAGGACGCGGCGACTTGCAAACCGCTCGGCGGATGCTTATCGTTGTCGTGGTTCGGCCTTAACCGGTTCAGAACGACAGCGCGAGGGGGGTGCGACGAGGTACGGAGCGCGAGCCGAGGCTCTGGGGACAGGTGTGGTATGGCACGAGCCGGCCGGCGCGCCCCCGGCTTTGCCACCTCGTGCCGCAAGTCCAGCTACGCGGTGCCGGCCGGCCTCCCAAACCACCTACCAGCCCGGTCAGCGGCCCAGCCGGGGCCCGCGGCCAAATCCACCAAGCAAGACAAGGAGCAGCTGAAGCATGGTGAAACCCAAGACAAAGGCGGCCGGACGCATAGGCGTCGCCCTTACCGCGGCCGCTCTCGTGGCGCCGCTGATCAGCGTCGCTGCCGGCAGCAGCGCCAGTGCGCAGGCCAGCTTCCCGCGTAACGAGACCCTTTACACGAGCGGTACAGCTGGCGACCCTCCCAACAATTTCAACCCGAACGACCTCGGGAGCCTCTACACGGGGACCTACGGGTTGCTTTACGAGCCGCTGTTCCTCTACGACCCCATCCACGGGAAGTACCTCCCGTGGCTCGCCGCCAGCGGCGGGTGGAAGGGCAGCGAGTACATAATCCACCTGCGCCCCGGTGTGGACTTTGTCTCTAGTCCGAGCGGGACGGTTGAAGGCACTATGACCGGCAACGATGTCGCCTTCTCTATCGACCTGGCCAAGGACAACCTTGCCGACCCCTGGAACTCTTACGCGAGCGGGGTGAAAAGTGTCAGCGCCAGCGGGCTTACCGTAACCGTGCAGTTCAGCAGCCCGCCCCCGTACACCGCATGGCAGGACTTCCTCTGGCAGGCACCGATATTGCCCGCTTCCAGCTGGTCGAAGATGTCTTCTACAGACCAGATGACCACGGCCAACATGTCGCCGGTGGCAACGGGCCCGATGCTGCTCGACACGACGACTTCGACCCAAGCGTGCTTCTCGATCAACCCGCACTGGTGGGGCACGCCGGCGCTCGGGCTCAAGTTCGCGTTCAAGTACCTCTGCGACGAAGAGAACAGCTCCAATAACCAGGAGCTCTCCAACCTCCTCGCAAACCAGACCGACTGGGACAACAACTTCCTCCCAGGCATCTCGGCCCTCGTCAACGGGGCATTGGGCGGCAACAGCGGCTACGGCATTAAGACGTACTACCCCACCAAGCCGTACATGCTCTCGGCCAACACTGTCTGGCTCGACATGAACACCACGAAGGCCCCGATGAGCAACGTCGATTTCCGCAAAGCAGTGGCTTACGCCATCGACACCCAAGAGATCCAGAGCAGTGTTTACACGGGCATGGTGCAGACCGCCAACCCGACCGGCCTCCTGCCCAACCTCGACCCGTACGTGAGCAAGAGCGTGGTTTCCCAGTACGGCTTCAGCTACAACCCGTCGCTCGCCAAGAAGTACTTGAAGGAGTCGGGCTACAAAGGCCAGAAGCTCACGATCGAGGTCCCTGACGGCTGGACCGACTGGATGGCAGGGATCGACGTTATTGCCCAAAACCTCAACGCGATCGGCATCAATGTCACTCCCGAGTACCCCCAGTACGCGACGCGTGAGAGCGACATGATCGACGGCACTTACGACATGGCCCTCGACAACAACGCCGGTATCGACGCCTCGCCTTGGAGCTACTTCGACCGCGCGTTCAACCTCCCGATCCTGGCGAAGCAGAGCACGACCCTCAACTGGGCGCGCTACAGCGACCCCAAGGCGTGGGCCCTCGTCCAGGAAGCCGGTGACACCCCGAGCGGCGCCACTGGGAAGCTGGACAGCCTCTATGGCCAGCTCGAGCAGGACTTCCTCCAGGCACTGCCTGACATCCCGCTCTGGTACAACGGGGCCTGGTTCCAGGGCAACACCAAGTACTGGACCAACTACCCCTCGTCCACCAACCCCAACGACGAGTACACACCGGTCATGTGGCGCGGCTGGCTCGGCGCGATGACGACCATCTACGGCTTGGCAAACCTGAAAGCTGCCTAGAGAGCAACCACCCGTTACCGAGTAGGACCGAACTCCCGGGCCCGCTGCTCGCCTCGAGCGGTGGGCCCGGCTCGTAACTGTAAGGGACCTTTGAATGAGGCGTTATTTCGTAAGGAAGCTTGGCACTTACCTGCTGGCGTTCTTCCTCGGGGCGACGATCGACTGGGGAATACCGAGGCTGATGCCGGGCAACCCCGTGGAGGTCTACCTCGGCAAGTTCCAGCTCGAGTCGCCTGGTTCGTGGGAGGCGATGAACAAGCTCTTCACGAAGGCCTTCGGGCTCAACGTGCCAGTCTGGCGCCAGTACCTCAACTTCTGGGACGGGGTCTTCCACTGGAACTTTGGCGTGAGCTACAGCGAGTTCCCTGAACCTGTCAGCCACGTCATCTGGTCCGCCCTGCCCTACACTTTGGCGCTGTTGGTGCCTGCGATAACCCTCTCGTACATCCTCGGCAACCGGGTCGGGGCGATGGCGGCACGGCGCAAGGTGCTGGACAACACGGTGCTCCCGACCGGCTACGTGTTCCAAGCGATGCCCTACGCATGGCTCGCGCTCGCGATGGCCTTCTTCCTCGGCGCCTACTACCGGTGGTTCCCGATCGGCGGCGCCTACAGCGAGGGCATGATCCCGAACGCCAGCTGGTCGTTCGTGGCCAGCCTGCTCTTCCACTGGTTCCTGCCGTTCCTCACCGTCTTCCTTGTATCGTTCGGGGGGTGGGCGATCGGCATGCGGAACCTCGTGATCTACGAGCTGGAGACCGACTACAGCCGCTACTTGCGCTCGCTCGGGGCGAAAGAGCGGCTCGTGCGGCGCTACGCGTACCGCAATGCCGTCCTCCCCCAGCTCTCTGGGCTCGCGCTCCAGCTCGGCGTCGTCATCGGCGGCAACATCGTGACCGAGGTCGTGTTCAATTACCCTGGCCTCGGCAACCTCATCTACAAGGCGATAAGCAGCGAGGACTACTTCTTGTTGCAGGGCATCTTTCTCTTCATAATCATCGGGGTGCTCATAGCGAACTTCGTGATCGACGTCATCTACGTCATCATCGACCCGCGGACCCGGCTCAGCATGCAAGGAGCCCAGGCATGAGCATTGGATCGGAAGAAGAAGCGGCTCAGGGGCTCGCGGGCCCCGGAGGAGAGCATGGCAGCGTCGCCGAGACGAGGCTTGGGGCAGCGACCGTGCCGGCGGCTGCCGCGGCGCCCGTCGCCGGCGCCCCGACCGGTCTAGGGGCTGGGGCTCCTCTGTTTAGCGGGAGCCGGCGTTGGGAGTTCTTGTACTTCGCCCTTCGCAACAAAAAGCTGATGTTCGGGCTCACAGTAGAGCTAGTCTTTGTCGTGCTGGCGGTTTTTGGCCCCGAGATCGCGCCTTTCGACCCCAACAAGTTCGTCGGGCCACCCGACCACGCACCTTCGGGCAGGTACCTCCTCGGGACCACCTACTTCGGTCAGGACGTCTTCTCGCAGCTGTTCTACGGGCTCCGGGACAGCTACCTAGTCGGGTTCCTGGGGGCCCTGTTCGCTGCGATCGTAGGTATGGCGATCGGTTTCACGGCCGGCTACCGGGGCGGGGTGCTCGACGAAGTGCTCCAGGTCTTCACGAACATCGTCGTGATGATCCCCTCGCTCGTGCTCCTGATCGTGATCAGCGCCTACCTGAAGACCAGGGGAGTGCTTTTTGAAGGTGTCTTCATCGGGGTGACGACCTGGCCTTGGGTAGCCCGAGCCGTTCGTGCGCAAACCTTCACGTTGCGCGAGCGCGATTTCGTCGACCTCGCCAAGCTTTCGGGCCGGCGGGCGACCAGTATCATCATGAAAGACATCGCGCCCAACATGGCGTCTTACCTATTTTTGGTCCTCATACTTCTGTTCGGGAGCTCGATCCTCCTCGCGGCGAACTTCGACTTTTTGGGGCTCGGCCCCACCAATACGATCTCGCTCGGGACCATGATGAACCAATCGATGCTGTGGGACGCCCTCCAACTGCACGTGTGGTGGTGGTTCATCCCGCCCGGGGTCGTAATCACGGTCATTGTCGCGGCGCTCCTCATCGCGAACGTCGGCCTGGACGAAGTGTTCAACCCGAGGCTGCGCGAAACATGACGCTCCAAGTGGAGGGGCTGTCTGTCGCGTACCGTACCCTCCGCGGGGACCTCCAGGCTGTCGACGGGGTCAGTTTTTCTATAAACGATGGCGAGATCATGGGCCTCGCCGGCGAATCGGGCTCGGGCAAGTCGACGCTCGGCAACAGCCTCATCTACCTGGAAGGCCGCATGAAGCACACGGGTGGCACCGTGCGGCTGGACGGCAAAGAACTGCCCATCTCGGACAACCGCGCGATGAGCTCCTACCGGCTCCGCCAAGTTTCGGTCATCCCCCAGTACGCGATGAGCGCGCTCAACCCCACGCGCAAGATCGGGACGATGACAGCGGACCTTTTGAAGTCGCGCGGCGTCCGTTATGACTCTGTCCGGGAGGAGTTCAAGCGCCGCATAGCCCTTGTCGGCCTGCCGGACGGCGTAGTCGACATGTACCCCTTCGAACTTTCCGGCGGCATGCGCCAGCGGG
>DATJUH010000412.1:0-23743 GCA_035502515.1 Acidimicrobiales bacterium
AAAATGCTCGCGCAGCACGAGGTGGGCAGCCATGTCCGAAGTTGCCCATCCCCGGCACAAAGTTGGGGCGTCCGGGCCCAGCTGGTCGAGGAGGTCACACAGTTGCAGGCGCTCCCGCTGGTCGATCGGCATGGCCACGCCCGGCACCTTAGCCGGACGTACCGGAGGCTACCCTCCGGGCACCGGCACCTGGACGCGTACCGGGGACGCAGGCGGATAATTACACCCTCCAGGCTGAGCTTACGATCAAGGGCAACACCGTCCGGTCGACCTCGAGAAAGAGATGGCCGCCGGCTCCGGCAGCTGACCCGCCGGAAAGGCACGGCCACAACGTTTACCTCATACCTCACGAACAATGGAGGGTGTTGGTTATCTCCGTGTAAAGCGATTGGATTTGGGAGGAGATCGTGCTCAGGCTCGTTTCCAGCTCGCTCAAGGAACTGACGTTCGTCAGGTTTTCAATGCCCGTCTTTAGCGAGTCGATTTTTGGCTCCAGAACCTTGGCTTGTTCGGTTTTGAGCTTTTTCGCCTCCTGAACCAGGTTGTCGAACGCCTTTTTGACGTTAGCCAGCTCGTCTTTGGCCTTACCGAAGTTCAAGTTCCGGACGTCAGTTTTCACGGTGTCGACGGCATTATGGAGGTTGGTGCGCGCCTGGCACACTTGTTTTGCCGCTTCCGCGCTTGCGCTACTGCCCCCGCAGGCCCCGAGAAGTCCGGCGCTGACTGCCAACGCCGCGAGTGATCGGGTTATTTTCTTCATGACTCCCTTTGGCATGGCCCGATTAACGAGCTTCAGGAGCGGTGTGAGAAGGACGGCGGCGGCTTGCTCCTGCCCGGGGCCAAGGTGCCCGTCCCAGGGAGGGCACAGGCAACGGCCCAGGAGTTATCGGCCGCCGTCTTGTGTTCACTTTGTCCCCCGAAGTTCTTTAGCTGGAGGAGACGAGTAATTCTTGCCGCGGACGGGCGCGCCCCACCGTAGTGGGCCGAACAAGAAAAGCACCCGCGGCCTCCCTCTCTCTGTCAAGCTCGTTGTCCGAAAGGCGCTATCCGGCCTCCTCCGCCTCTTGTTCCGCTTCGAGTTCTGCGAGTTCCTCCTCGGCGACGGCGATGGCAAAGCCGAGGGCTCGGGCGATGTTGCCGGCGGCGGTGACGACGCGCGCCGTCCCCACGATCGGGGCGACGGCGACGAGCACGTCCTGGACGTCGTCCAGGGTGACTCCGACCTCGGCTGCGGTGCCGGCGTTCAACAGGTAAGACGAGGCGGGTGCACCCACCGCCACCAGGGCGGCGATCCGGACAAGCATGTGCTCGCGTGCCTCGAGGTCGCTGTTTTCCAACGACGCCGCGGTCATGGCGGCGAGGGTATCGAGTACGGGGGTGTCGTCTTCGGGCATGTGCAATTCCTTATAGGTCGGGCTCGGATGAGCGTTGCCTCTGCCAGCGTTGCTGCCGGCTCAACCGCCGGCGTACCCATCCTCGCGCTGGCAACGGCGCCGGGCATCATCCAGATCGTGTGAGGCGCGCCCGCCGGGAGGGACCGCCGCACCCACCCGGGGCACAGGGCGGAGTTGCTGTTTTGATTGTGTGAAGAGGTGTTTTGATTGTATGAAGAGACTGCAGCAAACCTTCTGTTCGCGGGCAGAACACTGTTGTGGAGCGATCTGCCGCCGGCCCTCCCGGTCTCAGTGATGCCGGCCGGGGACCAACCGGCGCATTGACTGACGCCCGCACCGGGGTGGGCGCCGGGCGGCCGGGGAACGAACACCTCGGCGCCGGCGGTCTCCGCTTCCACCGGCCGGCTCGAACCTGGCCGCTGTCGGTCGAACCTGCCCCGATCGTCCTGCACCCCGTCCCGGCGGCGCGTCAGGCGTCGGCCGGAGGGCGATGGCAAATGCTCCTCCCCATGGTGGGGTCGCTGGCCATGGTGGGCTTCGCCTTCGTGGTGCGTTCGCTTCTCTACTTGGTCGTCATCGGCCTGATGGTCGTCAGTATGGTCGGTGCGACGCTCGGGGCGCAGCTGGCAGGTAACCGGGACGAAAAACGCCGCTGGGGGCGCACGAGGGCCCGCTACCTCGAGGTGGTCGGCGATGCCGCCTCGGAGTCCGAGCGCGCCTCCGACCTGCAGCTGGCCGCGCTGCTCGGCCTTTATCCCGGCCCGGAGGACCTGTTCTCTCTGATCGAAGCCGGCGAGGGAACGTGGGAGCGGCGGCGCCACGACCCCGACTTCGCCTGGGTCCGGCTGGGGCTCGGACGGGTGGCGGCGGCGCGGCCGGTCACCATGGGGCAGCAGGGACCGGCCCTGACGGAGCCGGACCCCGAGCTGGCCCGGTTGGTCGACAGAGTGGTCCAGGCCACGGCCACGGTGCCTTCCGCGCCGGTGACGGCGCCCCTGGCCCAGCTCGGGGTGCTGGCCGTGGTCGCCCCCGGCGCCGGCATGGCCAACCCGGCCAGGCAGATGGTCGGCGCCTGGCTGGCCTCGCTGGCCAGTCTGCACGCACCGGGGGATTTGCGCATCGCCGGCCTTTTCCCGGAAGACACGATCGACAGCTGGGACTGGCTCAAGTGGCTGCCTCACTGTCGCGCCCTTCAGGGCAGCGAAGGCTTTGGCCGGGCCCGGCGCTCGGTGACCACTGACCCGGACGCTTTCGCCGAGTTGACGGGCGACCTGGTCAGGTTGCGCCTCGAGCATGCCCGCGGGGTCAGCGCGCCCGGAAGCAGGGACATCGGTTGGGAGCATGTCGTCGTTGTGGTCGACGGCTGGCGGCCGGACCGCTCCAATGCCGCCCTTGATGCTCTCATGGCCCACGGGCCGGAGGTGGCCGTCAGCGTCGTCGTGATCGTGGCCGGCGCCGAAGAAGTGCCGTCTACCAGCGGGGCCACGGCGTCGTTAACCGAAGACGGCACGCTGCTGTACGTGGAAGGTGGGCCGGGCGGCCGGGTGGAAGCCCGGGTCCAGCCCGACGAACTGCGCCCTGATCTGGCCCTGCGGCTGGCCCGGCGGCTGGCGCCGCTGCGCCTGGGGTGGGAGGGTTCCTCGGCCACGGTCGGCGACAGCGTGCGGCTATGCGAGCTTCTCGGCGCGGAGGACCCCTCTGCGGTAGCTACGGCCGGACCGCGCCTGTCCCTGGCCCAGGTGGCCGGCGCTGGCGGCAGACAGTTGCGGGAGCTTCTACGAGTGCCCATAGGTCGTGACGAGGTGGGGAACTCTGTGGAACTCGACCTGAAGGAGGCCGCTCTGGGCGGTATGGGCCCGCACGGGATCATGGTCGGCGCCACCGGGTCGGGCAAGAGCGAGCTTCTGCGCAGCATCACCGCCGCCCTCGCCGCCCGTCACGACCCCGGGCTGGTCAACCTCCTGCTGGTCGACTTCAAAGGCGGAGCCGCCTTCGCCGGGCTCGAGCCTCTCCCTCACGTGGCCGGCCTCGTGACCAACCTGGCCGAGGAGCCGGACCTGATCGCCCGGGTAAAGGCCGCCTTAGCGGGTGAGCTCGAGCGCCGCCAAAGACTGCTGCGTGACGCTGGCGACCTGAGCTCGATCGGTGAATATCACGCCCATTTGGCCCGCGTCGGCCTGCAGTCCGAGGCCCAGCAACCTGAGGCCCAGCAACCTGAGGCCCAGCAACCTGAGGCTCAGCAACCTGAGGCTCAGCCACGCCAGGCTGTTTGGAGAGGCGGGGGCCCCGGCCCCGGCGTGGGCGGGCACGGGCGGCCCGAAGAACCGGAGCCGCTGCCGTACCTCGTCGTCATCGTCGACGAGTTCGGCGAGCTGCTGGAGGCCGACCCCGCCTTCGCCGACATCTTCAATGCCATCGGCCGCCTCGGCCGCAGCCTGGGCGTGCACCTCTTGCTGGCCACGCAGAGGCTCGACGAGGGCCGGGTGCGAGTGCTGGAGCCGCACCTGCGCTACCGGCTTGCCCTCCGCACCTTCAGCGCCTCCGAGTCGCGCAGCGTCCTGGGTTCGCCGGCCGCGTACGAGCTGCCGCCGGTGCCGGGCCTCGGCTACTTGGCGGTGGACGAGTCCCTGAGCCGGTTCAAGGGGGCCATCACCACGCTCCCGAACCGGCCGGCCCGAAAGGAGCGCAGCCCACTGGCTACCAGTGCGTTGCGGCCACTGACGTTGCTGCGCCGCTACCAGGCCGACGACGGAGGCGGCGGGCCCAGCGGTGAAGGCGCCGGCGAAATCAATGACGGCCCGGTCGCCGGGCTTTCCGACGCCTCCCGTCAGGCTCAGGGCACGGAGCTGCAGGCGCTGGTCCAGGTGCTCTCGGGCCTGGGTGGCCCACCGGCCCGCCGCATCTGGCTGGCCCCGTTGCCGGCGGCCATGACTCTTGGCGCCCTGGAGGCCTCGGCGCAAGCCAATAGGCGGCAACTTGTACTGGGCATTGTCGACCTGCCGCGCGCCCAGCGCCAGGAGCCGCTCGTTTGGGACCTGTCCGGCAGCGGGGGCAACCTCGGTGTGGCCGGGGCACCGCAGACCGGAAAATCCACCCTGCTGGTCAGCGTGGTGCTGTCGCTGGCCAAACGGTTCGGGCCGGACGAGGCCCAGTTCTATTGCCTCGACCTCGGGGGCGGAGGGTTGTTTGTCCTCGAAGGGCTTCCTCACGTGGGCGCCGTGGTCGGCCCCGGGGAAGCCGAGGCCGCTGCCCGGCTGGTCCAGGACATGCGCAGCCTGGTCACCGACCGGGCGTCGCGCCGGCGGACCGCCGCCGCCGGCGCCGGTGCCGTCACCCCCGGCCGCGGCGAGCCCGAGGTCTTCGTCGTCGTCGACAACGTCGCCATGCTGAGACAGGCCCTGCCCGACCTGGAACCCGAGCTGACAGCCCTGGCCACCACCGGGCTCCACCAGGGAGTGCACCTGGTGGTGAGCGCCAACCGCTGGTTCGATGTCCGCCCTCAGCTCCTGGACGCCCTTGGCACCAAGCTCGAGCTCCGGCTTGGCGACCCGGCGGAGACCCTGGCCAAGCGGGACGCGGCCCGGGCGCTTCCTTCCGACCGTCCGGGGCGGGGCATCACCCGCGACGGGGAGCTGTTCCAACTGGGCCTGCCGTCGTGGTCCGGCACCCCCGGGCCGGACGGGGAGGCGGTGGCCATTGCCCAGGCCGTGGCCGAGTCAGCGGCCACCGCCGGTACCGCCCGTGCCCCGAGAGTGGCCGCCCTGCCCGATGCCATCCGCGAAGACCAAGTCGACGCTCTTGCTGAGCGAGCCGGCTCGGCGCCGGTCAGCCGGGACGCCGGCTTCCTTGTGGGCGTGAGCGAGTTCCGGGCCCGGCCGGTGCAGGTCGACCTCGTCGGCCCCGGGGCCCACTTGGCTGTCTATGGCGACGGAGGCAGCGGCAAGACGACATTGCTGGCCCGGGTGCTGACCGATATCTATTCCCGCGTCTCGGCCCGGGACCTGACCGTCCAGTTGGTCGACCCCGGCCGGGGCTTGATCGACTTCGCCGATGGCCCTCACGTGGAGAGTTATGTCACCTCGCCCGCCGGGGCCGAGAAGCTGGCCCGCGACCTTGCCGACGAGCTCGGCCAACGAATCCCGCCCGAGGGCGCCAGCGTGGCGGAGCTGCGGGCCAGCCGATGGGAAGGGCCTTCGATACTTCTGATGGTGGACGACTACGACTGGCTGTTGAGCCCTATGGGCAGCCCGTTGGCCCCCCTGGCCGACGTGGTCGCCCAGGCCGCCTCAGTCGGCCTCCACGTCATCTGTGCCCGGCGGGTGACAGGGTCGCAACGCACCAGCTTCGAGCCTTTCTCACAGCGCCTGCGGGAGCTCCGGCCGACCACCGTCGTACTGTCGGGCAGCCCCGACGAGGGTCTGGTGGGCGGGGTGAAGGCCCAGCACATGGCGCCCGGGCGGGGATGGGTCGTCACCCGCTCCGGCCGGGCACAGCTCGTTCAGTGCTGCCTGCCGGCAGGCGGAGATAGGCTCAGCGCGGAGGAAGGAACCACGAGCATTGGTGGGTCAGGCGGTTACTTGCCGTGAGCGTCGCCCGCACCGTTTTGGTCACGGTGGCCACGATCAAACGTGAGGTGGACGTTGTCGCCGACGCCGATGTGGCCCTGTCCGAACTGCTGAGGCCGGTGGCCGGGACCCTCGGCCTGCGGGCCGCAGATATCGTCGTGACGGTTAACCGCTCGGGCGACCCCGAGGAGGCTTTCACCATGAAGTTCACCGACACCCTGGACGAAGCCGGAGTCGTCGATGGCGACCGTCTCAGCCTCCACCCCTTCACGCAGCCGGCCGGCCAAGCGGTCCAGGTGGAATGGTCGGGAGCAGAAGCATGAGCAGGGCGCTGGTGCCAGGCAACAGGCGTGTCCCCTCGGGCCAGGCCCAGCAGGCGCAGTCCGCGCCCTCGCCGGAGGTCGTCTTCGGGCGCTTCGGCGTGGCCAGCCCCGAGCGCCTTCGCCTGGAGCGGGAGGTGGCGCCCGAGCCATTACTGCGTTCCCGCCGGCGCCGCTGGCCATGGGTGCTCCTGGCCCTGGCCCTTGCCGGCGGGATCGGCGCCGGAGCGTTCTTTGCCGGGCGCCTGACTAAACCGGCCCCGCCCGCACCTCCACCTCCTCCGGCCACGGCCGCCGTGCTGGGTCTGTCCCAGCCTCTTACCGAGGGCCAGGCCATCGGGCCGGCCGACCTGAAGGTCATTACCATTGTCACCGGGTCTGGCGTGACCGGCGCCGGCGCCGGCAAGGGCGCCCGGCCTGCCTCTCACCCCCTCCCGTACTTCTCCGCCTCGGCCGAAGCCGGCCTCGTGGGCCGGCGCGTCCGCAGCGCCCTGCCTGCAGGCGCCCTGCTCACGCCGGGCGAGCTGGCCAATGCTCCGTTCCCGGCCAAAGGCCAGACCCTGGTGGGACTGGACCTGACGCCCAGCGAGTCGCCGAGCGGGAGCGCTCTGGTGCCCGGAGACCACGTGGGCGTGCTCTATGTCCCGGCCGCCGCCCAACCGCCCTACCCGGCACCCAGGCCCTTCATTTCCGCCCAGGTGGTGGGATCGGTACCCGGCCAGACGGGCGACTCGTACGTCACCATCCTGGTGCCGTCAAGTGTGGCCGCCCAGCTGGCCGCTTATGCGCAGCACGGCGAGGTGGCGCTGGTCCGGTTGGGGCCCGGCGTCGTGTGGCCGCCGCCCGCTCCGCCGCCGTCTGCCCCGGCCACGGCTAAGGTGCTGGCGCTGGCCCAGCCTCTTAACGAGGGCCAGGCCATCTGGCGGGGCGACCTCAAGGTCATCACCATCGTCACCGGCCCGGCCGGCAAGAGTGCTCAACGCCCGCCCCACCCTCTGCCGTACTTCAGGGCCTCAGCCGTGACCAGCCTCCTGGGCCGGCACGTCCGTAGCGCCCTGCCTGCAGGCGCCCTGCTCACGCCGGGCGAGTTGGCCAATGCTCCGTTCCCGGCGAAGGGCCAGGCGCTGGTCGGCCTCGACCTGACGCCCAGCGAGGCGCCCAGCGGCAGCGCCCTCCTGCCCGGGGACCACGTGGGCGTGCTGTATGTCCCGGCCGCCAGCCAACCGCCCTACCCGGCTCCCAGTCCACTGGTCACCGGCCAGGTGGTCTCTTCCGTGGCCGGTCAGACCGGGGATTCGTACGTCACCATCCTGGTGCCGTCACGTTTTGCTGCCCGGCTGGCCGCTTATGCGCAGCACGACGAGGTGGCGCTGGTCCGGTTGGGCCCCGGGGTGGCGTGGCCCCCGGCCGGCACTGGGTCATCTGGCCCTGGGTCATCTGGCACTGGGTCATCTAGGACTGGGTCGCCTAGCACTGCGGCGGCTGGTAATGGCTCGCCGAAGGCCACCCCGGCCAGCACCACTCCGGCCAGCACCGGCCGCTCCACCCGGCGGCCCGAAAATTACGGTCGCTAAGCCGGCCCCGTAGCCACCCGTCCAGGCTCCTCCACGCCGGGCCAAACGTGGCCCCGGGACGGGCCGGAAGGGCCGGAAATGCGGCCAGGTTGCGGCCCAGGCCTCGAGCGCTTCGAGGCTCGCGAACACGGGAACCGTGCGAACGCGGGCCGTCAAAGCGGGCCGTCAACACCGGCCTCCCCGCCGGCCCGAGCGGCACCACGAGGGGCACCAGGACGGTGGCTACGCCAAAACGGCCTTCGCTGATGCTAATAGAAAATACGGAGGACCCCGACGGCCGCCACCAGAGCGAAAGCCGCCAATGTGACCCACGCCAATGCCCGCCCCCCGGCGCGCACCGGGGTCAGCCGCCGCCGTCCGGTCGCCGGCGGCCCCGACGCCGGACGGTCGGGCGCCGGACGGTCGGGCGCTGGACGGTCGGGCGCCGGGCAGTCGGGTGCCGGCCAGTCGGGGCGGGAAAGGATGGGCCCGGCCACGGTCCGGGGGGCCAGTACGGGAACGGGCAGGCCGAGGCCGCGCAACGAAGCGAGGTCGACGCCGGCCCGGCGCAGAAAGCTGGCCAGGACGTCCCGGGCCACCCGCTTCCGGTAGACCACCCGGAGCAACAGCCCGACTCTGGCGGGCCCGGCGGAGATGATCATCACGGGCCCGTTCACCATGTGTTTTATGAGGATGTCGTTTACCTCTTCGGCCCGCACAGTGGTCGTGCGCCTGCGGTTGCGCCTGACCACGGCACCGGGGCTCACGACCAGGCTGGTGACCCCGTTGCGGACCAGGAGGGCCTCGAAAACGACGGTCAGCGCCGACATCACGATCAAGATGGTGGCCCAGTCGGTGGCCCCCGCCAGCGCACAAACGACCACGACGACAACGAAAAGCCCCGGCATGACCAGGAGCGACCTCACCCACTGGCGCATGCCGGCCAGTTCCACGCCAGTGGCAGCCGGGAGCCTCGATCCCTGGCCCAGCAAGTCCCCGCTCATCTGGCCCCGCTCATCTGGCCCCGCTCATCTGGCCACGCTCTCTATCGGCTCTCGTGGGGCTGCCCCCAACCCTGGGGGGTATAGGCGTCCGGGTCGTAATTGTCGAGGGCGTCGTTGTAGGTGGCGGCGATCTCGTCGGCCCTCCGGTACAACTCCGCCTGCCTGGTCGTGGACATCGAGCCCTGCCCCACGGCCACGTCGGCCAGCCGGCGGAGCCAGTCCGCGGTCCAGGCCGCGGCGCCCGCGGCTACGGTCTTTCCCTCCTGAACCCGCGTGGCGGAGTCCTGAGCGACGATCAAGAGACCTTCGAACTGAAGACGGGGCTTGGCATGACGGTTGGACCCCATGGCGGCCAGGTTGGCGTGGCCGGCACCTTCTGAAGCTTCGCCGTTTTCAATGAGGAGCCGGGCCGCATGCAGGGTGGCGACGACGGAACTGACATGGGCGCCCACCTGCCGTGCGACCTGGTCTGCTTGTCTCAGTAGCTTCAACGCCTGGGCCAGGTCGCCGGCATCTCGCGCCGCCAAACCCTGCTGGAGGGGCTGAGCCACTGCGTCCCGGAGCTGATTTCGCTCACCCAGCTTGACCCGGGGGTCATTGGGGCCGGCGCCTTTTGAGCGACCGAGGAAGCCCTTTTCCACCGGTGGGTCCTGAAGATCTGCCGGTTTCAAGGGCAACTCGCCCACGACACCGCCGAGATGGCATGCTCCCGGCCCGGCTGGGTTGAGCACGACGACCCAGGCCTCCCCGGCCAGCAGCTCGTCGACGCCGTCGGGCAGCGTCAACGTGCCGACGTCGGTAACCGCAGGTTCGAGCTCAGGGTCGGGCAGAAAACCCAGGGCCGGCATGGCCCACGCCCGGAGCGCTTCGAGGTCGCTGAAGACGGGGACCGTCCGGAACGACTCCGTTACTACCGGTTTGCCCGTAGGCCCCAGCGGTACCAGTACCCGGGCGCCCGGGAACCGGCTTGGCTCGAGATGGCTGCGCAGGCCGGCATCGTGGCGGCGAAGAGCCAGCGCCACCATGTCGGGGTTGGCCACTTCTTCGCGGCCGGCGGTCACGGGCAGCCCACTCATGGTCCGAACCTACCCGCCCATCACCGAATTGTCGTTGGACACGTAACTCCCGGCCGCCTGGTCGAGGCGGCTGGAGGTGGCCTGCTCGAGGGCCGAGAGGTTGGAAAGGGCTGGAGCGCCGGCGGCCAGGAAGCCCTCGATAGCCGCTTGGACGGCAGCGTGGCCGGCGGCGCCGGCGGCGCTTTCACACGCCGAGCTGACCGAACCGACACTGGACAACAGGGAGCTGGCAATCGACCCGATAGCCGGGGCTGTCCCGGACAAACCTCCCGGCTCCACTTCGATCAGCACTGTTTCCTCCTTTAAAGACCGAAGAAGTGGGCGACGTCGTCCGCGCCGTGGGCGATACCGCTGCCTACGTCCTCGGCGCCATGGGCAATACCGTCGCCGGCAACGGCCAGGCCATGGCCCACGTCGTCGACGCCGTCGTGGAACCATTTCACGTTGTTGTAGGCCCAGTCCCCGGCCAGGTAGAGCGCCGTACCGGCCAGGACGACCTGACCGGCCACGGGTATCCAGCTGGACGACACGTCCACGATGCCCAGGGCACCCCCCAGGGCCTCGCTACCGGCGCCGCCGAACAACGCGTCCGCGCTGACCACGCCGTTCGCCGCCGCCATGCCCCGGTCGAGGGCCCGCACGGGCCCGGAGTCGTCCGGCGAGATGATCTCGGCCACGTCCGACACCACCGCGGCGCCGGCCATAAACCGGGAGACGGCTGTCAACGGCGTGGCCAGGCGCATTTCGGGGGCGAGGCCGCCGGCGGCAATGTCCTGGACGGCGCCCCGGGAGAACAACGCCCTTGCTATCTGTTCGTTCTCTGCGTACTGCGTCAACCTGGTCACGTACTCCGCGGGCGAGAGCTGCCCGGCTTCGAAGGCGTCTTGCCAGGGGGCCAGGTTCTCCTCTGACCAGCCCCTCATTTCGGCCTCGAAGGCGTTGTCCGTCCCGAAATAGCGCACCCCGGCCCGGCCGAGGGGGGCAAGGAAGCCGATCCCGACGGGCACCAGCCCGAACCCGGCCTTGTCGTTCAACCAGCCGATGTCTTTGGAGATCGCCGACCAGCCCGGGATGGCACTGCCGATCTGCGCGGCCGTACGCGCGGCCGCCGCCTCGTACTGGTCCCAGGCTGCCTGGGCCGCACTGACGGCCAGGCCGATCTCCTGCTGCATGGCGCTCTGGATGTTGGCCTCGGCGTAAGACCGCGCCGCCGCCGCCCCGGGGTCGTGGGGGGAAAGCGGCTGAGAATTGAGCTGGCTGGTGGCCGATGATGCGCTGGCCTGCGCCTGGGCCACCTGGACCTGGGCCGCCTTCACCTTGGCCTGGCATTCGGCCAGCACGGCGGCGTAGGAAGACAGGGCACTGGCCGCGTCCCCCAGCGCCGTGGCGGCAGAGCCGTGGTCTGCCACCAGTTTCGAAACGCATGACGAGAAGCTCACTGCGCCTTGGCCGGACCAGGTCGTACCGGACAAGCCCGAGGTGGTGGAACCCAGTTGAGAGCCCCAGTCCCTCACGGCGCCGGCGGCGGCACCTAGGCGCGCCGCGGCGCCGGAAAGCGTGCCCGGTTCCCCGGGGATTGAAGGGATCCCGCCGGCTGTGTTCCCCCCGTCCGAGGGGAACATTGCCCTAGATAGCCCCGAAGGTGGAAGCCACCTGCTGGTCGTTGCTCTGGTAGGACACGGCCGCCTGGGCCGTCAGCTGCGAGATCGTCTCCAGTGCCTGGTGCAGGTTGACCTGGGCCGTCTGCCACTGCTGGAACGCGGCCAGGAAGCGCTGCTGGCCCATGCCCGCCCACTCGGAACCGAGAGAGGTCACCTGGCCGGAAAGTTGCTTCAAAAGTGCGTCGATGGTCCCTGCGCCCTGATTGAGCTGCCCTGAGGCCGACTCGAGCTGCTCGGGTGTAACCCTGATCAGTCCTGCCATTTGCAGTTCCTCCTCTGCGTGCTCTGCCTGCGCCGTTGCCGGACTTCCTGATCTTCAACCGGCAATGTGATGCTGTCGCAGTCATTTTGTGAAGAAGCTTTGATCATTGATCACGGGCCCGGCAGGCGCCCGGTTCATTGCCTATTTGATTTTTTACGGCCGAATGGTTCGTTCGGACGCCGAGCCCTCGCCGCCCCGGCCGTAGGCCCTCGCACCGCGCCACGTATATGCAGGATCTTTGGAGGGGGGCGGACCGCCCGGGTGCAGGGCGGCCCGCCGGCTCTCTCCTCCGCCGACGACGACGTAGGCGGGAAGAAGCCAGAGGAAAGGTTGGCCGGCCACCGTCACACTCACGGCACACCCCGCCGGGCACCGGGAAAAACAAGGGCCCGGGCAGGAAAAGCGGGGAAGATCACGCTTCTCCTACCCGGGCCCCGGGTTTGAAGTGCTCAGGAAGCCAGCGCCAGCTCGGTGGCCCCGGCCGCCTCGTCGCCCTCCTTGGCTATGGCGACGGCCAGGACCTGGTCGATGGTCTCGGCCAGGGTGAAGGTCATCTTCGAGCGGACCTCCTCCGGGACGTCGTCCAGGTCAGGCCCGTTACGGGCGGGCAGGACCACTTCTTTGAGCCCGGCCCGGTACGCAGCCAGCACCTTTTGCTTGACGCCACCAATGGGCAAGACCCGGCCTTGCAGCGTGACCTCCCCGGTCATGCCCACAATGGGACGGACCGGACGGTCGAGCAGCAGGCTGACCAGCGCCGAGACCATGGTGACGCCGGCCGACGGCCCGTCCTTGGGGACGGCACCGGCGGGGACGTGCACGTGGAAACGCTTGCCCCGGAACGCTTCTTCGGCGATGCCGAGGTCCTTGGCGTGCGCCCTCACGTGCGAGAGCGCAATTTCTGCCGACTCTTTCATGACGTCACCGAGCTGGCCGGTGAGGGTCAGGCCTTCGGGCCCCTCCATCGAGGTCGCCTCGATGAAGAGCACGTCCCCTCCGGTCCCGGTCACGGCCAGTCCGGTGGCCACCCCCGGCACGCTGGTGCGGTCGGCCGCTTCGAAGAAAAACCGCGGCCGCCCGAGCCATGTGGGCACGTCGGCGGCGTCCACGACCACCGGCGCCGGTACCGAACCGGCCGCCAGCTTCGTGGCCACCTTACGCATCAGCCGGCCCAGTTCCCGTTCGAGGTTCCGGACGCCGGCTTCCCGGGTGTAGTCGGCCGAAACCGCCTTGAGGGCGTCGTCGCTGACTTCGACCTCGTCCGGCCGCAGAGCAGCCCGCTCGAGCTGGCGGGGGAGCAGGTGGTGCCGGGCGATGGCCAGCTTCTCCTGTTCCGTGTAGCCGTCGATGCGGATTACCTCCATCCTGTCGAGCAGCGGCCCGGGGATGGTCTCGGTCACGTTCGCCGTGGCGATGAACAGCACCTTGGACAGGTCCAGTTCGACCTCGAGGTAGTGGTCCCGGAACGTGTGGTTCTGAGCCGGGTCGAGCACCTCGAGCAAGGCCGACGACGGGTCGCCCCGGTAGTCGGAGCCCACCTTGTCCACCTCGTCGAGGACGATCACCGGGTTCATCGTCCCGGCCTCGCGAAGCGCTCGGGCCAGCCGTCCCGGCTGAGCCCCGACGTACGTCCGCCGGTGCCCCCGCACCTCGGCCTCATCGTGCACCCCGCCCAGCGAGACACGCACGAACTTGCGTCCGAGGGTGCGGGCCACCGACTCGCCGAGGGAGGTCTTGCCCACTCCCGGCGGACCGACGAGGGCCAGTGTGGCACCTGCCCCCCGGCCGCCCACAGGCACAAGGCCGCGCTCGGCCTGCAACGCCCGGACGGCCAGGTGCTCGAGGATCCGTTCCTTGACGTCCTTCAGCCCATCGTGGTCCTCATCGAGGACCTTGGCCGCCTCGCTCACGTCCAGGCGGTCCTCTGAGGTCACGCCCCACGGGATCTCCAGGACCGTGTCGATATAGGTCCGGACCCACCCCTGCTCCGGGCTCTGCTCGCTCATGCGCTCGAGCTTGGTGATCTCCCGCTCCAGCGCGTTGCGCACCGCTTCAGGCAGTTCGCGCCCGGCGATCAGGGAGCGGTAGTTCTCAGGCGACCCCTCGTCGGAGGTCCCCTCCAGCTCGCCCAGCTCTTTCCGGATGGCCTCGAGCTGGCGCCGGAGGAGGAACTCGCGCTGGGTCTTCTCCATGCCCTCCTCGACGCTGCTCTTGATCTGCTGGCGCAGCGACAGGTCGGCCAGCGTCTCCCTGGCCCAGCCGAGGACCAGCCGAAGGCGTTGCTCGATATTGACGGTCTCCAGCACCTGCACCTTGCGGGCCAGCGGGATGTCCGGCGAATAACCGGCCAGGTCAGCCACCTGTGAGGGCTCGGTGACGTCCCGCAGCCGTTCGGCGATCTGGCGGGCGCCCCGCGACAACAGGATGTTCTCGAGCACGGCACGGTACTCCCGCGCCAGTTCGGTCACCGCTTCGGTCACCGGGCCCTCGTTCACAGGCTCGACCTGGACCCATAGCGCCTGGCCGGTACCGGGGACCCCGGTGCCGATGGCGCCGCGTTCGAGGCCACGTACGACCATGGCCGGGGGCCCTCCCGGAAGTTCGCCGCGCTCGACGATCTCAGCCACGACGCCAACCGCGGCGTAACGGCCCTCAATGTGGGGCACCAGCACCAACCGTCCACCGGCCGAGCCCGCAGCTTCGGCCGCCACCCTTGCCTCCTCGGTCTCGAGGGCCATGGTGAAGACCATCCCCGGCAGGATCACACCTGAAGTCAGTGGCAGCAGGGGCAAGGTCTGGGTCATCTCAGCCATCGTTCTCTTGTCTCCGATCTCGTGACGTCACATCGACGTTTGTGAATACATACATATAACGGCAAGGAGGCTGGTTTCCTTCCCGGACCGGCTTTCGGGGGGCTGAGCAGGTATCGGCCGGCCTATCGAGCCCGTCCTGGCCGTGGCCCGTGTAACCGGCGCCCGGCCAACCCGTCTTGGCCAAAAGCGCCCGGAACCGGGCCGGCCGCACCTGGAGGAACAATGAAACTGCCGAGGAACTTCCCGAGCTGCTCAAACCGGGGCGACTGCCATGAAGGGCACCTCAACCGCGCCGCGACGAGAGGGGCCGCGACGAGAGGGGCCGCCATGAGAGTGGCCGCCGCGAGAGGGGCCGCCAGGCAACAGGCCGCCCCTGGACCGGCCTCCACCACCCAGGCTGGTCGGCCGTCGGCGGGCCGGGGGCGCACAGACCGGCTTCGGGTCGCCCTGCTGTGTATGGCCGTCCTGTGGGTAGGCCTGGCCCTGGACGTCGCCGCCCCCGCCGGCGCCAGCTCCCTCGTCAAGTCGCTGGCGCCGGTCAAGATCCTGCCGTGCTTCGGGACGAAGTGCCCCGTCACTCACACGGTCAACTTCGACAACGGCGCCGTCGGGCTGGGCCAGCAAATAACCAGCCAGTACCAAGGCGACGGGGTGTACTTCGCCGACCCGTTCGAGAACGGCTTCCAGAGCGGGGAACCCCAGCCGGGCCAAAACCTTGTCTCCACCCTGGCCTGCGGGGGCGAGCCGACGCTGTTCGCTCCCGAGGGCGGCCTTACGTCGTCCCCGCCCGACGCGGCCCAGTTCTCCGCTTGCGGCTCGCTCGAGTTCCCGGACCATGGCACGTTCGGCTTCTTCACCTCGGGCGTGAGCAACCTGAGCGCCGACGTCGGCCAGGTGTCCGCCAGTGGCTCTCGTTACGAACTCGACGCTTACAACCAGGCCCATGAGCTGATCGGCTCGTCGACCATTACCGCCGGCAAGGCCGGCATCCTGAACCCGATCTCTTTCACAGCCCCGGCCGGGCAATTGGTCTGGGCGTTCGCCATCTACGACCCGTTCGGCTCCGGCCAGTTCGACTTCGGGATGGACGACCTGTACTACTCGATCCCAGCCGGGCAATTGCCGCAGATTTCGCTTACCAGCAACCGCACCTACACGGGCGGGATCGTGCCCAGTGCCGGCAGCCTGACGGTGACCGTCAACCGCTTCGACGGCTCGACGGGCGAGGTGGACTTGGCCGTGACGGGGATGCCGCCGGGCGTGACCGCCTCATTCTCTCCCGCCGCGCTCACGGGCACGCAAACAACCAGCACGCTGAACTGGGCCATTACCTCTGCCGCTGACGGCGGGACACCCACTCAACCGGCGGGCTCGACACTTACGGTGACGGCCGCCCCGGCTGTGCCCGCCGCCGGCGCCTCGCCGGCCCCGCCGGTATCGATCGGCTTCGAGGCCAGCCTGCCGTACGGGTGGAGGCCCGGTGTCGGGCCGGTAACCCTGGCCGACTGCTCCACTTTGCAGGTCTACGGCCCGTCCGGGTCGGACATCTTTTTCGTGCCCAGTTCCATTTCGGGCCACGGCTCGCTCAGCGTGAACGGGGCCGGCCCCGGGACCGGCCTTGATAGCGCCACACTCAGCCCCAGCACTTTCTCGAACGGCTCGGCCGAACCCGTCCTCACCGTCTCCGCCGGGCCTAAGGCGGCAATCCGGGATGACACGCTGACCCTGTCCGCCGCCGCACCAGGGTACGCCACCGAGACGACCATCGTACTGGTGCACCGCATCGTGGGCCAGATCACGTCGTGGACCGGAGCGGGCGGCAACGACAACGTCGTCGAGGCACCGCACTGGGGCACCAGCTCGCAGTCGCTGACCATATACGGGTCGGGCTTCTGTCCCGGGACGAAGGTTGCCTTTGGCGAGTACGGCAGCCCCCCTTCCATTGGTTCGAACTCGCCCGCGCTGGTCACGCCGAGCTACATCTCCCCCGACGGGACCGAGATGAAAGTCACCGTTCCTCACTACGCCGCCGACGGGCCGATCGACGTGTTCACGCCCGGAGGCAGCTTCTCCAGCAGCGCCCACCTGACGATCGCTGACGGGTTCGCGGCCACGGACGGCTACAACTTCGCCAACCGGGCCGGGCCCGGTGTGGGGTTGTCCGACCTGGCCAACGTCTTTCCGCAGGACGAGGTGTACGTCCAGGTCGACCCCTGCTCCGGGCTGTCCTTCGGGATCGTCGATTGCTCTCTAGGCAGCACTGGCATCGGCACTCCCCAGGCCGACATTTTCCTCAACAGCGGTGGCAGCTCTATCGCCAAGGGAGGCGAGTGCTACGGCTTCAGCACATCGAGCCTGTTCCTGACCGGCCTTCCTGGTCTGCCGGTCGAGAACGCAGTCAAGAGCTACGACTCAAGCGCCAACAACGTAAACGAGATCGCCGACAACGGCGCCGTCGACAACTACATCCTGGACATGCAGATAAGCCAGGGCAGTTCCGAGAGCCTCAACCAGAGGGCGAGCGCCGCCTCCACGGCGTCGGGGGACAGCGCGGCCCAGTTCGAGTCCCAGCTACGAGGGGACCTGGTGACGTACGACGGCTTCCTCAACCCGGTGGTCGTGGACATGTTCGGCACTGTGAAGGGGCAGTTCTCCGGCCACTCGGTGGTCGCCTACGACGTGCAGGCCACGGGCGGTGGGAACTTCGACATCTACGTGTACAACCCGAACACCCCTTACAACAACAGCGTTTCGGGCGACTCCGCCGGCGCCACGAGCAACTGGGTCTCCAACCAGCAGAACAGCGTGATCCACGTGAAGGCCAACGGGTCATGGAGCTTCCCCCAGATCGGCTACACGGGCACTCTGTCGACCGGCAACCTCTACCTGCTCCCGGCCGACAGCCTCCCGAGCAGTTACGACCTACCGGGGTCGTTCACGTTCGGCAACATCCTGGCCTCGGCCCCCTCCTCGGGCCAGCTCGACCAGGTCACCGATGCCTCCGGGCACACCTTGCTCGGTCCCGCCGGATCGCTCAACCGGTCGCCCTCGGGCATCCCGGGCGCCAAGCTGGTTTACAACATCGTCGGCCCCGGCGGGACCGCCGCGCCCCAGGCCCTTCTCCCCGTCGGCGGCAGCTACACCCTCACCCTCTCGCCCAGTAAGGGGTCGCCCAGCAAAGGGTCGCCCGGCAAAGGGTCGCCAGGCCCGGCCGGGACAGTCGCTGGTGGCCTCGTCGGGCCGTCTCTGTCGGCATCGGTCCAGGGCACGGCCGGCGGGAAAGTCAGCTTCGGCCTTAACAGCAAGACCGGCACCGTGCTCCTCCGGCCGGGCAAGGCGGGCGGAGCGTTCACCACCGACCTGGCCCTGGCCGGAGCCAAGGGCGCCGACCGTACGGCGACGCTCACCATTTCTGCCGGCAGCACCGGCACGTTCACCGCTCAACTGACGCCGGCCGGTTCGCTGCGGTTGGCTGATGCGGGCGGGTCGGCCCGGGTCTCGGTCGAACTGGGGTCGGTGGCCCCGGCTCAATTGCCCGCGGCGTTCGCCACCTCACCATTGCCGGTCGGCGCCGGGACGGCGTACGTCCTCCGCCCCGCCAGCTGGGCGCACCTCGGTTCTTCGCCGGTGACGCTCCGGACCACCGGGCGCAGTGGGAAGGTCACGTCCAAGCTGCTCCGTACCACCCTCTCGGCCGGCCATTTGCGCTCGGTCGAGCTGAGCGTGCACCACTCCGGCCAACTGGCCGTTGTCGGAGTGGCGGGGAGCTGGTCCCCCGGGGCCAGCGGGGCCGGTACCAGCGGGGCCGGTGCCGGTTCGGCCGGGGGCGGTGCGGCCGGGGGCGGTGCGGCGGGGGCGACCACCGCCGCCCGCCAGGTCACCACCGCCATCGTGGCCTGGGTCGTCCTGCAAGGCCACCGCGTCGTGGCTCATCATCTGGAGCAGGTCAGGGGGAGCAAGCTGGCCCGGGTCGACCTCAGCTGGGCCGTGAAGGGCCTCCACAGGGGGAGCTACCGGGTCGTCGGCAGCGTCCTCATATCCACGTCGGCGCCCGGCGCCGTAGCCGCGGTGTCGGCGTCAAAAGCAACCAGCGCCGCGCTGGTGGTGGGGTGAGGTCCCTACCGAGACGGGGTCAAAAACCTTTGCGCGCCAGGTGCTCTTACCGTTACCCCAGCGCGCACAAGTCGCGCCCGAGGCCCGAGGAGCGGCCCTTCCGCCCCTCGGGCCTTTGGGTTTCCACCCCGACGCCCCTTCCGCCGCTCCCCGCCTCCGCCGCTGGCCCGTTGCCCCCGGCGCCCCCCTGCTCTCCGGTCCATGCGTCCCCTCGGTCGCCGGCCCATGGAGACCTCCGCCGCTCAGGTGACGTCCCTCAACACCGTCGTCCGGGCTGCGACCAGCGATAGGACCGCCGACACGCCGGCCAGTAAAAGCACCGCACCCGCGAACGGCAACGGTTCCCCGCCGTTGAGGCCATGGGCAGGGCCGAAGGCGGCCCCTCCCAAATGGGCGCCGGCCATAGCGGTAGCCGCCGTATACGGCAGGTAGGGCCGCACCGAGGTGAACAGCCCACCTATCACGGACTCGACCACCACTCCCCAGACAAAGATGCCGATGACCCCGGCCAGTTGGGAGCGGACGAGCGACCCGACGGCTACTCCGACGCTCCCGAGCAACGAGGCGGCGAGGACGGCGCCGGCGGCGTGCCCGACGAGGGTGCCGGTCCCGAGGGCAATGTGGTTGCCCTGGCCGGCCGCGAAAGCCAACCCCACACCCGTGGCGATAACGGTGCCCAGCAGCCCGAAGATGGCCCCGCCCACGGCGACGGCCACGGCCTTGGCCGTCAACACCCTGGCCCGGGCCGGAGCCGCCAGGTACGTGAAAGTGGCGGTGTTGTGCCGGAACTCCCCGCTGGCCACGATGACGCCCATCACCGCCGCCAGGAGCATGGCGAAGCCGGTGACAGTGGTGACCGTCGTCAGTCCTGATGCGGTCGAGATGGGAGCCACCCCGCTGCTCCCGTTCCCGGCCCGGGCAGCCTCGAGGGTGGCGAACAGCGCGGTGAGGGCGGCGGCCGTGAGGAGCAGCCCGTAATTGACCCGGGCGGTGCGCAACTTCAGCAGTTCGGCGCGTATTAGGCGGTTCATCGGGCCGGCTCCTTCCTGCCGTCAGCGGCGGTCAGGTGAAGGAAGATGTCTTCCAGGTCGGCCGGCTCGGCGGTGGTCTCGAAAATGGGGATGCCCCGCTCGGCAGCCAGCAGGCCGACTTGCTCACCGGTTGCGCCCGTGACCTCCAGCTGGTCCGGGCCGGTGAGGCGGGTGGCGGCGCCTATCGCCGCCAGGGCATCGCGCAGTTCCTCGGCCCGGGACGTGCGCACCCGCACGGTGGTCTGAGCGGCCGCCGTCAGTTCGGCCAGTGAGGAGTGCGCTACGAGGCGGCCGTGGTCCAATATGACGACGCTGTCGACCGTCTGAGCTACCTCGGCCAGGATGTGGCTGGAAACAAGGACGGTCCGGCCGTCCGATGCCAGGCCCCGCAGCATCCGGCGGAGCCAGTGGACACCCTCGGGGTCGAGGCCGTTGGCCGGCTCGTCGAGGATCAGGATCTCGGGGTCACAAAGGAGGGCGCCGGCCAGGCCGAGCCGCTGGCGCATGCCGAGCGAGAACTGGCCCACCCTCCGGTCTGCGGCCTCGGTCAGCCCGACCAGGTCGAGGACCTCGTCCGCCCTCGACTGGCTGACGCCTCCCAAGAGCGCTTCTACCCGCAAGTGGTTGCGGGCCGTACGCCCCGGGTAGGCCCCTGAAGACTCCAGCACGGCGCCCACTACGCGCAGTGGTTCGGGCCACTGGTGGTATAGCCGCCCGTTTACAGTGGCTCGGCCCGAGGTGGGTGCCACCAGGCCGAGGAGGATCCGCAGGGTGGTCGTCTTGCCCGCCCCGTTCGGGCCGAGGAAACCTACGACATTGCCCTTATCGACGGTAAAGCTGAGGCGGTCTACCGCCACCAGGTCGCCAAACCGCTTGGTCACGCCTTCGAACTCGATCACTGTCATCGCCGGCCCCCGAACTTCTGCGCCAGTTCTTCTTGGCTCTTTGTGTTGGTGTGCATGAGGTCATCGTCAGCCAGAAACAGCTCGGCGTCGTCGGGCCGCCGGCGGCATTTCCCCTACGGCCTCCGGCGCAGATAGGCCGCCCGAAGTACGCTCCACGGCGCAGCCGGCAAGCCGTCCCCCGGGTGACGTGCCGGCCCTGTGGCAGGGGTACCTTGGGGCCCGATGGGCGACGTTGTCGAAGGCAGCGCTCTGTGGACCGGCCGGGCCGGGAAATTGGGCCGGCCGCCTTGGGGGCTCTCCTGGAGGCAGGACCTGGCTTTGCCTGTGCTCGTCGGCATCCTCCAGGTGGCCGCCGGCATCGGCAACGCCTGGCACCACCAGCACAACGTGAACCTGGATGCCGGGGACTGGGCCTTGCTCCTGGTCGGCCCGGTAGCCCTGGTGGCCCGCCGCCGTCACCCGGTGGCCGCGCTGTGGGTGGCTTTCGCGCCGACACTGGCCCAGTCGGGTGAATGGAGCGTTTACCTGAGCCTTATCGTCGCCTTTTTCTTCGCCGCCACGCACGGTCACCGGCGGGCGGCCTGGGCCTCGATCGTGGCCGGCTACGTCTGTTCCAACTGGCTCGGGCCACTCGTGTTCGGCGGCTCGCTGGCCTCCCTCGACCAGGCCGGGATGCTGGCGGCCTGGCTGGCCGTCCTGGTGGTGGTGGCCGAAATCTGGCGGATGCACAGGGAAAATGCGGCTCGCGCCCAGGCCGCCCGTGAGCTCGACGACCGGCGCCGGGCCAGCGACGAACGCCTTCGGATCGCCCGCGACCTCCACGACGTGATCGGCCACAACATCTCGCTCATCAACGTCCAAGCCGGGGTCGGCCTCGACCTTATGGACCTCCAACCCGAACAGGCCCGGGCCTCGCTGGCCGCCATCAAGACAGTGTCCAAAGAGGCGCTGGACGAACTGCGTTCCATGCTCGTTGCCCTCAGGCAGGTTGGTGACGACGTGCCCCGTACACCGGCCCCCGGTCTCGAACGGTTGCCCGAACTGCTCGAGCTCAACCGGGCCGCCGGCCTCTCTGTGACGGCAGAGGTGGTGGGTGAGCCGCGCCCTGTCCCCACCGCCGTCGCCGTGGCTGCCTACCGGATCGTGCAGGAGTCGTTGACCAACGTGGCCCGTCACGCCGGCCCCGCCAGAGCTGTCGTCCGGCTCTCCTACGAGCCGGACCGGCTCGTCGTCCAGGTGCTGGACGACGGGCGAGGTGGCACGGCGGGCGGCAGGTCGACGTCCGAGGGCGGCAGCGGCATCGCCGGCATGCAGGAGAGGGCGGCCACGGTCGGAGGCCACCTGGAGGCCGGTCCCGGCCCCGAAGGCGGCTTTGCCGTCACAGCTGTCCTGCCTTCTGGCCTTCCCACCCGGCCTACCGGCCATCCCACCGGAACCGGAGCCGGAACGTGATCCGGCCAGTCCAATGATCCGGCCCGCCTTGTGATCCGGCCCGCCCGGTGATCCGGGTCGTCCTGGCCGATGACCAGGCTCTGGTCCGGGCCGGCCTCAAAGCCCTGCTCGACGCCCGGGAGGACATCGAGGTGGTCGGGGAGGCCGCCGACGGCGCCCAGGCCGTCGGGCTGGCCAAGACGCTGCGCCCGGACGTGGTCCTGATGGACATCCGGATGCCGGTGTTGGACGGCCTGCAGGCCACCCGTCAGATCACGTCCGACTCGCGTTTGGGCCATGTGCGCATCATCATCCTCACCACTTTCGAGCTCGACGAGTACCTGTTCGAAGCGCTGAGGTATGGCGCCAGCGGGTTCCTGGTCAAGGACACCGAACCGGTCGACCTCGTGACCGCCGTCCGGGTCGTCGCCGACGGGGACTCCCTCATATCCCCGGGGATGACGAAACGGCTTATTGCCGAGTTCGCCTCCCGGTCCAAGGAACCCGGGCTGGTCGCCGAGATGAACGTCCTGACTGAACGCGAGCGCGAGGTGGTGGTCCTCGTGGCCGCCGGCCTCACCAACGACGAGATCGCCGAGCGCTTGTTCATGAGCCCGGCCACGGCCCGCACCCACGTGAGCCGGGCGATGACCAAGCTCGGCGCCCGGGACCGGGCTCAGCTTGTCGTCCTGGCCTATGAGAGCGGCTTGGTGCGCCCGGGCTGGACGGCCTGATAACCCCCACCACCCGGGTGTACCGCCCGGCCGGTCCTGTGGTTTTATTCATCAGGGGTTTCATTCATCAGGTGCCCGGGCGACTGGAGCGAGGGGCTCGAACGAGTGGAGTTCTCGATGACCGACGTGCCCGAACAACAATCCCCGGACAAGGAACCGGACGTCCGCTTTACCTACGCCAACGAGCGCACCTTCCTGGCCTGGAACCGTACCGCCCTCGCCCTCATCGCCACCGGGGTGGCCGCCACGCAGCTGTTGCCGAAGCTGGCGGAGACCGGGGGCCGCCGGCTCCTCGGGTTGCCGCTCATCGCCCTTGGCGCCCTGGTGGCGGCCGAGAGCTTCCGCCAATGGCGGGCCAACCAGCGGGCCATGAGGCGAGGCGACCCCCTGCCAGGCTCGAACATGCCGCTCATACTCACCACCGGCGTCGTAGTCATCGGTGTCGTGGCGGTGGTGGTCACCGCCTTCGGCAAGGGCTGAGGCCCGGTGGCCGATCCGGTCGCCGGGGACCGGCTCCCGGAAGCGCCGAGACCAACGGGCCCGGCACCCACGGGCGCGGCCAACCCCCACCCCAGAGGGCTGGCCCGGGAGCGGACGGTCCTGGCGTGGAACCGCTCCGGCCTGGCCGCCGTGGTCTGCATCGCGGTGTTGCTGCGCCACCTCTGGCCCCTCGAGGGCGACGGGGAGCTCGTCGCCATTGCCGCTATCGCCATTGCCGCCGTCGTATGGGCGGTGGGCCTGCTCACGTTCACCAGGTCCACGGCCGGCCGGGTGGAAGAAGGCGTGCTCGGGGAAAAAGTGTTCCGGTTGATGACGATCGGGACCCTCCTGCTGGCCCTGAGCGGGTTTGTGCTGGCGTTCTTCGCCCCCACCTGAGCCAC
>DATJUH010000413.1:0-8590 GCA_035502515.1 Acidimicrobiales bacterium
GGCTAGCACCGACGCCGTCGGTGCGTGTACGTGAGTCACGTTCGGTGGCGGCACGCGCGAGGTACTAAGGCCGCCTGTTGCCTGACGGGCTCTTGCGGGCCCGGCCCTCCAGAACGCCCGCCATCTCCGCCCAAACACTCGCCCTCCGGCGACATTCGTCGGCCACCTCATAAACGCGCGACAACGGCAGGTTGGCGAGGTAAGTGCTGATGTCTTCGACGCTGACGGCCGTCCTGGACAACCACGAGGTAGGTTCGGCTACCCCAGCGGGGGAGGTCAAGTCAATATGGCCTCGGTCGAACCCATCTGGGGCCAGGGTTTGCGGCACCGGCCTCAAGCCCTCGCCACCCTGGAGGCGGGCCCGGGCCCGGTGCACGGTCGACGGCGCCACTCCGGCCGCTTCCGCCACCTGACGGACCGGTGTGGCCGGGTTTTCCGCCATAGCCAACGCTACCGCCACTTGGCCGGCCAGCCTGTCCACTGGCCGACGGCGGCCGTCGCGGCCCATCCGGACACGGGACTCGTTCAGGCTGAGGCTCCTGCGGACCAGGGCCACCGTAGTGTGGGACAGGCCGCAGACCTCGCCCACCCACCGGTCGGAACGCTCCGGGAACGAACACAGGATCGCTCGCGCCGCCGCTTTACGCTCACCCCGGCTGAGAGGTTTGCCATGTTTTATGTTGGCCTGGATAGCGAGGGCCATTGCCTCGGGGCCCTCCCCTTTGAACATCAACGCGTTTATGTGGCTGAGGCCCGCCCTGCGGAAAGCCTCCAGACGGTGGACGCCGTCAATGACGGTCATGGTCCGGTGGTCGACGATTACGGGGGGCAGCTGGTCCACGACCTCCATCAAGGCGGCGACATGACCGGCGTCGACCTTGACTTCTCGGGGCGAATAACCGACTGAAAGCGAAGACAACGGTAAGGCGCATATACCGGACAACTGGGGCCAACCGCCATCAACGTGGGTCTCGCGCTCAAGCGACGCCGCTAACACGATCGCCTACCGGGCACGGACAACGAACGACGGCTGTTGCGAACGAGCCATGAACACTTGTCCTCCAATTAGCGCCGCTCGGAGCGGGGCTCAGCTCAACGCCGACCACGGTGGGACCGGGCACCGGGACCATCTGTAGCCGCGCTTTTCACCGAGTCGGCCGCTCACCCCGAGATACATAACTTCCTTCCAACCGGGACGGCGCGACGAGCGCCAATCCATAGACGCCCGGCCTCGGTCCCGTTTAGGGGCCCGACAGTCACGGTCATGACCGGCGACAAGGTCCGTACCTCCGCAAAGTGGCGGGAAGGTTTCGGGAACACGTCCTCCGTACCCTCATCCTCTATGGAGAGCACGAAGTCCTGGGCCGCGGAACCGGTGGCAGAACGAGATAAGGACACGTCGGGGGTGCGCAGCGTCCTCTTGGCCGACCTGTCGACCGACTACTCGCCCCGGCAAACAAAACTCGACCACAGCCATGTCGCCGCCCTTATGGAGGTGGTGGACCGGTTACCACCTATCACTGTCCATCAACAGACTATGACTGTTATCGACGGCGTCCACCGTGTCGAGGCCCACCGAAGGGCGGGCCGTATCCACATCCCGGCATTCTTTTTTGCCGGTACAGAACTTGACGCGCTGGTCATGGCGGTCGAAGCCAACGTCAAACACGGTAAACCCCTCAGCCGGAGGGAACGCCGGACCGCGGCACAGGCCCTTTTGGGAAGTTGTCCCGGCCGCTCCGACCGCTGGGTGGCGGATATCTGTGGGCTATCGCATACCACAGTGGCTGTATTACGGGCGCGCCTGAACGATACGAGCGCCCAGGTACGGACCGGCCGCGACGGCCGGCGACGACCAGTGAACCCGTTGCCGGGCCGGGTCGCCGTGGCCAACGCCATCGCCGCTAACCCGGGTGCCACCGTCAGGCAAGTGGCCAGAACCGCAGGCGTCGCTCCGTCCACTGTCGGACGGGTGGCTGCCGATCTGCGCAGGCTGGATAACCTCAAGCCGGTGCCGGCGGCCGGCGTTGCTCGACCGGCCCCGGACGGTGAAGAGATGCCGACCATCGATCTGACTGCCGGGCCATCTAATGGGCCATTTGAAGGGTCTGATGACGCGGCCTCGTGGTTGGCCCGAACGGAGGTGTCGTTGGAGGACCTACGTGACCACCTCGGGGCCTTGCCCCTGTCGCGGCTATACGAAATTGCCGATGAATGCCGTCGGCGGGCGCGTGCCTGGGATGAGATAGCCGGCGCCCTGGAAAGGCGAGCCCGGGGGCCGCGCTTATAGCCATCCCGAAAGTTCGATAAGTCTGGGCGGCCCTTGACGCTAAGTGCGACGCGGTTTAGAGTCCCTTCAACTTGGCCCTGGGCACTTTTGTTACGCCGAACGCACGGGCCATCTAACACCAGGAGGTCCAATGGCCGCATCTTCCGAGACGTCGGCACAATCACCAGGGGCGGTCGACCCCGGGTACACCACTACCGAATTTTGGCAGACGCTGTTGGTCAACATCGTTGCCTGCGGCGTCGCCATCGGATCACTGTTCTCCAACAACTTCAACCTCAACGGGCTTAATGCGATCGTGCCTTCGGTGGCAGTGTTTGCCGCCGCCGCTTCACAGGCTTTCTATAGTCATTCGCGAGCCAAAGTAAAGGTGGCGGCGCAAAATGCGTCGGCGGCGGTCGAAGCGGCCAAGGCTCGTTCACAGACCCAGGCCACTGCACTTGCTCAACTGAGCCCGGCCGCGTCGGCAAATGGAGAAAGATCGCTCACGATCAGTTTCAGCGACGGCATGGGGAGCGCGCTAGTGCGTCAAACGCAGCCGCCCCGGTAAACTTCGTGCGTCAAACGCAGCCGCCCCGGTAAAACTTCGTCGCCCTACGGGACGGCGCCGGCCAGTGCCGGGCTGGTTGAAGTGGTGCCGGGTGAGGCGCTCGGTACCGGAGCACCCGTTTGCGCGGCGATCCACGCCCGGGCTGCTGATTGCCCGTTCTGAAAGAGCGTCTCCTGCACCTGTTCTGAGAGCCCGAAGTCAGTGGCCGAGATGCCCGTAGAATCTACGAAGATCGTGGCCGATTGGTCCGGCTCCTCGACGTAATAGCGGTCGGCGTTGTCCAGCAAGGTGCGCAGGCAGGCCATTGTCTCGGACGTTACACTGTCCTCTCCAGCGGTTCCTTTAATGACTGTCTGCCGGGCCGAGAGCTTTATCCCGACGGTAGGCCAGCGCGCCGGCGCGCCGTCCGTTCGGTCGAACACGTCCAGCGGATAGTTGTCCAGCATCCCTCCATCGACCCATACGACGTCACCGGCATCGCACTCTTCACCGCCGATGGTCCCGGACGGAGCTCTCAACCGGACCGGCTCGAAAAAGAAGGGGATCGCCATCGAAGCTCGGACGGCGTCGACCACCCGCTGGTTATCTGGTTCGAACCCGTACGCAGGGTAGTCCCACGGTAAACGGACTATCTTCCCCCGCGTTATGTCAGAGGTGTGCACCACCAGGCTGTAGAGCTGGGAAGCCGTGAGGTTCTTATCGGCTCCGGGATCGTGCAGCGGGAGGTCGCTGAAATGGGTAATGCCAATATCGGAGAGGACCCCGCCGAGCCATTCGATCAGGTAATCCCCGTCATAGAGGCCCATGTGGACCATCAGCCCGGCCGCCGCGCCGAGCGGCCCAAGCTTGCCCCTCAGCCCCGTGTTTTTCATGAACCGGTGGTATTGGCAGGTGGTAAGCACCTCGTGAAGCTGGGTCAAGGGTTGGCCCTTGGCGTCAAGGGCAGCCACGATTGACGCCACGATGGCGCCCGCACTCGTGCCGGCCACCCGCTTGACGCTGTAGCCGGCGGCGTCGAGCTCGAGGATGGCACCGACCAACCCGATCCCCTTAACTCCGCCTCCCTCCAGGACAAGGTCAATCGGCTTCGACTGCAACGGAGCAGAGACGGAGGCGGGTGTGGCAGACGTCACAGTCATAGGAATGCAAACCCTTTCGACGCCGGCTTTGCGGCAAAACCCGGCTTTCGGCTGGGATCTTAGCCGTGGCTTATGGCGCCCGCCGCCCTCATCAGGGGCTTTTCGGGCTTCACCAGACCGGTCCCCTCCAATTGCTTGCCGGGGCCGCACCTGCAGAACTTATAACGCGTACTGCTTCGAGTAGGCCGACTGGCCAATTTGGCCAGTCGGACACCTTCTCCAAACAACACCACACGGGGCCCCTGAACCGGGCTCCTGAACCGGGCTCCTGAACCGGGCAAGCAGTACAAAGCGGGCGGCGTCGGTTCATACGAGACGCCGGCCGACCGGAGATTGTGGCGGTCGGACCTGGCCGCCTATGAGTTGGCGAGGCTCCCGTCGCGGGGAAAGTCGTAATGGTGGAGTTGGTGGCCATCAAAGGTGACCAGAACGTAGCCACCCTGACCACCCTGGCCGAAGGGGGCGATGCCGACGCACGGGCCGTTCTGGGCTTTGCCGCCGGCCTTGTACTGGGGATGGTTATTGAGCCCCCCGAGGTAGGGCGCCGGCACGGGACCAGCCGTGCCGAAGACTTCACCGTCGGGGTCGACCATCCAGTAGCCCCCGGTGACAGGATCCCATGCGACCATATTCATCTCCTCGATCTGTGGTTGGATGGTGCGCTGAGGCAGCACACCCCAGTTCGGCAGAGCCACGTTCGAGTCGTAACTCGCGCTCGCGTACTGCTTGGCCACCGAGCCGGGCGGGACTTCGGGGACGCCGTCGTAATGAGCAACCCAGTTGTCGACATCACGTACGAACTCGAGCCCGTAGGGAGCGAGGGCAGCCACTACCGCAGGGCGAGTGGAGGTACTGCAGTAAATAGTCGGCCGGCGCCCGGCTGAGACCTCGTTGTGAGCCCATTGGGCGGCCTGCGCCGGCGTGAGGTTGCCGGCCTCGCAGTCGCAAACCTCGATACCGGGCAGTCCCGTGACCGTGATCTCGATGATTACTGCGTTGGGGAACCGCGCCCGCAGTGCCGTCACGTTTGCGTACCGGCCGTCGACATAACCGGCCACGACGGCGGCTCCGGCTGCGATATTGCCGACGTTGACCGAATCGAAGAAGTCAACCAGCGCCACCCGTCCCTCCTTTCTCGAGGAGTGGATTTACCGCCCAACGATCGCGGGCGACCGCGACCGGCCGGAGGCCCGAGAGGCCCGAGAGGCCCGAGAGAATAGTCATTGGAAGACCTGCCCACTGATACTCATGGCTCCTGCCCTTCCTCCAAACGGGAAAGCCAAACCCGGACGGCGTCGATGAGGTCTTCGGCGTCATCGACGACTGCCACCTGGCCCTCCGGGCTGTCGACGTCGTTCACTTCGGTCAAGCGGGCTCGCAAACCGCTGGTCTCGTCGACCCACACCCGTATTATCAAGGTATACCAGCTCGACCGCGCCTGGATCACCGCTCCAATGTTTAGTCCGCAGCCGTCACGCCACCGTCACAAGGTGCTCAATCGAGACCGGCCCAGGCGCTCAATTGAGGCCGGACGGGGACGCTCAATTGTGGCCGGCCGGGGACGCTCAATTGAGGCCGGCCAAGGCACCCTCGACCAATTGCCTCAGCGCCGGCGAGGGCATGGCGCCTAGTTCGTCGGCCAGCAGCTTTGCGTAGCAGTTGTACTGGCGAAGCGCCTCAGTGAGGTTGCCCTCCGTCAAATGAACGGCAATGACCTGGCGTTGGGCGCTCTCGCGCAGAGGTTCGCAGGCAACAGCGGCCAGACCGGCCTCGAGCGCGAGAGCGTACCGGCCCGCTACCGATAGACGTTCGCAGATCGCCTCCAGCGCGTGAAGCCGGAGCTGCCGGAAGCGCTCCCGCTCCGCAAGGACCCAGTCCTCGTACCAATCGGGCAACAAGTCGGACCGGAAGAGGCCCAGTTGGCCGGCAAGATCTTGCGGCTCCGAGCCAGGGCCCTTGCTTTCGACGATCGAGACTGCCCGCGATACGACGTCCTGGAAGTCGACTTGAACGGAGGGGTTCAGCCAGAGGTGTGAACCGGACGCCACCACCAGACGCTGACCGGCCGGGGCAGGAATTCGCCACAGTGCGGACCGGAGACAGGAGTTAGCCTGTTGCTCGGACATATCGTTCCAGAGCACCCCGCTGGCGTGGAGGCGTCGTACCGCTCTGTCCTGTAGGGCGACAAACGCAAGCAAACGCTGAGCGCTCCTGGGTACCGAGATGATCTCTTCCTCGATCTGCAATTCGAAACCCCGGATGAGCGCCAAGCGGGCCTGAGGCCCGGGCACAGGGGTGACTGTTGAACCTCGCACACTCATTGACTTCGCTTCCTCCGGCAAGCACCGAACCGGTTTTGCATGAAGGACCGCCGATCGGAACGGTAGTCGACAGACTTACCTGAGTTCGCGACGGAACGAGACACTTGGACCAAGTATCTCGCGTCCGCGTAGGCGGAACTCACCGAAGGACGCTTATCCCGAGTTTGTGGACCCCTGCCACGACTCCTGTGAGCGAGGCAGCAAGGCGGAATATCGCCGTCACGTTCTCCAGTAGACCACGGGAAGGGTGACTGAGGGCCAAAGCTCCGGCCGGTGCCGGAACGTTACCGAAATCAGCTCGGACGATGTAACCGGTCGACTGGCCAGCTGTCCAGTCGAACGCTTCTCGGACCGCTCTGCTTCACGTCTCCGCAAGGCTCATGTAAGAACGCCGCTTGGTCACGTGCGCGACATTGTTGTTGCCCGGAATGCTGTCGCCAGGAGGCGGGCGACGCGTCCCGGGGTTCGTAAATTCGATCCGCCGACCCGTCTGGGGGCCCGGTCATGGGAGATGCCGATAATGCCCCTGACAAAGGCTTCGTATATCCGACCCCCGTGGCACCATTGATGGTGGACGCCTAAGCCCTATCAACGCGGCGATACGGCCTGCGCTGAGGCCAAGGTGCACTGAGTGGCAAAATCAGCCAACCCAGTTCTTGAGCAGGCCCGGTGCGACTTCAGGTTGACCCCTCTGAGCACCGAATAACGTTTGGGGACACGGCGGAATTCGAACTGACAGTGGCCTGACGGCAACCGCTGCTTGCCAGCTCCTGGTCAGACCGTGCCTTCGTGTAACGAAGGGACCAAAGCTGGAGAAGTCCGCCGACGGCGCCATAACGCTCGACTTCTCCTTGGCCAATTGCAGCGGCCTGGACGTCGGTATCACCATAAATCGCAAGCGCCACGACACTGCTCACGGAAACGGTTGGGACCTCGAGCTCGAGGCGGGAGCCGGGCCATTTTCTTTTCCATCAACTGACGGAGCGCGGAGAGCACCTCACATGGTCCGACCAGTTCGACTTCGCGATGGTTGCCGAAGGAGCCGAGATCCTGGACCACCCGATCGAGCTGAGGCTCGACCGGACCAAGGGCACGAAGCCGCCCAATCCCCGTCTGCCGCGGTTGGTCGCCGGCGCGGTCGGCGCCATACTGGCCGTTGGGGTAATCGTCGTGGTATTGCACGTAGCGTCTGGCTCGCCGTCGCATGTTGTTGGCACCACTACCACCACGACGACCGGCTCCACATCCACGACCGGCGCCACGTCCACGACCGGTGCCACGGCGACCACGGGGGTCACGACGACCGGCGCAACCACTGCAGCGTCGACCAGTCGTTCGAGCAATCAATTGCAATAACGGCGGAAGGATACAGGACCAATACGACTGATTAGCCAAGCGCCATGTAGGGAATATGTAATCAGCCCGAGCTGTGATTTGAGGGCGATTTATTATTCTCGACGGCGACTTGCGTCCCAAATCCGGATCGGTCACGAGGCCGAGTCTTTCTTCGCCCTGGCAATCGCCTTCGGACGGGATACAAAATCCCTAGGCGGGACCAGGTCGTCCGAGGGCTCCGGGATGCCTTCGTGTTTTTCCCCTGCTCCGCCCTCGTGGGCGGCTGACACAACGTCGGGCACTACCACATGTGGTCGCCCTTGACGAGCCGCGACTGAGGACAGGTCCCGCCCTTCTTCCCCGGTGACGAAGCGGTGATGAGCCGGTGACTCCGGGGCAGAATATTGGTGGCTGTGCTCGCGCCAGATGTGGTCATCGAACAGGACGCACTCCGCTCAGGTACCGACCGGGCCTCCGGTCTCGAACGGGCCTCGGGTTCCGATCGGGCCGTCCGTCTCAGCCTTTTGCAGGGCTTTCAACTCGAATGCCCCGAGGGCGAGGTCGTCCTCCCGCTTAGTTCTCAGCGCGTCCTGGCCTTCCTTGCGTTACAACCGCGACCGTCGTCGCGGGCGTTTGTCGCCTCCACCCTCTGGTTGGATTGTGACGAAGAGAGGGCCGGAGCCAGCCTCCGCACCGCGCTCTGGCGGATAAACCGCTGTGGCCACTATCTAGTGACCGCGGACTCCCAGATGCTTCGACTGAACCCCGATGTCGTCGTGGATCTCCGTGAGAACGCCAGGCTGGCCAGAGAGGTCCTACGCGGCGAAGTCGCATCCGAGCACATGAGCGTCGATGACCTGAGTGGCACGGGCGACCTGCTCCCGGGCTGGTACGACGAGTGGGTCATAATGGAACGGGAACGTTATCGCCAGCTTCGCCTCCACGCCCTCGAGAAACT
>DATJUH010000414.1:0-5032 GCA_035502515.1 Acidimicrobiales bacterium
CGGGCTGGTCGGTCGGAATGAAGGCGGCCGCGGTGCTGGCGAGGGCGAGAGGAGGCCGGCCGGCACCAAAGACGCTGCGCAGATCGACGGCGGTCGCCGCGGCGCCGCCGGCGCCGGGCCCAGCCGGGGCAGACGGTCCGCCCGCCACCGCTGCGGGCTCGCCGGGCTGTACTTGACCTGCCTGTGGTTGAGCCGCGGCAGCACCGGCTGGGGCCGAGTCCCCGGCGGCCGGTTCTCCGGCGCGGCCAACCGCTATCCCGGCGGCAGCCAAGCCGGCGGCCGCGCCCGCTGCCCCCCCGGCGACTTCAGCCGCGCCCGCGCCTGGCCCGCCGCCGCCAACCCCAGTCGCTCCGGCCCCTGCCGCACCGGGACCGCCCACACCGGCTGCGACCGCTCCGCCGGTGACGCCCGCTCCGGCGGGAGCACCCGCCCCGACGGGCGCGGGCTGTGGCATTGGCGTCGTCTGTGGCACCGCTCCGCCGGCCGGGGTGGCCGCCCCGGGCGGCCTCAACATCACAAAACCGGCCCCGGGTACCGCTCCCACCACCAGGTCCAGAGGGTTACCCTGCTGGCTCTGGGGAGGAGGCGTGGCGCCGTAAGGGAGCACGATCAAGGGCCATGGCCGGTTGACCGAGGTGACCATCCAGCCCGGGACCGGTTGCGGGGCCAACCACCGGCCGCTGTCCCAGGCCTGGACTGGTCCGTGGAGGAACAAGGTCAGCCCGTTGGCGCCCGGGCCTACGACGGCGAAAGGCGCCTGCGGTTCGGGGTCGCCCCGTTGCAGGATGGCGATCAGAGAGCTGGCCAACTGGTCGCCCCCGTTTTGGGCCTTGCTCGTCCGCTGCGCTTCGTTGACCAGATGCAATTGCAGGGCATTAGACGCCTGCGGACCAGCCCAGACGGCGATCTCTTCGTAACGTGCGACCAAGCCGGGGCCCGGCAGGACCTCGAGTTTGTCTGGCACGGGCTGCCTACCTTCCTTCCTCGGTGTAGTGGCCTTCCTCGGTGTAGTGGCTTCGCACGAAACTACGGCACCGAGTTTCTTTACGGCGACGGGCGCCGCTCGGCGTCACTGGCCGGCCGGCCCCGGCCACGTCCCGGCGCCTTCTTCGAGGCGGTCGGCCACTTCCCGGGCGGTTGAGGGGCGGTCGGCCGGGTCGATGGACAAGCAGCTGGCGACCAGGTCGTTGACTGCTCCCGGCAGCTGGCCCAGGACCGGCGCCGGCCCCGTCAGGAGCCGGGAGATCGCCTGGACTACGGCCACTTCTTCAAGGCCTTGGTACGGCGGGGAGCCGGCGACGACTTGATGCGCGGTCGCACCGAGAGCCCAGATATCCGACCATCGTCCGCCGGCGCCTCTCAGCAACTGGGGGTCCATGAAGGCCAGCGGCGGGTACCCGACTTGAGCCACCGGGCGGCCGCCGTCGGCCAAAGACGGCGGGGCGAGCACGGCGGCGGCTGAAGAGGAAAGGTTGGCGCCCCCGCCGCCGGCCGCCGTCCCCGGTCCGCCGGAGACCTCAGAGCCGGCCTGGTCGCCGCCGACGATGGCTACCGCCTGGGGGCAGATGGCCCCGTGGAACTGGCCCTGTTCGTGGAGGGCGTGGGCGCCGCGAGCGGCGGAGGCGATGGCCCGCAGCTGGGCCGGTACGTCCATCCCGGCCGGTGAGGAAGCGAGGGTGGTGGTCACCGGCGTGGCTGCGCTTACCCAGACGACCGGGCGCTGTGCCCAGTCGGCGACGCCTGCCTCCAGCCAGTCAGGGAGGCTGTCGCCGCGGACGGCGGCGATTGGTTCCAACCTCGACCTCGCCGCCGGCCAGGGTGTCCGGGCCAGCGGGCCGAGGATCCAGATCGTCACCGCGCCGTTGTCGCCGCCTAGGCGGGCCGGCCGGCGGGCCCGTAGGCATGGTGTAGTCCCATCCTCGAGCACGGAGCCGGTTACCTCGTAATCAGCCAATTGGGTAGCCAATGCGTAGTCTCCTTGGGCGCTCTTTGCTGACGGACGCTACAGCATCCGGCGGGAGCTTCTCTCGCTGGGGTGCGAGGTCTCGCCGGGCCCCTACCGACCGGCCATCAAGTGGCCAGTGTCAGTGTGGAAATCGCCTTCTCAGTTGTGGAGGAGTCCTTCGACGCGACGAGCCACACGTCCGACTGAGTCGGCTTTACCCACGCCAGCACGCCCGTGGTCGAAGTGCCGTTCTCCAGGTGGAAACGGTACCGCCAGGCCACGGTGGCGTTGGCGATCTTCATCGGTGTGAACGAGCTGACCTGGTATTTCCACCCTAGGAAGGTGCCGACGATGGCCGGCAGACGCCCGCCCGCCTGCGGGGCGTTGTCGGCTTGCGTGACCGATTCTCCGATCCCCCCGCCCGGTCCCGAATAATAGATGTCCCCAGCGGCGTCGCTCATGAATTGTTTGAGGGACCAGCTGCGCGGGACGGAGAAGCTCGCATATATGCCGGCGACTGACTGCCAGCCCGCCGGGACAGGGGGTTTGACCGTCGGGTAGCTGCCGTTCATGCCCACGGCGGCCCAAACGACGACGCCCAGGCAGATCGGGCAGAAGGCCATGAGGGCAACCCAACGCCAGAGTTTGCGCCGGTCCTGTTTGGTCGGAGGGTCGATCCGGGGGTCGTGACGCCGGCCCCCGGCCGGCCCCGCAGCCCTCCGAACGCCGCCCGAACCCCCGTTTTGGGCCGGCTCTCCGCCATGCCCGGGTTCACGGGTGGGGCTGGGCCCGTTACCGGGCCATCCGTTGCCCGCAGAGCGGCTTCCAGTGCGGCCTGCCCCACCCTTGGCGCGAGTGTCAGCCATCGTCCGGCCAGACGGCCAGGGCCGGCACGGCGGCGGCCCGTTGCCGGCAGTCGGAGCAGGTCCCCAATACGTCGAGACGATGGTCGACGCCCTCGAAACCGTTCAAGGAGGCCAAACCGTCCAGGTACTTGGCCATGGCTTCCTCGAAGGCCGGCGGCGGGGTCACATCTATCACCCTGCCGCAGCTCGTGCACAGGAGGTGGTGATGGTGTTCGGTGATGTCCTCAGCCAGCTCGAAACGGAAATAGTCGTCGTTGGCCGCCACCCGCCGGACCACACCTGCCACCTGCAAGTCGACGAGATGACGGTAGGCGGAGCTGCGCGGTAGGCGGGGCGCCCGCTCGGCTATGTCTTCGATGCTTACGGGATGGCCGGCCTCGGCCAGGAGCTCGACGACCTCCCTCCTCCCGCTCGTGTAGCGCTGAGAGACCTGGCGGAGCCGTTGCTCGACCAGGCCGTGCAACGCTTTGTTCACACCGCGACCCTACCGCGCATCCCGTTCACTCCCGGGACGGCGGCCCGGCCGGCGGACCGCAGCCTGTGCAGAGCCCCCAGACGGCCGGCGACATACCAAAAAACGGCCAGGCCGCCGACGAAGAAGCCGATCGGCCAGTTCGACGCGAACGCCGCCACTATCGACACCCAGACGGTCACCAGAGCCAGGGCGGCCGACAGGGCCAAAGCGGCACCGGGCCGGTTGGTGAGGAAGCGAGCGGCGGCGGGTGGGCCGATCATCAAGCTGAACACGAGGAGGGCGCCGACGACCGGCAAGGCCATAGTGGTCACGGCCCCGACAGCTAGTAGGAACATGAGCTCGATGCGGACCGGGCCGACGCCTTGGGCGGCGGCCAGCTCTGGGGCCACCGACGAGAGCAGCAGCGAGCGGTACATGAGGACGACGACGGCCACGCAAGCCGCCCCGAGGATCGCCGTCGGCAGGATGTCAGCCGAGCTAACGGCCAGCGGCTCGCCGAACAGCAGGGCAAACGTCTGCTCGGCGTACCCGGTGCTCATGCTGAGGAACAGCGCACCGATGCCGAGCAAGGTGACGAGGCAAAGGGCGACCACGACGTCTTGGCGGCCTCGCCGGCCCCACCACGCGATGGCAATGACACCGACCAGCAAGAAGACACCGACGCCGAGGAACGTTGCTGGCGCCGATCAGTGCCGCCCCCGCCGCTCCGGTGAAGGCACCTTGCGGGATCGCATGGGCGGCGAAAGTCGACCCTCGCAATACCACGAAGAAGCCGACGATGCCGGCCACTACGGCCATGACACTGGCCTCGACCCACGTACCGGTCATGAAACCGGAGAACAGCCCGTTCAACATGACGGCTGGCTCCGCCCCGGCGCCGGGGTGCCGGCGAGACTGCTGCTCGCAGTTGAACCCGGCCCGGCTTCGAGCCGAGGCACGCGCACGCGCCGGCGGTCACGGCTGCCTTTCAACTGAGCCAGCAGGTATACGACGAGGACCAGAGAAACGACGAAGAAGCTGACGGCCATCCGTGCTGAGTGGGCGGCCACGTGTAGCTGTCGTAGGCCAGGACAATGCCGGCCCAGGTAACTGCCACGCCGATACCTGCCGCCCACGCAATGGCCCGGCCGGGGCTGCGGGCCAAGGCGCAGGGCGGCGGCGGCCGGCCCGATCAGCAGGGCCGTGCTGAGGATGGCGCCGATGGTCAGGGCGGAAAGGGCAACAGACAGGGAGAGGGCGGCCACGTAGGTCAGCCCACGGCCACCAGCACCCGCCCGTGGGCATGGAACACGTCGACATGGCGCCCGTACAATCCGCTCAGCACGTCGCTACGCACCACCTCATCGGTCCGTCCACTGGCCGCCCGCCCGCCGGCCAGGTAGACGACCCGGTCCATGACGGGCAGGAGCGGGTTGATGTCGTGCGTGGAGAGCAGGACGGCCACGTCCTGCTCCTTGGCTATCCGGCCGAGGAGCCTGACCGTCTCCTGGCTGCTCGGGAGGCCCAGGTTGGCCAGCGGCTCGTCAAGCAACAACACCAGGGGGTGCCGGGCCAGGGCGTGCGCGATGAGGACCCTTTGTTGTTCGCCCCCCGAAAGAACGCCGACCCGGGCATCGGCCAGGTGCAAAGCGTCGACCGAACTGAGGAGCTGGTCGACGACGGCGCGTTTGGCCGCCGACCGGAGCGGGATACCGAGCCGTCTCCCGTCGATCCCCAGTTCGACCAGGTCACGGGCACGGACCGGAA
>DATJUH010000415.1:0-9241 GCA_035502515.1 Acidimicrobiales bacterium
GGTGCCCGGCTGCGTCCTCTAGGGAGTGGCCGACTAGCGCCCGGTCGCTAACCACGTTCCAGCACAAAGCCAAGACGGCGAGCCCATTTTGCTCGCACAGCCGGCCCACTTCGTGCCAAAGAGCCAGGTCTGCTACATCGCCGTGCTCGTCGGGCAGGACAAGCTCTCCCACGATGCGGACGGCGTCGAAGCCAGCCGCGCTAATGCCTGCAAGGTCACGTGCCGTGCCACGCAAAGCCGTCCATGGCCTGAGGGCGTCTAAGTGGTAGTTGGTCCCAAAGCGCATCGGCTCTTCCTGCCCTTCCTCTCGGCCATTGACACCCGCGTGTGCCTCTAGATACCATAACCGTGTCCGGGATACTGTATCCTAAACTGAGAAGAGGCACCTCTAGTGGCCCGACCGCCGTCGAGACGCGGAAAGAGATATGACTACAGCCAGTCCGTCCCTACCGACGCCATCGCTGAGTACCAAGATGCGGGCCATGTCACCCTCAGGGGCCTCCTCCCGACCGAACGGGTCGAAGCCGTCCGCCCAGTCGTGCATGACCTCGTCGCCCAGGCGACGCGCAGCACCCTGCCCTTAGAGGAGCGCGACACATACCACAAGGCGTTCCTTCAGGTCGGGGATCTGAACAGAAGCCACCCTTTCGTGCGTGAGTTCGCGTGGGACGCTGCGCTGGCCAAGGCCGCTGCGGCCCTCATGGGCGTGGCATCGGTGCGTTTTTACTTCGACCAGGCCCTTCTAAAGGAGCCAGGAGGAGGGGCGACACCATGGCACCAGGACCACGTTTACTGGCCGCTTGACACCAAGAACGCGGTGAGCGCCTGGATCCCACTGGTCGACGTCTCGCCCGAAATGGGAGCGATGGAGTTCGCGCGCGGTTCGCACCGTGGGCCATACCGGTACCTAGTCAAGATCTCCGATCAGTCCGACGACCTCTATACCAGGCTGGTGACGGGTGAGGGCCTGACTGTCGAGGGCACCGGCCCGATGGCCGTGGGTGATGTCAGCTTTCATGCCAGCTGGGAGCTTCACCGGGCGTTGCCCAATACGACGAGCCGGCTCCGCGAGGTCCTGACCGTAATGTACTTCGAAGACGGGGCCCGGCTCTACAAGAAGGTCGAAGGGTCACAGCGGGTGGGGTACGACGTTTACTTCAGCCACCAGCTCCCTGGCGACTTGGCTGGCGGCGAGCTGATGCCCAGGCTGTGCTGACGAATAACCTCTTATTGTCTTTAATTTGTCAGGCTGCTATCTCGGGCACACGGCCCACGAGTCCGGGCTGAACGAATGCGCGTTGACAAGCACGACGGGTCGAGCTAGCATCCTGTATCCAGGATCCTGAACTAGGAGAGGGCGCACGTTGCCGGACACGGCATTGTCTGTAAGCGAAGACGGCGCTGTCCGGCCCAACCGGCGAGCGCTGTCGGAGTGGGCACTCGACCAGATTTACGAGGCCGTGTTCACCGGGGCCATGAGCCCAGGTGACCCCATCTCAGAGGAGGAGATCACCAAGAGGCTGGGAGTCTCACGCTCGCCAGCACGCGAAGCGCTGCGGGAACTGGAGGCGGTAGGTATCGTAGAGGTCAACAGCGTCAATGGACGACGAGTGGTGGCCAAGTTTGGCGCCAACGACATCTATGACCTTTACACAGTCCGCTCCGGCCTGGAAGAACTGGGCGCGCGCTATGCCGCCCCCAAGGCGACCCCTGAGCTGATCAAGCAGCTGAGGATGTTGCAAGACCAAATGGAGCAGGCGGCGGGTTCCCGGGAGTACCCGAGCCGACGCGACTTCGAGCTCGATTTCGAACTGCACCGGGTAATCTGTCGGGCCTCTGGGCTAGGCCGGCTAGAAACCACGCTGCGCCCTTTGTGGCTCCAAACCCACGCCGTCCTCCGGTTCTTCTGCACCATCGGTGCATACGGCAAACCATCGGAGGACGCCGCCGCCTACCAGGACCACAAGCGGATTATCCGCGCACTACAGCGGCGCGACCCGGACCGGGCCGCCCAAGAGATGAGGTCCCACCTGGAGCACCGTCGCGACGAGCTGCTGAGAGGGGCAAAGGAGATCGGCCACTGGTTCTCCTGAGTTATGGCGTTGGCATATGAGGCGCGTCCAACTCACATAGAAGTCCCTAATAGTAAAGATCCCAAATAGAGGGGAAGGTGACAAAGTGGAAGAAATCCACGAGCACGATTCGTACGAAACAGCCGCACCAGTGTCCCGCCGTCAGTTCCTGGCCGGTGGCGCTCTGGCTGCCGCTGGGACCGTTGCTCTACGCGGCAACAGCCTCAGCCGCCTTGCTGGCTTAGCCGGGCGCGCCAGCGTCGGGCGTGTCCCGGCCGGCAAGGCCGGGACCATAAGTTTCTGGGACATGGCCTGGGGCGCTGCCGCTTATAACCAAGAAGGCGCAGCGCTGGTGAAGCAGTACAACGCCGCCCACCCGAACAACCCTGCCGTCACGTACCAAACGGTCACGTGGGACAACTGGTACGAGAAGTTCGCAGCGGCGATCGCCTCGCACACGGGCCCGGACACTAGCTCAGGGGCCGGGTACCAGCCCTTCCAGTTCTATGAGGCCGGCGCCATTGAGCCGCTCGACACATTGGTGGCACAGCTGAAAACCTCGGGGGTCGACCAGGACTTCTACATCAACACCCTGGAGCTGATGCGCTACCAAGGCCACTACATAGCCCTGCCCTTCGCCATCGACATCCGGGTGCTCTACTACCGCAAGAGCGTCTTGAAGAAGGCCGGGCTCGGCGTGCCGACGACCTGGGACGACCTCCTCACCCTCGGCAGCGCGCTCAAGAAGCGCGGGATCTATTTACTGAACGCAGCGGGGAGCACGCCCGCCGATGGCTGGCAGTTCCTGCCCATCCCCTTCATGCTCGGCAACGGCGGCGGCTTTTTCAACGCCAAGGGCGAGCCGGACTGCCTGAGCCCCGCGAACGTCGAAGCGGTCGAGTTCATCCTCAAGCTTTCCAAAGACGGTTACATCGACCCGAAGTCCATCGATTTCAGCACCACGGACTTCCAGTCGGCGTTTGGCTCGGGCCAGGTCGCCTTGTCCTACGGGACGGCGGTATGGGCGGCCGACTTCTCGCCCTCGGTGGCGGCGGACATGAGCGCCACTTCACCTATCAAGTCCCCCAGTGGCAAGGTGGGTACCATTTTCTGGGTGGCCCCCATAATGGCGTACAAAGGTGGCAACATGACCGGGGTCGACGACTGGTTCGCGGCGTACGAAAACCTCATGAAGGTTTACTGGCAAAAGGGCCTGATGTCGCTCCTGCCCGCCCGTAAGTCGTTCGCGCCCGTCGCCATCGCCAAGACACCGACCGCCCGCATCCCGTTGGAGGAGTGGCTACCGGTGGGGAAGACGACGGCCGCCTCGGGCACGCAGCTTTCGCCGGGGCTCAACGCCCTCGAAGGTAGCGCCGCCCTGGGCGTGTTCACCCAGCAACTGATCCAGGGCACGAGTTCGGCCACTTCTATCCTCGGCACACTCCAAAGTGCCGTCGAGCAGGCGATGAAGTAGCCTGAGCCAAACGTACCCGCCGGCCCGCGGCCTATGGTCGTGAGAGCTGCCCATGAGGCCGTGGGTCGGCGCGAGTGAAGCTCGTGTCAGTTTTCTTGGTATTCGTGCTGTGTGGTCGGAGGTGACGTGCAAACCGCGGTGAGGGTTGCTCCTCCCGAACAAGAGACCTTGCCGAGCTCGCGTCGTCGGTCCCGGAAGGTAGGTTCTGACGCGGTGCAGTTCCGCGCCTTAGCATCGCCCTCCCTGTTCGTGTTGTGCCTCATCGGCATATACCCGCTTTTCTATGCTGTTTGGCAGAGCTTGCACAGCGGGACGCTGATCTCGAGCGGGTCGTTCGTCGGAGCCTCCAATTACACCGCGGTACTTTCGAGCCAGACGTTCTGGAGCTCGGTGACGTTCACAGTGATCTTCACGCTGGCCGCCGTGGTCGGTAGCTACCTCGTTGGGCTGGCGCTGGCACTCCTATTTCAGGCCGGTTTCCCTGGGGCCAGCGTCCTGAAGCCTCTCCTGTTGCTGCCTTGGGTGGTCCCCGTGGTTGTCTCCATGACGAGCTGGGGCTGGCTCATCGGCACCCAGCAAGGCCTCGCCGACCAGTTCACCCATGCCTTGGGCCTGGGGTATGTAGGTTTCCTGCAGACGCCCACTTCTGCAGTGATCTCCGTGAGCGTGGTGAAAATCTGGGAGAGCTTCCCGTTCATGTTCCTAGTCCTGAGCGCGGCGCTCGACACCGTTGACCGCACCTTGTACGAGTCGGCCCGTGTTGATGGGGCCGGCTGGTGGTCCTGCACCCGCCGCATCAGCCTCCCGATGTTGCGCAACGTCAGCTTCATGACCTGGATCCTGATGGCCATTTTCTCGGTCAACGACTTCCCGACGATCTGGCTCCTCACCGGTGGTGGCCCGATCGGGGCCACCCAGAGCCTTGTCGTCTACTCTTACGAGCTTGTCTTCGACGAGTTCAGGACCGGGCAGGGCATCGCGGTGGCCATGTTCGCCACGCTTATCACGGCGGTGATGGCCATCGTGTTGTTCCGGTACATCAGCGTCGGCCGCCGGGTCAAGGGGGCGGCCGCGCAATGACGGGCGCCGTGATGTCAGGCGTTAGAGGAGCGAACCATAAAAAGAAACGGGCTCGGTGGCTGCGCCTGGTCGTCGCCGTAGTCTTCGCCGCCATTGTCCTGGTGCCGATCGGCGTGATCGCGCTGAACTCCTTCCTCCCGCCAGCCGCGTTCGTGAGCGGCGGGCTCAGCTTGGTCCACGGCTTCACCTTGGCTGATTACCACTACGTCATCGGGCAGACGACGGCGCTCCTGTACCTGAGGAACAGCCTGATCGTGGCCGTGACAACTGCCGTTTTGACCATCCTCATCGGGGCACCCGGCGCCTACGCCTTGGCCCGGGGAGCCGGCCGCGACCTGGCAGCGTACTCACTATCGCTTTTCCTCTACCAGGCCTTGCCGGTGGTCGTGTTCGTTATCCCTCTCTTTTTGCTGTTCGTGCCCCTCCATCTCGACAACACCTTGCAAGGGCTCGTGATCGTCTACACCGCCGGGAGCCTGCCGTTCGCCATCTGGATGTTGAAGGCCAACTTTGAAGCCATACCGTTCGCCATTGAGGAGGCGGCCCGGATCGACGGGTGTTCGCTGCTCGGCGCCTTCCGCCGCGTCGTGCTCCCCAACGCCGGCTCTGGGCTCTTGTCGGTAGCGATGTTCAGCTTCCTGGTGGCTTGGAACGATTACCTGGTGGCCGATGTGATGTTGCGCACCAATTCCGTCTTCACCCTGCCTATTGGCCTGGAGACCTTTTTCCAGCAGTACTCGACCGAGTGGGGGGCGGTTATGGCGATGGCGATGTTTATGCTGGCGCCGCCAGTGCTGCTGTTTGTAGCCGCATCACGGTACTTCAGCGTTGGAGGCATCGGGGGAGCAGTGGTGGGATGAACAAGCCTGATAGGGGGCGACTAAGGGCATGGCGCGAGCGCACCCAGCGTCAGTTCGAGGCAGCGTCGCGCCTCCAAAACTCCCACTTTGGGCCGGCGCTGTTCAATGACCGAGGACACGAATTCTCGGAGCGCGCCCCGGAAGGAGTCTTCAAAGGTGATCCCCTCAAGCTCATCGACGTGCGCACCGTCGCCGCCGTACCAGTGAAGCCTTGCCTTCGGTAGCAGGTCCAGCTCCAGGTAGCCGGCGGTCCCGTCGAGGCGGAAACCGAAACGCCAGCCTGCGGGCCAAGGTTGGTCGGTTATTTCCGAGCGGATGGCGTACGAAATCCGCATTGTGCCGCAGGCTCCGGACTCAAACCGAGCGGCGCCCGCCACGCTGTCCTCTCCTTCGAGACGGCTGGCGCCAGTGCACGGCAGGGCGGTGATAGAGGTGAGCTTCCCCGCCAGGGCTTCGAGGGCGTAGATGAGGTGTGGGCCGTTGTCGATCCAGGCGCCGCCACCCGTTGCCTCACGGTCCCGGCGGAAATCCCACGGCGGAAGGTCCAGCCAACCATGCGACCAAGCATCACAGAGCCGCAGTTCGCCGAGCGCTCCGCTACTAAGGAGTTGGCCGGCGCGCACGACTGCCGGGTGGAAAAGCAGGTTGTGGCAGACCATAAACACACGGTCACTGGCAGCCGCTAGCGTGACAAGCCGGTCAGCCCCGGCCCGGTCGGTAGCCAGCGGCTTGTCCATGAACACATGCTTATTCGCCAAGATCGCTTGCTCGGCGAGGCTTACGTGAAGGTTATGGGGCACGGCAATGTCCACTGCATCGACATCCTGGAGAGCGAGCAGCGGGGCAACGTCCTCAAAGGCGGTCGCTCCGAAGCGCGCTGCCAAACTGGCGGCGGCACCAGGACGGGGGTCGGCCACGGCAGTGACCTCGACGTCGGGTTGGCTGACCAGTGCTTCTGCGTGTACCGCAGCCACCCGGCCCGCTCCAATAAACCCAATTTTGGTCGACATGTTTCGGCTCCTTCGTCCTTACATCTTTGCCGAGGTATAAACCGGACGACTAGCATCCAGGGCACAGGCCACCATAACTCCGAGAAAATGATGAGGCACACCAATGGTACGCCACCGCAGTGAAGAGGTCGAACGGGTCGAAACTTATGCACTGAGTGTGCCCTTAGCGCGCCCGATAGCCGATTCGCATGCACGACTAACCGATTGGGTCGTCCCTGTCGTAGAGGTCTCGACCCGCGACGGCCTGACGGGCACGGGGTACTCAGGAGTGCACACCGGAGCGGAGCTCCTGCTGCAAACGATCGACGGCTATTTTGCCCCATTGCTGATTGGCCGAGCGCCGGGGGAGCGACGTGCCATCTGGCAGGCCATGTACACGAGCCCGGTCCAGTGGGTCGGCCGCGTGGGGGTGGTGCAAATGGCGCTTGGGATGGTCGACATCGCCTTGTGGGACCTGGCTGCGCAGCGTGCCGGCGTCCCGCTGTGGGAGCTGCTCGGCGGCTGCCACGAAGAAGTGCTCGCCTACAACACCGACGGGGGTTGGTTGAACCGGAGCGTCGAACAGCTCGTCGAGGACATGTTGGCTATGGTTAGCGCGGGCTGGTTCGGCGTCAAGATGAAACTCGGCAAGCCATCATGGCGGGAGGACGTCGAGCGGCTAACCGCGGTCCGCAATGCTTTGGGCCCGGACATATGGCTGGCGGTCGACGTGAACAAGCAGTGGGACTTGACCACAGCCGTGCGGATCTTGCCGGCGTTAGAGCAATGTGAGGTCGCCTGGATTGAGGAGCCGTTCCATCCGGACGACGTCTTCTTGCACCGGAGGTTCCAGGCCCTCACCCGTTTACCCGTAGCCGTTGGTGAGAGCCTCTACAGCCGGCATTCGTTCCAGTCCTTCTTCGAGCTCGACGCGCTTCGCATCGCTCAGATAGACGTGACTCGGGTGGGCGGGATAACTGAGTACCTCGAGATTGCTGCGGCTGCTCGCGCGGCATCCGTCCCCGTTGTGCCCCACGCCGGCGACATGGTCCAAGTTCACCAGCACCTCGTAGCCGCCGCCTTTGGCCCAGGCCCAGCGGTGCTCGAGTACCTACCGTGGACCTCAGAGATCTACGAGACGCCAGTGGACGTCGCAGCCGGGAGGGTTGTGCTCCCAAGAGTCGCGGGCGCGACAACGGCGGTGCGTCCGGAGGCCAGGCGGAAGTTCAGTATTTCAGGCGTTGGCCAACTAAGTAAATAAGGTGCCCTCCGCCTCTGAAATGCAGCGCAAACTGCACGGCGGTTATGGCCCATAGCGGCTCTACGAAATACACAAGGAGATCATTATGGAAGTTTCTTTGGCGGCACCCACGGCGCAGGGCAGGACAGTCGACCTTTCGGAGGCGGCGTTCGGAGAACTGCGCTCGACGGGCCCAGACCTGTCTCGCCGAGAGGAGCTGCTGAGCCGGTTGGAGGAGGATGGGTACTTGTTTTTGAGAGGCTTCTTCCCTCGGGAACAGATATTGGCCGCTCGCCATGACCTTCTCGTACGGCTCTTGGATATTGGCTGGCTCAGGGAGGGTAGCGACCCGCACGAAGCATTTGCCTCTCAGACAGCCGAAAAGAAGATGCTCCGGGACGTGGCCAAGGCTAGCACTCCGCTCCAGGAGGTCCTCTACGGTGAGCACATATTGGGGTTTTACCAGAGGCTGTTCGGCGAAAACGTCCGGCATTTTGACACTACGTGGCTCCGAGCTTACCCGCCGGGCAGCGGGACGGCGCCTCACATGGACACGGTGTTTATGGGCCGAGGATCGAAACGACTGATGACGGCCTGGGTTCCGTGGGGTGATATTGACACCATCCTCGGAGGGCTAGCGGTGCTCGAGGGATCGCACCTTTTGAAAAACGTCCGCAACGATTACGGGACGCGGGATGTGGATGTTTTCTGCACTAACAAGCCAGGAGCAGATGTCAGTGCGCTGCAGGAGACGTATGTATGGAACGGCAATCTTTCTGATGACCCAGTGGGCTTGCGGGAAGAACTCGGGCTTCGCTGGCTTACGGCGGATTTCAGTGCCGGCGACTTAGTTACGTTCCCGCTGTACACGGTACACACTGGGCTCGACAACAACACCGATCGGATCAGGCTATCGTCCGATTCTCGCTATCAACCGGCCAGCGAGCCTGCCGACCCCCGTTGGGTGGGACCGAACCCGAGCGGGCATGGCTCCGCGGCTAAGATAGGCGTTATTTGCTAACAACAGTGAGCATTCCTGCAGAGATGTCAAAGAATCTATTCTCAGCAGCCAAAGCGAGCACAGTCGGGAAATACACCACTTGTAATGAGGCCATGGGCTCCCACGGGAGAAGGGTACTAAAGCTCAACAGAGGATGCTTATCCCGGCGTCAGGCTGCGAACTCCTGACCTTTGACACCATCCAACACTTACCTACCCGGGGATGTACGTCCCCCAGCCGCTTCTGGTCCGCTCAGTCTGCGAGGATGTCGATCTCCGCCGGGCAGCCATGAGATTCTGGGGCTGTCGAAGATGAACTGGAATAACGTCCAGCTCGACGAGCGGGCCCCCCTAACCATCCGCACTTGCCCGACAGTCGGCGACATCCTCCGCCACGTGCCCGACAGTGAGCGTCCCGCCACGCTACGCCAAGTACATGTGAGTTCGGGACGCAATTACCGTGCGGCGCAATTAGCAACTCGGACACGACAATGCGACGAGCCCATCTTTGTCTTCTTACTCTGGAT
>DATJUH010000416.1:0-3810 GCA_035502515.1 Acidimicrobiales bacterium
CAGCAGGGCGCCGTGGTAAAGGGGCCGGCGCTGGTCTCCCGAGTCGTAGTGAGGGCAGAAGCTGGCCCGTACCATGCCGAGCCCCTCCCGTAAAACCTGCAGCGTCGGGCCGTACGAATCGGTGGTACCGCCCTCGAACCAGCAAATACCGCCGGCGCTCCCACCGGCCAACACCGCACCTTGACCGAGGGCCTGGTGCAACAGCAGGTCGACACCCTGGCGCTTCCAGATGTCGAGCATGTTTGCGGTGTTCCCACCACCCACGTGAACGACGTCAGCCGCTGTCACCAGCTCCGTGATGTCGTCGTGTTCCCGGCTGAACAGGTTGAGGTGCCGGGGCCGGCACCGGGACGAATTGAACGTTTCATAAAACGAGACGATATATGACGGGTCATCACCGGTGGCCGTACCGAGAAAAAGTACGGCCGGCTTGTCTTTCCCGGTGAGTTCCAGGACATAATCATGCAGCGGGTCGTCCCGCCGGTACATTATCGCGCCGCTGCCCATGGCCACGATCTGCCCGGTCAATGCCCCTCCACCGGATTAGGACCAAAAGAAAACGTTGTGTGGGCTGAAAAATCAGGGCGCGGTGAGCGGGGACGTAATGACCATAAGAGCATGAACGGCCCGGTTTTTGGCGTTATCCAGCAGACGGTTTGTCGGCCCGGCCAGAACGTTGCCTGTAAGCCGCGAAGGCCGCGCCCAGCCCACCGCCGAGGACGAGGCACACAACAAAACCGATCCACAGCCGCGACCGCACACTGAAAAAGACGAAGTCGATCTTGACGCTGGTCGAGTTGAGGACGATGAAAAGGACGACGTAGACGACGACCAGAAGGCCAATGATGACCCGGGCCCAGGTCTTCTTGGCCCAGTTCCTCGGCGAGCCCTTGCGGCTCGTACCGGCCTTCCCGGTACCGGCCTTCCCGGTACCGGGCTTCCCCGTACCGGCTTTCCCCGTGGTGGGCGTGTAAGCCACAGGTCCAGCTTAGTGGCGCTGCGGCTTGGTGACGGCGAACTTTGGCCCCACCGGGGCCAGGGCGTACTATCCCGGGTGTGGACATCGGCGAACTCGGTTTTAAAGGGCTGCAAATTACCGGGACCACCATCACGCCCGTCGCGTTTTCGGACCCGCCGTTGCTCAACCAGGTCGGTGTTCACCAGCCGTACGCCTTGCGTGCCGTGGTCGAGCTGGAGACCGGCTCGGGCCTTATCGGCCTGGGGGAGACCTACGGCGATGCCGACCACCTGCAGCGTCTGCAGGCCGCCGCCCAAGCCGTCATCGGCGCCGACGCCTTCGCCCATCATCAGATCAGGGCCCGGGTAGCCGGGTCGTTGGCCGGGTCCGTGGGCGGTGACATGCACGGCCTGACCGGCGCCGTCACTTCCAGCGGGACCGTCGACAGGGTGTTCGCTCCGTTCGAAGTGGCCTGTCTGGACGTCGTCGGCCGCGCTTTGGGGCGGCCGGTCAGCGATCTGCTCGGCGGCGCGGTGCGCGACCGGGTCCCGTACAGCGCCTACCTGTTCTACAAATGGGCCGGCCACCCCGGCGCGCCCCCCGACGAATGGGGCCAAGCGCTCGACGCCGACGGCATCGTGGCCCAGGCGAAGTGGATGGTTTCCGAATACGGCTTTTCGGCCATCAAGCTGAAGGGCGGTTTCTTCCCGCCGGACAAGGACATCGACGCCATCAGGGCTTTGCGCCAGGAGTTCCCGGCCGTGCCACTGCGGCTGGACCCGAACGGGGCCTGGACGCCGACGACATCAGTGAAAGTCGGCCAGGAGTTAGCCGGCGTCCTCGAGTACCTGGAGGACCCGACCATCGGCATCCCGGGCATGGCCGAAGTGGCCCGAGAAGTCCCCATGCCGCTGGCCACCAATATGTGCGTGGTCGATTTCGAGCACATTGCCCCCGCGGTAGCGGAAGGGGCAGTGGCGATTATCCTCTCCGACCTCCACTATTGGGGCGGCCTCCGTCGTTCGCTGGAACTGGCCCGGATCTGCAGCACCTTCGGCCTGGGCGTGTCGATGCACTCCAACTCACACCTGGGCATCAGCCTGGCGGCGATGACCCACCTCGCCGCCGCCACTCCGGAGATCACGTACGCCTGCGACACCCACTGGCCGTGGAAAAGGGCCGGCGAAGACGTTGTCGAACTGGGCCCTTTGGTGTTCCACGACGGTGCCGTCGCCGTCCCTACGGCTGCCGGTCTGGGCGTGGAACTCGACCGGGACGCCTTGGCCCGGCTCCACGAGCGGTACGAGCGCAGCCACATCCGCACCCGTGACGACACCGCCTACATGCAACAAGTGGACCCCGACTACCGTCGGGTCACCCCTCGGTGGTGAGAGGTGGATCGCCGGTCAGCCGAGAACTTGAGCAGGGGGCACGGTTCTTGACTGTGGTCGTTGGCCGGGCGTTAGTTAGGTCGGGCCGCAGCTAGGCGCGGCTCGCCGGCGGGCCCGGGGCCGGGTCGCAGCCGCGCCGCTTTGTAGCATTTGTCGCGGCTGGCGCGACAAACCCTACAAAGCCTTGACGGCTCCGCCGGGCCGGCTTCAGGACTTCTTTTCCGCCGCCTCCGGCCCGTAACCGGCATTGCGCAGCATGCGCCGCAGGTCGACGACCTGTTGAGCATCAACGTCCTTGTCCCTCGGACGAAAGAACGTCTCCGTTTCGCCTCCGAGCGTCACGTGGTAGGAGCCGTCGTGCTCCTCCTTGACGGTGCCCACCTGTTGCAGGAGCGAAAGCACCGCCCGCCACTCGATGTTGTGGCTGACCGGGTGCTCGAATATTTGGGCCAACGTGTCGCGGTGGTTACTACTGAGCTCTGTCCGACCGGGTCCTTGAGGCACGCCCATCGTCTCCTTTCATAGGCCGGCGAAAAGGTCGTCTTCACGAGCCTGGCCGTCTGGGGCCGAGCGTAGCGTGTAGTACTCACGCGAGAGCATAACCGTGACGACATCGTCCGGGATCCGGTTGAAAAAGAAGTTCTGCGTCTGGCTGGCATGAGCGGCCAGCGCCTCCCGTTTTTGGCCCACGTAGGAGGAAACATCGATGACCGTGGTTATTTTTTCATCCGGGACGCCAAAGTCGTCGGGCACGTCGAACTCATCGTTAATGCCCGATGACCGCAACATTTCGCGGATCTGAAGGAAGCCCGACCGGGGCACGGCCGGGTAGTACACCTTGGCCGGTATACCGGAGGACTCGGCCGCCGCCACCGCCGCCCGGTGGGCCTGGATGTGGTCGGGGTGCCCGTAGTTACCGTTTTCGTCATACGTTACGACCACCTGAGGCCGGTAATACCGCATGAGTTCGGCCACCCGGGAGCTCACGTCGGCCAGCGGGACGTTGCAGAACACGCCCGGATCTTTGTTGCTGACCCAGCCGTCCATGCCCGAGTCCCGGTAGTCCAGGAGCTCGAGGTGGCTTATCCCGAGGAGGGCGGCCGAGGTGCGCAGCTCGGCCAGCCGCACCGCCGCCACCTCCTCCGGGTGATGTCCATCTTCGCCCGGCTTGATGCCGCCCGGAGCATCGCCCTGCTCGCCGTTCGTGCACGTGACCAGGATGGTCTGCACTCCCTCGGCCGAGTACCGGGCGAGTATGCCGCCCGTGCTGGTGGCCTCGTCGTCAGGGTGAGCGTGCACCGCCATCAGCGTCAGCGGCTTGTCCGTCCGTTCGCCCTCAACCGTCACCGTCGTCCGTCCCGTCTACGAGGTTCGTCCATGAGGGCGAAGTCTACGGGCCCACCCGATGAGTACCGTCGAGCGATGGCGACAAAGACCAGGGGACCGGTTTGGCCGCTAGAG
>DATJUH010000417.1:0-12052 GCA_035502515.1 Acidimicrobiales bacterium
CAGCGCCATCGAATGGGTCCTGGCCGGCTATGGGCTCACTTTTGCCGTGCTTCTGGTGACGGCCGGGCGCCTGGGCGACCGCTTCGGCCGGCGGCGGGTCTTCTCTGCCGGGCTGGCTTTGTTCGCCCTCGCCTCCGCCCTGTGTGGGCTGGCTCCTACGGCTACGGTGCTGGTCGGTGCCCGCCTCCTCCAAGGGGTAGCGGCCGCCCTGATCAGCCCCAGCGTCCTGTCCCTGCTGGGCGTGATCTACACCGGGGCAGACAGGGCTCGCGCCATCAGCGTGTACGGGATGGTGATGGGAGCGGCCGCCGCCAGCGGCCAACTCGTGGGCGGGGCGCTGGTCCAGGCGGACGTGGCCGGGATGGGATGGCGGTCCATATTCCTGGTCAACCTCCCCGTCGCTGCCGCCGGCCTGGTCCTGGCCCCCAAACTGGTGCCCGAGTCGCGCTCCGAACGGGCCACCGCCTTCGACCTGCCCGGCGTCCTGCTGGTGACCGCCGGACTGGTGGCGCTCGTCTTGCCCCTCGTGGAAGGTCAGCAGCTGGGCTGGCCAGCGTGGACGTGGGCGAGCCTGGCCATCTCCCTGTTGCTGCTGTCGGCGTTCGCCTTCCACCAAAGGTGGTCGGAACAACGTGGCCGGGAGCCTCTCATGGCTCCCTCCTTGTTCCGCGACCGTAACCTCCGGGCGGGTCTCACCACCCAGCTCGGGTTCTGGTGCGGCCAGGCTGCATTGTTCCTCGTGCTGGCGCTCTACCTGCAAGACGGCCGCCGGCTCGGCCCTCTCCAGGCCGGCCTGTTTACCAGCATCCTGGCGGCCGCCTACCTCGCCACCTCCCTTCGGGCACCCTTCCTGGCCCTCCGGTACGGCCGTGAGCTGATCGCCGTGGGGGCACTGACGCTCGCCGTGGGAGAAGGGCTGCTGGCACTGGCGGTCACGATCGGTGGCGGCAGCACACTCGCCCTGCTCGTACCCGGGCTCCTAGCGGCCGGCGCCGGGATGGGTCTCTGCATCACCCCCCTGACCACCCTCGTCCTGGCCCACGCCGGCCCGAGTCAAGCGGGGTCAGTCTCGGGCGCCCTTTCGACAATGCAGCAGGTCGGGGGCACGCTGGGCGTGGCCGTTACCGGCGCCGTCTTCTTCGGCGCCGTGCGCGGGGGCGTGAATCACGCCTTCGAACTTAGCGCCATACAACTTGGCTGCCTTCTCGTGGCCGTGGCCGCTCTCACCCGGCTTCTCCCCAGCCGGCGAGCGTCGTCATGACCGACAATGGGCTGATGAGCACCCGCCTCAGCATCGGTGACTTCTCTTGCATGACCCACCTGAGCATCAAGGCGCTACGCCACTACCACGAAGTCGGCTTGCTGGTGCCGGCTGAGATCGACACGTCGAGCGGCTACCGGTATTACGAGCCGTCGCAGGTCGCCATCGCACAGGTGATCCGCCGGTTCCGAGATCTGGGCATGCCGGTTGAAGAAGTAAAGACCGTGCTGGCTGCACCGGACGTCACAACCAGGAACGAGGTAATCGTGGCGCACTTGGAGCGTATGCAGGACCAGTTGCAAAAAACCGAAGCAACGGTGTCCTCGTTGCGAGCACTCCTCGACCACACGCCCGAGCCGATGGCGGTCGAACTCCGCTCGGTACCCGAAAGGCCGGCGCTGGCGGTGGCCGAAACAGTGTCGGCGGAGGACGCCCTTGATTGGTGGTTGGGCGCCTTCGACGAACTGTACGGGACTTTGACCCGCCTGGGCGAGGAACCGGCGGGCCCGAGTGGGGCCCTGTTCCCGGGGGAGTTCTATGAGGTGGAAAAAGCGGACCTGGTGGCGTTCGTACCTTTGGCGACGCCGGCCAGGGCTGGTTCCGAACGAGCGCGTCCACTCACGGTGCCGGGCGCGGAATTGGCTGTCGCGCTCCATCGTGGCAGTTTCTCGGATATAGACCGGACTTATGGCGACCTTGGCTTGTTCGTGAACGACCGCGCCATCGGCGTCGAAGGGCCGATTCGTGAGTACTACCTGGTAACGGCCCGGGACACACCCGACGAAGAACAGCACCGGATCGAAGTGGCGTGGCCCGTTTTCCAAACCCGGTAGCTGCCGCGCCGGAACGAGCATGAGTCCGGAACGAGCACCTGACTGGGACCGAGCGTTGGCCCGGACGAGCGTTGCACGGGCTTCGTCGCCTGACTGGGTACCAGGACCGTCGTTGCAGTTGGGTTCTGGCACCCAAAGACGGTGGTGGCACCCAGAATCGCCCTAAGCCCGAACGTGTCGCGGCTCTCGTTTGAGTTGTGGGCGTCTGCCGTGCGGTCCATGAACCGGCAGCGGCGACGCCCATTTTTCAGCACAGGCGGGCTATGAGGTCGCCGAGGACGGCACTCGGGTCCGTTGCTACTCCCTTTTTCGAAAACCATCCGCATGTGTTGAGCACATCTCGCTGCAGCAACGCCAAGCCATCCGGGTTAAGAATGGGGTCGACGGCCTGCGGGAAGTCGATCACGACCAGGCGGCCCTGCCAGACCAGCAGGTTGTAAGCGGACAGGTCGCCGTGCACAATGCCAACCTCGACCATGCGCCCGAGATCGACGAGGAGTTGAGCGTAGAGGTCGCTTAGGTCGGAGGTTTCTCCTCGGTACTGGACCAACCGGGGTGCGGCCCCTCGCTCGTCACCTATGTACTCGAGCATGATCTCCCGGCCGAGCGATTGCACAGGGTAGGGAACGGACACGCCGGCCCCCCACAGCCGCCCGAGCACCTCAAATTCGGTGTCGACCCACTCCTGAGCGCGAAATGCCATGCCCGCGCGGGTTCCCCTGGCCATGGCCCTGTTGACGCGGCTCTCTCTGGTCCGGCGAGACTGGCGGTAGCGGACATCGTCCCGGAACATCCGGTCTTCGAAACTCTTGTAACGTTTGGCCGCCAGGAGGTTCGTCCTGTCGTCGAGCCAGCGTTCGACCAGGAAAACCTGCGCCTCCTTGCCCGTCTTCAGCAAGCCGCGTTCGTATTGCCGAGCCCTGTCCTCGGTAATGACCCATTCGGGGCGCGGTTCGGGACCGGGCCGTGCCGCCGTATAGGTAGAAGCCTCAGGATCGATATCATCGTCGTCCCACGCGGCCACCTTGGGGCGCGTCCAGGCCTCGAAATTGTCGGATGGTAATTGCAGCTCGTCGTTGTCCACGACCGCCTCCACTGGATATGCCAAGTGGCGCCAGCGGTCTGGACGAGGTCACCGCCTCAATCGAGCGGAGAAGGAAACGCCGGTGCCACAGAGGGTACTGACTGCGGTATTCACTGCGTCACCACCTCCTTAAACGGCGTCCCTCGCCGGGACACGATGATCCAAACACAGCTTGGCCGCCCGGTCAAGCCATTTACTCCCTCGCTAGAGCACGGGCCCGAACCGGAAGCCCTCGGCCCCCGGGGTTGCCGCTGGCGGCTGTCGCCGTTGGCCTCGGTCGCCGTTGGCCTCGGTCGCCGTTGGCCCTCGGTCGCCGTTGGCCTCGGTCGCCGTTGGCCCTCGGTGCGTCATCTTCGATGTCTGGGACCACTTTGTGAGGTCACCCTCAAACAGGCTGTGGTAAGGCAGAAACGGGCCAGACAGCTCCGAATGGCCGGTCGTACGCGTTCCTCATCACCCGGCCGGCGCTCGTGGTACCTGTGGCACAATCGCTGACGACCGAGGAGGGGTCTTGATGGCAAGCACTCTGCAACTTGACGAGGCTGGGTTCCCTGAAGGCCAGACAGTTGAAGCACTGCGCGAGACGTTCAGTGGCGAGCTGATCACGGCGGACAGTCCCGACTACGACAACGCTCGTAGAGTTTGGAACGGGAACGTCGACCGGCGCCCAGGCCTGGTGGCACGTTGCCGAGGCGTCGCCGACGTCCAGCGCGCAGTGAACTTCGGGCGCGACCGCGAGGTGCTCGTGTCCGTCCGTGGCGGCGGGCATAGTGCGCCCGGATATGGCACGAACGACGCCGGTTTCGTTATCGACCTGTCACCGATGAAAGGGATCCGGGTCGACGCTCGCAATCTGACAGCCAGGGCCGAGGGGGGAGTGCTGTGGAGGGAGTTCGACCGGGAAACCCAGGTGTTCGGGCTCGCCACTACGGGCGGGACCGTCTCGAGCACGGGCATCGCCGGGTTGACACTGGGCGGAGGGCTGGGCTGGCTTATGGGCAAGTACGGCCTGACGATCGATAATTTGATATCGGCGGACGTGGTCACCGCAGACGGGGCCGTGCGGACCGCGAGCGCTGAACAAGAACCCGAACTTTTCTGGGCCCTGCGAGGAGGCGGGGGCAACTTCGGGGTGGTGACGTCTTTTGAGTACCGTCTACATCCGGTAACGGAAGTCCTCGGCGGCCCGGTCGTGTACCCCCTCGACCAAGCCTCCAACGTCATGCACTTTTACCGTGAATTCTGCCCCCACTTGCCCGACGAGGCGGAGTCCTACCTGGCCTTCATAACCTCGCCCGAGGTAGGCGTGCCCGTGGTCGCCATGTTCCTCGGCTACAACGGCCCGGTGTCCGAGGGCGAGAGGGTGCTGGCACCGGCTCGGCAATTCGGACAACCGATAGCCGATCTCGTCGGTCCCCTCCCTTATACCGCCCGCCAGTGCTTTTTTGACGAGCCCACCGCCCACCACGGGCTTCACCGTTATTGGCGATCGGCGTTCACCGACCAGCTTTCTAACGAGCTCATTGACCTGGTAATAGACGCGGCTGGCCGGTTCACATCTCCGCTGAGCGTGATGGTCTTTTTCTACATGCACGGTGCGGGCACCCGGGTGCCGGCGGACCAGACCGCCTTCGCTTCGCGGCGCACCCAGTGGGACTTCGACATCGTCGGTCAGTGGAGCGACCCGGGCGAGTCTGCTCGTCATATCGACTGGGTCCGGCAAGCTTGGGACGAGATGAGCCCCGTCCTCGGCGGTACGGGTTACATCAACCACCTGGCTGCCGACGACCCGCCGGAAAAGGTCCGGGCGTCGTACGGCACCAACCTGGCACGTCTCCGCCAGATGAAAACGAAGTACGACCCCACCAACTTTTTCCGTCTCAACCCGAACATCACCCCCGCCTAACCCGCTAACCGAAGGTCACTCGCGTCGGGCGGCGCCACGCGTAGCTTCGTCACGAGGTGCGGCTTCGTCGGCCGTCAATAGCTCGGCGGCTCGTTGCGCCTGCTTGGGACGTGCCGGCCGGGCGCGGCGTTCAGGCCATCGGGCGCCTCCTGATACCGCCCGTTATGTGCAGGGCATAGTCGTCGAACATAGAGGCCGGCTCGTTGAAGTCGGGCACAGAATACAACGCAATGTACAATGCGGGCCATGGCGAAAACCGTTCAGGTGACCTTCGATTGCGGTGACCCTCACGCCGTAGCCCGGTTCTGGGCTGCAGCGCTGGGCTACGAGAAGGAGGACCACAGTTCCTTCGTCGAGGACCTTCTAACCTCCGGCACCATGGAGCCGGAGAGCACGGTGATCTGTGATGGTGGGCGTCAGTTCGCCGATGTCTCCGCCTGTAGGGACCCTGAAGGTAAAGGGCCCCGGTTCTATTTCCAGCGGGTCCCTGAGCCGAAGACGTCCAAGAACCGGGTCCACCTCGACCTCCACGTCGGCCCCGATCAGTATGAACGTGAAGCAGCCCGCCTGGAACAACTTGGCGCCCGACGCCTCTGGTATAGCGAGGACAGAGGAGCCAAGTGCTGGACGATGGCGGACGTGGAAGGCAACGAGTTCTGCGTGGACTGAGAGCTTGCCGTCAGGTCTTGGGGCTCACGAGCAACGCACTGTATCTGGTAGTTCAGTGCCGAGAAAGGCTCGAGCGTAACTTGTTCGAGATTGCGATACGTGAGTCCAAATTGAAAAGGGGGACGTAGCGAAGGTCCGTAGCCACCTTTCGAAGTAACTCATCATAAATGGCCAGGCGCGTTGCGGCGTTGTTTGTGGCCAGGCCCGTGCAAGTAGCTCGTCGACCGGCGGGGGCGTATAGTCTGCCCAGTTGACGCCGATCGGTTGCAACTGCGCGGCGAGGACCTGGAGGACATCGGGAGACCCGCAGCAGTTACTGGTGTCGATACTTGCCGTGAACCCGTTCGAGTATGCCGACTCGCTCATTTCCTGCTTGGCTTTGGCGAGGTTGTACGGTACTGGGAGAGCGAGCCGAGCAAGGAATTGACTTGAGCTGTGGGCCGAGCGTCCTCAGTTCGAGCGGAGGGCCCCACGCCCGCTTGCGGATCAATACGGGCACCCCGAGGAACGAGTGCACCTGCGGATGTCGTGGCGGGAACCCGGATGAGTGGTCGCGGTCGCTCACATCAGCAAGACGGAGCGGTGGCGGGTTATGGATGAGAAACCCCAGGGACGCTACGTCCTCGGGGCAGGCTGGCCAATCGCCCGCTCCTTGTTCCTCGGTGATGCCGCGGGTGACGAAGCGCTCGAGCTCGCCGGCCGTCTGTGTCGAGGATCCCAATTGCGCCGTACTTCGCTGCGGTAACCGAGCACGCCGTCTCCACTAGTTCAGCAATACGTCCAGATCGAGCTCAGCAACCAGTGCCGGGCCGAGCCCGATCAACTGTCTCAGCCGGTCGGTCTCGAGCACTTGGTTGATGTCGCGTCTGAGCACGCAGGCATTGCTACGCCGGCGCCGGCCGTGGCGGAACACTGGCCGCGGGTGACATCTCTCCGGAGAGGTGCCCTCGGGAAGTGGAGGACGGCCGCTCATTTTGCGGCTCTCTCAGCCCTCGGCCGGGTTCCCCTCGTCAGACCACCGGTACCGAGGCCGCCATCCGAGGAGGTTCTCGGCTACTGCCGAATCGAAAAGGGCCCGCCATGGGTCGGCAGAATAATCTGCCTTGTTTCGGACGGGTACGTCTGGGGCGAGCCGGGCCGCCAGCTCGAGGCTCGGCGCGCTCCCCGAAATGTCCGCAGCGCACAGGATCGCCCGGTGGTGCCCGTACAACGGGGTGGTGAGCGCCTTGGCGACGGCGTCGGCCACATCGCGTACGTCCACGACTGCGCCCCACTCCCAGTACGGCTCCCACTCCGACCTCGGGTCGGCGTTCCACTTTTTGACGATCCGGCCATAGTCCTCCGGCCGCAGGACCAGTACAGGTCGGAGCGAGATGGTGGCAATGCCGGTCCTGGCAGTGAAACCTTCACACAGGTCTTCACCGAGCTTCTTCGATAACCCATAGGGCCGCATGGCCCGTCGCGGGTGAGCGTCGTCCACGGGGAAATAGTCGGGGAAACGCTCGTTCTCGGCCACCCCGAAAACCTGGGCGCTCGAAAAATATACCACCCGCTCGACGGCTGCTTCTTCAGCCGCCAATAGCACGTGCCACGTACCGAGAACGTTCACGGCCATGATGTCTTCGGGCTTGCCGCCGCTATCGTTGGGAATGGCACCCAGATGCACGACCGCCGTGCAGCCGGCCGCCGAGCGCTTCACAGCTTCGAGATCGAGCAGGTTGGAACCTTCGGCGATGTCGAACCCCGCCACCACATAGCCCAAACCTCGCAGCTGCTCGGTCACCGTCGTGCCGATGTTGCCGCAATGCCCGGTGACCATCACCCGCATAGGCCTGTGATCGTAATGGTTCTACGTCCAGCGGCAGCAACCGGGCTGTTCGTAAATGGTCGTCGCAATCTATCGTCGGGCTGCAAAAATTAGCCACGTGCACCCGGACATGGTCGAACAATTCATGGCCGACGGCTTCATCGCGTTGCGCGGCGTCGTTCCGGCCTCAACAGTCTCGGCCTGTGTGGAGCTTCTGTGGGCGGAGATCGGACTTAGCCCCGACGACCCCTCTGGCTGGACGGACCCGGTACGGTGGGTCTACGGCATGGGGCAGCCTCCTTTCATCCAGGCCATGAATGTGATGCCTCTGCTCGAGGCCTGCGAGGCCTTGGCCGGCCCAGGCCGGTGGATGCCCAGAGGGCCTATGGGCGCCTTTCCCTTGCGCTTCCCCAATGAGAAAGAACCCGACGGCCTTGGCTGGCACTGCGAGGGCAGTTACAAACCTGAAGGCGAGAGCTGGTATTGGACAAACGTCGACTCCAAAGGTCGCGCCCTGCTGGCTCTCTACCTCTTCACTGACATCGACGAGGGTGACGGCCCCACGCGCATCAGGGTCGGCTCCCACATGGACGTCCCCGAGGTACTCGCGCCGTATGGAGAGGTCGGCGCTCCAGGTGAGGCGCTGGGCCCACAAGTAGATGCCGCCTCCGCTAATCGGCCCGTTGCTTACGCCACCGGCCAAGCCGGCGACGTTTTCGTCTGCCACCCCTTTCTGGTGCATGCGGCCCAAGCCAACCACGGCACCCGTCCGCGCTTCTTGGCGCAGCCGGCCATCATGCCTAATTACCCATACCGCTTGGACCGCCCCGACGGCGAGCTTTCGCCAGTTGAACGCACCATCAAAGAAGCCCTGGCCGGTCCCACCGCCTGAGCCTGTGGCTGCTGGTCAGGCGCGACACCTATTCGGCCCGCGCCGACTGGAGCCTCCGCCGGTCGAACAGAGCGCAAAGAGCGACCTGGCTGTCGCCCGGATCGAGGCCGAGGCCAACCGGCGGCGGCGGGCGGCCGCGCCCGGGCCTCAGGGCTTTTGCGCCTACGCCGCCGACGCCTTGGTGGCCCTGGCGCAGGGCAACGGCCAAGGCCCGGCCACCGGGGCCGACGCGAGAACCAAGCGCAGACGCCAACGGTCGCCCCCGGTTCAAAGCACGCCAGTGGACGGGAATGACCACATGCGGCGCACTGCGACGGATTTCTGCCTGACGGAGACTCAGACCGGGTACCGCAAGATGGCGGAGACTGACCTCCGCCCCGGACGTCCTCTCGCCGGACGGCCAGGGCCCTTCCCCCGCTGAGCCAAACACGGCGGGCGAGTTCGTCCACCACGCCGTAACGGTCGGCCCCCTCGTGATGACGCAGAGTTACAATTCCAATGGTTTCATCGATAGTGCCGGGGACCACTTCGTCGATATCGACGAAGACGGTTTGAACGGCCCCAAATGTGGCAGCACGAGCCACGTCAGTCATGTCTTTTGCCGTTCGTTCCTCAGACCAACGTTGCTCATAGAGCTGACGAAGCGCCTGCAATTCGTTGGCACACAGTTCATCGAGCACGGACCTGGCGCTCGGGACCAGGTCGGCGTTCGGGCCAGCCTCCGCGTTGCCCGGAATTGTCAAGGGCGCAAGATAGGGATAGGTGTTTACCGACCGGCCGCACCAAAGCGGTTGCGTCGTGGCCGCCAGGTTTATCCGGGCTGGGAAATTCGACGCACTACCGACCGACGGACGCACCAGGCCGCGTAGCTGCGGAAGTCCACCCGGCGGCAACCAGGCGGAGGGGTTCGAGCGCAGACCGGGTGGAATGATTCGACCGCATGGGAGAGACCCTGACGACCGGCCTCGAGGAGCTCGGCCTGAGCGAGCGGGGAAGATGCAATGAAGCGCGCCGCGATGTGCTCGACCATGGAGTCGTGTGCGAGGACGAGGGCTGCCTTGGCCTTCGCTCGCTCCCCCTCGGTCGGCCCGTCCAAAAGCCGTTGAAGGAGCTGTTGGGTCTCGCGCTCTTCAGAGTCGCTCGCCCGGATCACGCGCGGGAAGCGGCCGGGGCGGTCATACGGGCTTTCTTCGGGGACGCCGCCCTCATGCTCGTCTTCCGCCCCGGCGCCGAGGTCCTCCGCCCCGGCGCCTACCTCCTCAGCGCCACCTTCGGGTGCCGTGCCGGCGGCTTCAGCGGCTTCAGCGTGCTGCACCGGCACTTGAGCTCGGCCCCCGCCTACCAGGCCCGGGCGCACCAGACGATGACGCGTCCGCGTCCCTTCGTTGCGGAGGACCTCGCGTGCGGCCTCCCAGGTGAGGCGGGTCGGCTCAGCCGGTGCACCGAGGTAGTCGGTGAAGAACGGCAGCTCGAGGAGGTCGGCCAGACCCGCGTCCCTCGTCACCTCCAGCAGGAGCATCCCCGGGACGATCGGGCCACCTTGATAACGCGGGACGAGGATACGCCCGAGCCCGGCCGCGAAGTTGGAGAGGAGCCAACGCCGGAGCCAGTCCTCGACGCCGGCGAAGCTGTAGAGGACGATCCAGCGGGGCTCGTCGACGTCCGTCGGGAGAGGGTTCCTCCGAGCCTCGTCGAGCCTGGCCCGGGCACGCGTATAGGGCTCTCCTGAGGCCTGAGCGGCGCGCCGCACCTCACGCTTGAAACGCCCGTCTTTGGTCACAGCTCTCCTCACTCGCCCATGCGCTCCAGCCGCCTGGGCTCGTGTTGCCGGACCCTGCCTGACCCCGGAGAACTGAGCTCCCTTCACCCTGTCTAACGGCGTGGCTGGAGCAGCCGCCCGGGCTCGGCGTCGGGGGACGCATACCCACGTTACCGCTCCCACGGGCACCAGGGCCGTGGCCACAGGGGAAACTGCCGGCGACGCATCGCGACCGGGGCTTAGCGTCCCGCGTCCTGGGAGACATCGGATCCGTGTACGGCCGTCGAGGGTGGGTAGACGCCACAACCTTTCACCGCCGGTGCTGATGTTCAATTGCCTGTTCGCTGTATTACCCGTGCTTGGAGTGGCCCGGTGGCCTGTACCACCCCTCCGGCAGATCCATCTCGAGGGCGGTACTAACCAGGCGTCCCACCGCGCTGGTGTTCGTGCGGCTTGGCTTCCACTGCAAGGTGAACGGAACGAGCTGGAGCGGCACGACCGGTCGGATGACCGTGCCGGTGTGGGCGGAGGCCAGAGAGGGGACGAGAAGGATCCAATCGACGTCTGGTTGGTCCATCCACCTGGCGGCGGCCAGATCCGTCTCATGAAGCAGCACCGTCGGCGGTTCAATACCGGCCCAATTGAGGGCCTGATGTTGCGCCAATGCCCACGCCGGGAACAGGTCGGGAGGTGCCAGCCCCAGAACGTCGTCGGCCAGATTGTCCAATTTGATCGTGGCCTCAAACGCGAAGCGGTGGTTGGGGCGCAGGCCGACCAGGAGCGGTTCGGCGCAGAAGACTTCATTGACGATTCCTGGCCCATCGTCCACAAGACCGCTCGTGATTGCGACATCGATCCTTCCGTCGGCCAACGCACGAACCAGATCCGGCAGCCACATTCGCCGGAGCTCGACGGAGACGTTGGGGGCCTTGTCCGTGAAGGCTTTCATTAGATGGGGAGCCAGAGTGGGAGCCACAGGCGGTGTGATCCCCACCCGTACGACGCCACCTTCGCCGGCGCCAATCCGGCGAACGGCAGCTCGAGCCATTGCCACCTCGTCAAGGATCGTCCTGGCTCGCATCAGGAGTTCCGCGCCGCTAGCGGTAAGGGTTACCCGGCGGGTGGTGCGGGTGAAAAGAGTCGTACCCAGTTCGCGTTCCAACCGCCGTATGAGCTCGCTCAGGGTCGGAGTGCCCACGTGGAGGCGGGCAGCAGCTCGGCCGAAGTGAAGCTCAGTGGCTACGGCGACGAAAGCTTCGAGTTCCCGTAACTCCATTGTTCGCCTGAGCCGAAGGGCCCGTTGGCGAGTTCAGTCTTTTTTTGAAGGAGTGAATCTGTCATCTATGGAAATCGCGGTTCAAGAAGGGACACGAAAGGTCTCACGTTGCGGTCCCATCCGGTCAAGGAGAGTCGCCATTGATTGCATGGTGTCACGCGCCCTCACGCAGCACGAGCGATTTTCGCCCCTCACACGCTGTTCGGGATCCTGCCACAGTTGCGAATCTCCTGGATGACGAGGCTGTTCTCCGACCCGGCACCGGCGCCACTCGCCGACGACCAGGTCTGGCCTACAGCAGTCGTTCCGTTTCGTCCTGCGCCGGGCGTTCGATTCGGCCTCTCAGCCCCGGCCCAGTTCGTCGGGTAACACCCCAAGCACGAGCAACCCAAGTGAGGGCGCCGAGCTAATGGGGGGGCGCTTGACCTGGCCGGTCGCCGGGCAGCCGGTCGGCCGGCGCAGCCCGGAGCCGTCCCCGCCCACCAGCTGAACCCAAGCACAGTTGAACCAAAGAAGGAGCCATGATGACCACAATGCAGATGCAGATCGGCACGCAGTACTCCAC
>DATJUH010000418.1:0-6063 GCA_035502515.1 Acidimicrobiales bacterium
AGCTCGGACATCCCGGCCGGTTCGCTGGCGGTGGGCCGGCCGGCCCGGGTGGTCGGCAACAGCCGCGAGTTCTTCGAACGGCGAAAAGCGCAGATCGAAGCCAGTCCTACCTTCGCCCTTTCCGACGCAGACACGCCAGAGGGCCGGGCCCGGATCCGCCGGCAGGTCGAAGCATCGGGCGAGGGGTATATCCCGTAACCTCCGGTGCCGTGGTACGTAGTGCCGGGGGGTCGAGGCGAGGGCTTGTCCGGTCGTGCATCACATTTCCTTCACACTTTGGAACGCATAATGGGCTCGATCGAGTTCCACTCGATTGTGAAGAGCCTGTTAAAAATTTGGGCTTCTCCACTCCGGGGGTGCCCGCTGACAGAGCCCTCCAGCCGAGGGCGGTTGTTTCCTGTCTCAACGCGGGTTGCCACTAGCAGAATGAGGGGTAGAAGAAAGGCGAGCCCCTGCCGGAGCAAAGGAGACCCTTGCCCAAAGCAACGCCGAGCGTAGTGGTGCGTGCCAAGAACAAGGAAGAAACAATCGAGAGAGCGATGCGCGGACTCCGGGAACAGACCGTTGAGCCGGAGATCATCCTGGTGGACTCGGGCTCTACAGACAGGACCGTCGAGATCGCCCGACCTTACTGTGACCAGGTTATATCGATACCTGCCGAGGCTTTCACGTACGGTCGCGCCCTCAATCTGGGAACGCAGAACGCGCGCGGGCAAGTGGTTTTCGCTTTGTCAGCCCACTGCGTCCCACCTAGCTCCAAATGGGTCCAGGTATCGCTTGACGCTTACGCGGACGACAACGTGGCCGGGACATGGGGCCCACCAACGCGTCCGGACGGCAGCCCCCTGATGGGCCCAGCCAAGTTCAATCTCTCCGACGTGGGAACTGACGTTACGTGGGGGTTCTCGAACCACGCGTCCTCCTGGAGAAAACAGGTCTGGGAGCAGTTCCCGTTCGACGAGCAGTTGATCGCGTGCGAGGACAAAGAGTGGATGTGGCGCATCTTGTCGGCTGGCTTCAGCCTCTACGCGGATCCGCACCTGGTGGTGGCATCGTCACACCGCAGGGACGCAGGGCTACGGTCCCTCTATGAACGGGTGCACCGGGAGCGCCTGGTCCTGTCCGGTATACGCGGCTACCCCCGCCTCACGTTCCCCGGACTGGTGCGAAAATGGTGGTCCGAGTTCCCCGACGGTAGCTCCAGGCCCAACTGGCAACGGCGCTTCAGCCCTTGGCGGGCCGCCGAACTGGCCGGTGAGTACACAGGCGACCTGGCCGGCAGCAGGCGGAGGGGAAATGGCGCCCGTTCAGCTTCTTCCTGGTCTGGCACGCCACAGGTCCAAAGGCTGGACAGGCCGTCGGGCAAGGCGGCGCTAGATGGGTAAGTTCCGGTCGTAAATGATTTCTGCGTCATGGGTACGCGCGCCCGAAGCAACTGTTCTCTCCACGTCGCCTACGATAAACACTTCTGGGTGAGGCTCCTCTTCGGCCCACCGCATCTACTTGCTATGGCCGGGCGGGAAGGCGAGTTCAGTAGCATTGCGCAGGACGGTGTGAAAGTGCGCTTGCTGGCCATAGGGCACGTGATGGATGGACGAGGCCGACCGGTCCGCCGCCAGGGTCAACTTGGCCGGGTCGTCGAAGTGTCATCGCGGGTAGGAGTAGCGGTGCCTGCCCGCGGGCCAGCGGCACGATCAGTTACCGGCGAAGACCGGGCTGGTGTCTGGGCTGTCGAAGCGGGCTCCGGGACGGGTTCGGCACGGCCGACTTCTTCCGGGTCATAAGCCACGTGCAAATGTCGAGGCAACATTGATCGACCCAACGAAGACTACGGGTATTCCAGGTACTGCGACCCCTCTGGAGGCCTCGGGGATCTCGGTCCCTGGGCCTATGTCAACCACTGCCGAGGCCGATGAGAAACCAACGGGCTTGCGCGGCGTGGCCCGAGGCTTCAGTTGGGGGACGGCAGGTCAGCTCCTTGGAGTGGCGGGCAACCTGGTCCTGACCCCCTTCATAATCCACGGGCTCGGAGTCCAGCGCTACGGGATATTCGTGCTGGTTGTGACCCTTACAGGCATGTTGAACAGCTTCGATGGCGGGATGATGGGTGCAGCGCAGCGCTACTTCTCGATCTATGCCGGGACTGACGACAGGAAGTCGACGACTGAGCTGCTCACGACGTTTTGCGTGCTTCTAACGGTCTTGGGGATCGTTATCAGCACTGCCGGCTGGTTCCTGTCCCCCGTGATCGTCGGGTTCCTCAACATGTCGGCCGTCTGGCGGCCACAAACGATTTTCTTGTTCCGCACTTTGGGCGTCCTCGTCACCACGTTGTTCGTCCACACGCTGTTCCAGTTTGTCCTCAACGCACGTCAACGCTGGGCGTGGAGCACTGCCGCCGGCTTCGCCACCTATTTGGCGTACGTTGTCGGCTTCGTTATCGTCATCGAAACAGGAAGTGGTCTTCGTGGCGTGGCCTTTATATTCGTCGGCCAGCAGGTGTTGGCCGCCGCCCTCATCGTCCCGGTGGCCGTGGGTTACCTCGACCGGAGGGGGATCACCCTTATCCCCTGGAGCAAGCTGCGATCGATTATGAGCTTCTCCGGAAAGCTGCAAATAGGTGGGATCGCAGCATTGGTGGTAACAGAAGTTGATTCGTTGGTAATAGGCGGGGGGCTTTCAGTTCACGCCCTCGGCATTTACTCACCGGGCGCGAACTTCGCCAATCAGCTGGCATCTGTGGCCTCCAATGGCCTCGGGCCGGCGCGCGTCCACCTCGGCAACGTCTATGGGCGGGAGGGCGAAGAGGGTACCTTTCGTGAGTTCACACGATTGCAGAGAATGTGGGTCGTGGCAATCACGGGGTGGACACTGGTCGCGATTGCATCGGCCTATTTCGGTATCTTGGCCTGGCTCGGCCCGCGCTTTAGCCTGTCGGGCTGGATCTGTATAGTGCTCACCGCTGGAGCGGCGATCCCTCTGATCACCGGCCTTATCGGCAGCTACGCCGCGGCTGTGGGCAAGGCAGGGGCCCTAGCCCGTTACGGCGTAGTGAGCATGGTCGTCAACATCGTCCTCACTGTGCCGATGGTGTTGTTGGGCTCTCTTGGCGTTGTGGCCGCCACCGCCATCGGCCAACTCGTCGCGGCTATCTATATGCTTCACGACGTCCGCCACTCGATACGGCAAGACCTTCCGAACCCGCTTCGCCACGTACCGCTGCTTCGAGGGGGGGCGGCGGCAGCTGTCACCTTTGGCCTCGAGGTTGCTATACGGCCCTATCTGCCTACAGGAGCGATCGGCCTGCTAGGGACCGGCGTTCCCGCCCTTTTCGGCCTCTGCGTGTTCGGTACCCTGGTGCTTGGGCCCCGTCAGGCGCTGCGGATCCTTATGAGGCCGCGCTCGACTCTGCCTGAGTTGCGCAATTGGGCTAACTTGCCCGAAGAGCCGCTCGCGCCACGAGACGCGTCGAGTGAGTACCAGCCCAAGCACAGAAAGATGTCGGTCCCATCGTTACCCGATGTGCCGTCGGCGTGATTCCGAGAGAAGACAGCCCAGCCATCCCGGCAGCCAAGGCAGTGCCAGCGCAGGTTACCGCCATCATCCCGACGTACAACCGTCGCGACTTGGTGGTGCAATCGGCCTGTTCGGTCCTGGCCCAGACCTGTTCAGAGGTCGCGTGCTTGGTTGTTGACAACGGGTCCTCGGATGGGACGGCCGAAGCGCTCCGTGCTCTCGAGGACGAGCGTCTGACCGTGATCGGCCGTGACCTGCCCCTTGGGGCGGCAAAGGCCCGCAACGTGGGCATCGAGGCTGCTCGCACCCAGTGGGTGGCTTTCCTGGACAATGACGACCTGTGGGCCCCGACTAAGGTCGAACTTCAGTTGCAGGCGTTGTCCAAGTACTCAAGCGCACGCTGGTGTGTCGCTGCGTGCGCATATGTGGGCGCCGACCTAACGGTGCAACCCGGCGGCCGGTTGACTGAGGGGCCGTTGGGACCTCCCGACGGGCAGCTGTTGAGCAGCCAGGAGTTGCTCGTTTCACTCTCGCAGGACAATGTCATTCCCGGCGGTGGATCCTCGGTTCTGGTCGACCGGGAACTTGTCCTGGCGGCGGGTGGTTTCCACGACGACGTCCCGGGTTGCGAAGACTGGGACCTCTGGGTCCGGTTGGCGCGGTTGTCACCCCTGGCCTACGTGGACAGGCCGTTGGCGGCCTGGCGAATGTGGGAGGGTCAGGGGTCGACTGACGCCGGCATGATGTTGCGAAGCGCCAATCAGGTGCGTGCAAAGTACTTCCCTGAACTCGGCCCCGTCGATGACCGGTACGCGCAGGTCTGGTGGGCTAGCGCGGCCCGGCGCCATCTCTCGGCGAGACGAAGGGTGCAGGCATCCAGACATTTCGCCCACCTGGCCCTCATGACCAGTTCGCCCGGACAGCTGGCGTATGCCCTCGCCGCCCTCGCTGCACCGTCAGTGGCGGAGCGACGCCTCCAGGGGATTGAACCTCGACCGGATCCGGTATGGTGCGCACTAGCCGGGTCCTGGCTCACAGAATTGGCTAGCGGTGGTTAATAAGACATGGTGACGATGAGAGGAGGCTTACTTGGCTGACATGACGGTTGAGCGGCCCGATACCACCGTATATATCGCGAGCATCAATACCGCCTGGAACACTGAGCTGTGCCTGCGCTCGCTCCAAGTCCGTGACGCCGGGCACCATTCCCGCGTGGTCGTCGGTGACTGCGGCTCGACTGACCGGACATTGCCGATGCTCGTGCGGCTGGCGCGGGGAGGTGTTGTTGACGAAATTGAACTCGCACCGCGAGGTCGGACTCACGCCACGTGGATCGACCATTGGCTGAGTACTTGCCCGACCGACTATATGGTCCTGCTCGACTCCGATGTCGAAATACGCCTCGATGGGTGGTTGGCCGACCTTCACCGAGCGCGGTCTGAGAGCGATGCGGTTTTTGTCACGGCCATGATGGAGGAGGAGAGGCGGGAGATAACCAGGCCAGGTGTGACGATGTCAAAGCGACCGACCGTCTACTGCATGCTGCTCGATGTGGCGAACGCGCGAGCGGTCGGTCGTTCATTCGAGGAATGGTATGACGGGGGTATAGGTTACGACGTCGCGGCCTGGTTTTTCTCCGGCGTCGTCGACGCAAAGATCCCGTACGTCGTAATGCCTGAGGATTGGCTGCCAGCCGTCAAGCACTACGAGGCGATGTCTTATGGCAAAGAGCATGACCTGCTTCGGAATCAAGTCCGCAGGAACGAGTTGAAGGTAATGGTCCGGGTGCTGTTTTATCGAGCTGGGGGATCTATTGGAGCAAATGCGTTAATATTGTGGAGGGACGTCAGGGCTAGAGCTACGCGGTTCAATAAAGCGCGTCGGCGCGTGCGGGCAGCATAACTTTTGGTGTTGCCCGTGCGCTTACCTGATTGCTTACCCTCGTGCGAATAGCCGTATGGCACAACCTGCCATCGGGTGGGGCGAAGCGTGCTCTCTATGACCAGGTCTCAGGACTGCTTAAATTGGGGCATCAACTGGAGTCATGGTGCCCGCAGTCGGCCGACCAGGAGTTCCTTCGGCTGGGAGACCTCATACCTGAGCACATAGTAGAAGCCGAGCGGGTGCCATCCAGCAAGACCAAGAACTTGTGGGAATTGGCCCACGACGCCCACGTGCAAATCGAGGCAATGAACAGACACTGCGAACGATGCGCTCGACAGATCAACCACGGAGATTTTGATGTCCTGCTGGCCGGAGCGTGTATGGAGTTCGGGGTAACAGCTATAGCGCGCTACGTGAACCTTCCGTCGGTGTTGTATCTGCAGGAGCCTCACCGCTCATTATACGAGGCATTGCCTCGTCCGCCTTGGGCGGCGGACGACCGCCCGTCGGATTGGTGGTATTCGCCCGCCGAGCTGCGTAAGGCGGTTAGACGGGCCCTGCAGGTACGAAGGAATGAAGTCCAGGTGCGAGAGGAGGCACGAAATGCGGCCGCCTTCCAGACGGTCGCTTGCAACTCGCTATTCTCGCGTGAGTCGATCTTAC
>DATJUH010000419.1:0-37990 GCA_035502515.1 Acidimicrobiales bacterium
CCTGTGGGGACTCGCTCTGTCGGGACTGGGCGCGTTGGGACTGGGCGCGTTGGGACGGGGCGCGTTGGGACGGGGCGCGTTGGGACTGGCCCCGCCCGAGGCGGGGCATCCCCCATCGCTTTGGGACGGGCCATATCGACGCCGCTCCTCGGTTACGGCGGCTTTGCAGCGAGGAGGACGGCGCCGGCCACGCCGTTGGCGCCGGCCACGCCGTTGGCTCCGGCCGTGGCCGTACCTGGCGTCCCCCGCCGCAGCGCGGGCCCCGCAAGCGGCGTCGTTGGCCCGGCCGGAGTTCGCTCGACTACGGCCGGCGGCACACTGCGCCGGCACCATGAGGGTAACATCGGCAACCCGGACGTAACTACCTCTTTTCCCGGCACTTCCACTCCATATCAATTTCGTGTCGTCGATATCCCGGAGCCCGGTCGGCTGACGTCGTCGTTGCGCTATTCAGCTCCGAGCGTGGGAGCCGGCGTCGGGACCAGCGAGGCGGCGTTGATCGTCCGGCGCATCTACTCGAAGACGGTTGTTCCTGGCCGCCCGGCGACTTCTTCGCCGGGACCTGCTTTTCTGCCGCGGACCACCTCCGCGCCGGCCTTTCTGGCGCCGGCCGGCTCTTTCCCGACTTCGCCTTTGTCAGCCAGGGCTCTTTCGCGCTCTCCGGCTCCGATGCCGTCGGTTCGGCCTTTTCTGACTGCAGTCAAACGACCGGAGGCCCGGTCGGGGCCGGGGACTTCCGCCGGCACGCCTGTGCCGGGGGCGGGGTCGCCACGGCGGCGTCCGTTTGGGGCTGCCGCCTCGACGCCATCTGAGACCTTCGGCCTGAGACGGAACTGGGCCACTCGACAAAACTCCTTGTACCGGCAGGGCGAAACGGGCCCACTATCGGCTCCGGCGCTGACCCTGGCCGCCCCGGTAGGCAGTTTGACACTGGCGAGGTCCTTACCGACCCCGGGCACCGTGGCCGCCCCTTCGGCTTACCTCCCCGGTCCACCCTTGCCGACACGGGCCATAGCCGGCTACGGCACCACTATCGCTCCGGTGAGCACGCTGGCGGCCCGTCCGCGGCCTGCTAGGGCGGGATCGCCACCAACCCTCGGCGGCCGTCCAGGGCCAAACGTCTCGAGCACGCAGGCTATTGCCCGCAGCGGCGCAGAGCGCATTGCCCGAAGCGCAACAGCCGTCGTCGCGACAAGGACGGCTTCGGTTATGGCGAGTGGAGGGACCTCCATCGTTGCGAGGCGGCCGGCAACGGCCCTCGCGCCCGGAAAAACCGCCGGGCCCGGCCAGACTGTGCGCGCTGGTGTAACGATAAGGACACCTGGCGCGCACAGGTCGCCGGTGGCGCGGGCCAGACCCGGCCAGTTCGCACCAGAATCTGCGCCGCCGGCGGTGGCAATGGAACCCGCGCCCGTCGTTGCCAGACTCCTGGCACGGTCGACCGCCGCGACGTTGGAGCCACTTGCCAGGAGACCGGCAGTCCCAGCAGTTTCGGCAACCGGGCCTTCAGGTTTCTCGCCCGTAGCATCCGCATCACGGCGGAATGCCGTGAGGCCCGCTCCTTCCGGCCCGGCAGTGACAGCTGGCCTTGGCGGTGGAGCAATGGCCGGGATCTCAACCACCGCGGTGCCGGGTTTCCCAAGCGCGTCGATGGTCCGGCTGGCACGGGCGTCCTCGCCTGCCTCTGTGAGTCTCGCCGAGCCGGCCGGGCCAAGGCGGCCGCCTACGACTGCAAGGCCCAATGCTCCCGGAACTTGGCCGAAAGCTACGTCGGCCCCAGGCGATATGGCGACCTCAACCACTCTGTTCCCCGGCAGAATCTCGAGCCGTAGGCAGCCTGAGCGTGACGTCGCACTCAACCGGGCCGGTGTTGCCTCTCTTGAATCGCGCGTCGACCGACCATGGGGCGCTGGCCAATCACAGGCGAGCCGGGCGACGGGAGCGGGACCGGGCACGCCCTATCCTCAGGGAGGCCTTCCGGGCCGGGCCATCCGGCGAGCGGCCCTAACCCGGCCCGCTTCCGTACCGGCAAAGGGCACGTGGAGCAGTCCCACCGCTGTGCTTCCCGTACCCGGCGCGGCGTGGGCCCGCACTTTCAACGCTTCCCCTTATCCGGTTACCGCTTTCCGAACAGCCACCACTGCGGCGGGGCCAGTGCTGGCCCTTACCCCACTCGTCAGTCGAGCCACCACCCCACTCGTACTGACAGGGACGACCCGCGGTTGGGGTCACTCGAGCGACCTGTTAGGCGGCGAACGCCGGGCTGGTGCCCTCGGCCCGCCACGGTTGCTCAGCACGCCACGGTTGCTCAGCACGCCACGGTTGCTCGGCCCGCCACGGTTGCTCGGCCCGCCAGGGGCGCTCGGCCCGCCAGGGGCACTCGGCCCGCCAGGGGCACTCGGCCCGCCAGGGGCACTCGGCACGCCAGGGGCGCTCGCCCACGCAGCTGGCATGTCGCATACGAACACCCAGGCGCCCTCTGCCCCCGGCCGCCTTTTCCGGTCGTACGCACTGACGCCCGGCTCGCCCCCGGCCGGCCTGGCCGGTGGCCGCCCGGGCGCTGAAATTCCGCCCCAAATGCTTGAGTTAGCCCGGGCCGTTGCCCGGCCGGCCTGGCTCAAGACGCCGTCACGGACCCCCTCAACCGGGCCAGACGTCATGCCGGGTGAAAACGTCCGGTCTTGGCGGGCATCGGGCAGGCCGAAAAGTGAGCAGCGGCGGCTGGCGCAGCTCCCGGCGCGAGATGTCACCATGCTCCGACCAGCGGCACCGGTGGCCCGTCACCTGGCCCCGGGGAGGACCACTGTTGGGCCGGCGCCAGACCGGCAGATCCACCCGCTGATGCCGGTCGCAGTCGCAGTGTTGACGAGACAGCCTTCCGTGGCCCGCCCGCCCTCATTCCTGTCGGCCACCGGTGAACGGTCTGGTCCGATGTACGGGGGATCTGCTCTACGGGGACCAAGAGAGGTGGCGGCCGGCGGCCCCAAGGCGGTTCTCGGAGAACAAACTCCCCTCATGAGAGCGGGCCGGTCCGATGGGTACGGCGCCCCGACCCGGCTGCCGGCGCCCACGCCGGCGAGACGCCACCGGAGGCTGATCGGCCAGCACATGTCGACGGAGTCCGAGGCGGCAAATGCGGCCATTGCCGGGGCAATTACGGTGGGCATGACGGTGCAACGCGCAAGTGACCTATATGGCGTAGGACCCATCGGATTGCCATTCGGCCTGCGCCTGCCGCGCCGTCGTGGCCTGCAGGTCACGGGCGCGCCGCCGCCCCCGGTCACCCGCAACCTGAGGCCCGTCACCGCTTACGCCGCCCGATCGACGCCGCCGGCGGCATCGTTTGGGAGAAGCGTGGACGGTTTTCATGCGGAAACGGTCGGAAACCGTCCAATGCTCGAAAGTGCCGGGCGGCGGCAGCCCGTTGGAGCCGGTCATCTGGTCCCTACCCGGCCTCCCATCGCTTACCGGCCCGACCAGGCCAGCCCATGGGCCCGTTCCCCTCGGCTGCTGGCCACCGTCACGCCCCCGGCTACCGTCACGCCCCCGGCCACCGTCACGCCCCCAGCTACCGTCACGCTGCCGGCCACCGTCACGCCCCCGGCTACCGTCGCGCCGTCGGTGGCCAACTTTCAACGCTCGCTCAGCGCTACGAGCGGCACCTGGCAAGAAGCCGCCGGCCAGCAACCCCGGCGAGTCTCGACCATGGCGACTATCACGGCTCTTGGCTCCTTGGTGCAGGGCAACAGCCACCGGCCGCTGACAGCCCCGGAGACTTTGTGGCCAGCAACCGGAACAGGTTTTACAAAACCACCCGGCGTCGGCCTCAGGCACCCATCCGGCCTGCAACGAGGGGCAACGGGCGCGGCCAGACCTCCGAGAGGCGCACCCTTCCGCCCCGCCGGCGTTCCGGCCTCCAGCCGTTTTGCTCCCGCGATCCTGGCCCGCAGCACTCTGGCCCCCAGCGCCCATGCCCCCGGCGGTCTGGCCTCCACCATCGGCCCCGCCGACGCCTCGAGCCCCCTCAACGTCTCAGGCCCCCCAAACGCCTCGGGCCCCCTCAACGTCTCACGCCGCCCAAACGCCTCGAGCCCCCTCAACGTCTCAGGACCCCCAAACGTCTCTAGGCCCCTCAACGTCTCTAGGCCCCCAAACGTCTCTAGGCCCCCAAACGTCTCGAGGTCAGCGGCTTCGGGCCATGACCAGACCTACGGGACCGCCGGCTTACCGGTCCTGCCTATAGCGGGCGCGGCCTTCGCCCTCGGCCGCCGGCAAACCGTCCGGGCGACCGCCGCTTCGGCACTGGAAGCAGCCGCACAGGCCGCCCCGGGTAACCCTGGAGGCGGCCGGTCCCTAAGGCCTACCATCAATCCCGGGGCCAACGCTCTCGGACGCAGCATCAACAGTTCACCTACCCGGACCACCTCGACCACCTCCACCTCAGCCGCCTCGTCCGCAGCCGCTTCGGCCGCTGCGTTCAGCGGCTTGGCCAGGACCAACCAAGGAGCAACGAGCCAAATGCGGGCCACGCCCAGCCGCACTCAGATCAGCCGGTTCAGCACGTCGGGACGGCCGGCTGCGTTCTCTCTGCCCAACTCCGGCATGGCCGGGCCAGGCAGCGATGCCCCGCCGGCGCCGCCCATCACCGCAGCCGGCGCCGGGTCGGGCGAGTCGGCTCCCGAACATTCACGTGGGCCAGAGCTCTCAGAACAGCTCGACATGCTGGCGGACCTCTTCGCCGCCCGCCGCCAGGCCGACCTGGAAAGAAGAGGGCTTTTCTTACACCCCGAGGTCTTCTGATGGCCCAGAACTCCCAAAAAGCTTTCCTGCTGACCGAAAAAGGCGACAACATCCCCTGCCTGTTCAACCCCACAGAGCTGAGCTTCAGCCGGAGCAACTCCTGGCAGGCGCCCGATATGCCCGGAAAAGGCGTGCCCACGCTCAACTATTCAGGAGCGAGCTCGGGTTCGATGACCCTGCGCCTCTTCTTCGACACCACCGACGACGGTACCCCCGTGACCGACTACACGGATCAGTTGTTGGCGTTGATGGAGATCGACTCGTCGCTGCCCGGCAGCAACGAGAACAGCAACAACGCCAGGCCGCCGTGGGTCCAGTTCAACTGGGGCAGCATGCAGTCGTTCAAGGCCGTGATCGCGTCCGCCTCCGTTTCGTTCACGTATTTTTCCAGCCAGGGGTCGCCACTTCGAGCCGACGTCGACCTCACGCTTACCCAGTACGAGGACGGCAAGGTTTTCGGCCCCCAAAACCCGACGTCGGGAACGCCGCACCCCCACCGTGCGCACCGGGTACAGCCGGGCGAGACGCTGGACCGCATTGCCGCCACTTATTACGGCAGCCCCACCAATTGGCGGCCAATAGCAGACCTCAACGGCATCGAGGACCCGTTGGCGCTTCGCCCCGGACGCATCCTGGCCATACCCGAACTGACCTGACCCGAACTGACCTGACCCGAACTGACCTGACCCGAACCGACCCCAACTGACCTGATTAGTCGCAGACCCCATTACCTATGCCAGCCATCACCCTCGCCCCCACTGTCAACCTCAATGGGCAGCCATTGCCCTCGGACTGGCAAGCGGCCCTGGTGGAGTGCAAGGTGGAACTCGAGCTGCGCACGACAGGCCAGGCTTCGCTCCGTTTCACCGACCCGGGCTACTCGCTGGCCCAGTCGGGCACGGCCAGCCTCGGCGCCGCCGTCACGGTCGGGGTGCCCGGGGCCGGCACGCTCATGGAAGGCGAGGTCACCGCAGTCGGCGTCGAGCAGCGAGAGGGCGAACAACCCGAGCTCTTGGTGGTGGCGCTGGACAAAAGCCACCGGATGGGGCGCGGCTCGCGGGTCAAGACGTACCTGAACATGACGTATTCGGACGTCGTCTCGTCCGTTGTCAGCGCCAATAGCCTGACCGCCTCCACTGACAGTACCAACGTGACTTTCGAATACCTCCTCCAGGTCAGTTCTGACCTTGATTTCCTGAACGAAATGGCCAGCCGAAGCGGCTTTGACTGGTGGGCGGAGGGCACCACGGTCAACTTCAAACAGCCCGCCGCGGGGACGACCGTGACCCTCACGCTGGGGGACAACCTGCGCAGTTTTTCTGTTTACGCCTCAGGGCAGTCCCCCGGCAGCGTCGAGGTCTACGGCTGGGACCGAGACGCCCAGCAGAGCCTGACCGGTACGGCCAGCAGCGCCACACTGACGGCGAGCTCCGACCTGGCTACCACCATGGCCACACCCGACAGCGCCTTCGGCGAGGCCAAGCTGGTCACTGCCGGCCTGGCCGGCAGCTCGCAAGAAGAGGTGGGGCAGTTGAGCCAGGCCCTCATCGACTGGGCTGTGGCCAGCTCGGTCCGGGCCGTGGGTGTGACCGACGTCGACCCCAACATCAAGTTGGGCACTTCGGTCCAGGTGTCCGACGCCGGCCCTCTCTCCGGCACGTACCCACTGACGAGGGTCGAGCACACGTACCGCCCCCGGCGTGGTTTTTTGACCCGGTTCTGGTCGGGTGGACGCGTCCCGCAGCCCGGTTCCAACGGCCACGGCCCCTACGGGCCTCTCCAGGGACCGGCCACGCACCACCCCGGCCTCGTGGTCGGAGAGGTCACCAACATCAACGACCCGAACCAGATGGGACGGGTAAAAGTCCGTTTTCCCGGGCTGGATTCGACCCAGGAGAGCGCCTGGGGCCGGCTGCTGGCGCCCGGAGGAGGGAGCAGCCGGGGCAGCGTAATGATCCCGGAGGTGGGCGACGAGGTGCTGGTTGCCTTCGAGCACGGAGACCCTCGCCAACCCATAATCCTCGGTGGTCTTTTCGGCAACAAGGCGAGCATCCCGGATTGGACGGTCAAGGACGGCAAGGTTTCCTCTCGCCGGGTCACCTCACGGCTCGGCCACGTCTGGGAGATGTCGGACGGCGACCAACCCGCGGACCAGTACTTCATGGTCCAATTGGCCGGTCAGCAGCACACGCTGAAGATCACCAAGGAGTCGACCAACATCGAGATCCCGTCCGGTCAGGCGCTTACGGTCAAGGCCGGCGAGACGCAGGTGGCCTTTTCCACGACAGGAGACGTGACGATAAAAGGGGCCAACGTCACCATCCAGGCCGATCAAAACCTCAAACTGTCGGGCCTGCAGGTCAATGTTTCCGCAGACACGCAGCTACAGATGCAAGGGCAGAGCCAGGCCAGTTTGAAAGGGGCGGTACTGCAATTAGAGGGCGAAGCGTCCACCGCCTTGAAGGGCGCTATCGTGCAGATCAACTGAGGGACGGCCATCGCATGCCCCAACCACCTGACAACCAGGCAGACCCGACCCCGTCGAGCAATGGACGGCGGGACGCCAGTGTGGCGGGCGACGGCCGGGTTGGCGGCTCCCTCGTCCCGGCCCCGTCGGCGCGGTTGCAGGCCCTCCAGGCCCGGCGGGCCATGCGGGCGTCGGTAAGTGGAGCCCTAGCGGGCACCAGCGTAAGGGCGACGGAACCCGGCGTACCCTCTTTTGTCGGTCGCGGCTTTGCCTTCCCGATGGGCGTCAGCACAGACGGGGGCATCCGGATGACCCGGGGCCCCGAAGATCTCGACGCTTCTATGCGGGTAATCCTCTCCACGGCCCCAGGCGAACGGCTCATGCGGCCGCAATTCGGCTGCCGCATCTGGGATCTGCTGTTCGAGCCGGTCAATTTCAACACCCTCGGCCAAATGGCGGCGGCGGCGGGCGATGCCATTGCCCAGTGGGAGCCGCGTGTCGACGTGCTCAGTATCGAATGCGTGCCCGACGTGCGCGACCCCTTCCTGGTCAATATCGATATTACGTACAGAGTCCGGGCCACCAACGACCGTCGAAACCTCGTATACCCCTTCTACGTGATACCGCGAGAGGACCATTAAAGTTGTCGCTTCAGGCCCCCAACCTCGACGACCGGCGGTTCCAGGACATCGTCGACGAAACCAAGCTTCTTATCCCCAAGTATTGCCCCGAGTGGACCAACCACAACCTGTCGGATCCTGGTGTGGCATTGATCGAGCTGTTCTCGTGGATGAGCGAAATGCTCCTGTACCGGCTCAACCAGGTGCCGGACCGCTTTTACACCAAGTTCCTCGAATTGATGGGCATCGCTCCTTTCCCGCCCACCGCAGCTCGGGCCGACCTTACGTTCTGGCTCTCGACCGTCCTCGACCGGCCCGTACTGGTAAAAGCCGGGACCCAGGTAGGCGCTCCTTCCCTGTCCGGCCGGCCCGTCGTATTCGAAACGGTGGACGATCTCGTGATCGAGCCGCCCCAATTGATTGCGGCCAAGACCGGCCGGGGCGGCGCCGGGACGGACAGCCTGGTCGACGCCTGGGACGACCTCCGGTTCCCCGGCGCGTCCATGCGCTGTTTCACTTCCGAACCTCGCCCGCTGCCCGGCGACGCTTTTTACTTCGGCTTTGCCGGCAGCCTGGGGGGCCGTGTGGTCCGTTTCCAAAACACGACCACGAGCCCGGCCGGGATCGGGATCCACCCCCAGTCTCCTCCACTCACCACTGAGGCGTGGTCGGGTGAGGCGTGGGTGAGGGTCGTAAAGTACTCGGACACGACGGGGGGCCTCAACCGCGATGGCGAGGTTATTTTGTTGTTCCCGCCCACTCACGAGGCCCTGGCTCTCGGCGGTACCCGCGCTTATTGGATGAGGGTCGTACTGGTGCAGACGCCGCCGGGCGCGCCCAGCTACCAGGCATCGCCTGAAATCCGATCGGTAACGGTGGATGCCCTGGGCGGGACGACCGTGGCCGAGCACTCCGTGCGGTACGGCCCCGAGAGCCTGGGCCGCTCGAACGGGCTGCCCGGACAGTCGTTCGTGCTCCGCTTTCCCCCCCTGTTGGCCCGCCGGGACGAGGAGAACATCCGGGTTTCGACGGGCGGCGTGGTGCAAAACTGGCAGGAAGTGGACGATTTCACGGGATCGTCGCCAGACGACCTGCATTACGTCCTCGACGGCAGCTCTGGGACGGTCCATTTCGGCCCCGCCGTCCGGTACGCAGACGGAAGCTGGCACCAACACGGTGCGGTGCCGCCCGTGGGGGCCGAGATAATCATGCGGGCCTATCGCCACGGAGGCGGCGCCGAGGGCAACGTGGCGGCCGGGACGTTGACCAGTCTGCGTTCCACGGTGGCGTTCATCGACAGCGTCACCAACATCGCCCCGGCCAGAGGGGGCGCAGACGCCGAGACAGTGAGCGAGGCCAAGAAACGGGGCCCGCTGAGCCTGCGCACGCGCCAACGGGCGGTAACACCGCGCGATTTCGAACGCCTGGCTATCGAGGCCTCGTCCGAAGTGGCCAGGGCCCGCTGTCTCGGGCCGAGCTCCCTGGGAGGTCCCGTCCGCCTCCTGGTAGTACCTAAAGTACGCCGGGTACCGGAGAGCCAGACGATCGATGATTTCGCCCTGACTGACGGGCTGGTCAAGAACATCGCCCAACACCTGGAACCACGCCGCCTACTCGGCATTACCGTCGAGATCGGTACCCCTTATTACCAGGGCGTAACCGTAGCTACGCACCTGCGCGCCCTTCCGACCGCCAGCGACGACACACTTACGCGAATTCGCTCTGATGCGCTCGAACTCCTTTACGAGTGGGTCAACCCCCTTACCGGTGGGCCGGAGGGCGAGGGGTGGCCGTGGGACAGCGACCTCAACGCCGCTCCCATCGCCGAGCTCCTGCAACAGGTCGACGGCGTCGACAGAGTAGACGAGGTGCTCTTGTTCGATTGCGACCTGCGCACCGGGCGCCGGTACGGGCCGGCCAAGGAGGTCGTACGCCTCGACGAGCGCTCTCTGTTCCTTTCTGCGCCCCAGCCCCTCCCGGTCCTGGCCGAGAACGGTAATGGGGAGCGGCGTACGGCCTCGCCCAGCCACAGCGTTGTGGTCGTGAAGTGAGCACCGACGGCGGCCCCGCGCCCGTTGCGGACAGCGGAGGCGGGCAGCCACCGGCTGCTCCCGAGCCGGGCAAAACCGTCGTACTGGCTCCCGGGCCGATGGCCAGCCAGGCGCAGATCCGGCGTCCGGACTGGCTCGTCGGACAGCTCCCGGTGGGCATGCTGGATGACAATTTCTTTTATCGCTTCGTTTCTATTTTCCAGGAAGAGGCCGGGACCTACCTGGACGGGATCGACAACCTGGCCAACACCATCGACCCGGCGGTGGCCCCGCCGGCGATGGTCCGCTTCATGGCCGGCTGGCTGGCCCTGCCGACGATAAACCCGGCGCTCGACGACGAATACCAAAGACGGCTCGTCATCGAAGCGTCCAGGCTGCAGTGGTGGCGGGGCACCAAAAAAGGCCTTTCCGGCCTGCTGGAGCTCTTCACAGGCGGCCCCGTCGAAATCATCGATTCCGGCGGGGTGTTCCGTCATGGTGAAGCAATGGCCAGAACGGCCCAAGTGATTGTCCGGGTGGAAAGTATCGGCTGGTTGGCCGAGGCCGACTTCGTCGAACTGGTAAGGGACGAAGTGCCGGCGCACGTGGACCTCCAGTTGTTCGCCGGCGACCGGCGCATATTCCCGCCCTTTCCGGTGACCGTGGAACAGGTCCTCGCCGCGAGTGAAGAGCTCACTCTGAACGGCAGCGATGAAGCGCCTCCGAGCAGCAGCGGTATCAAAGAGGTTTCAGGTACAGAGTAATGAAGAGACGGAGATAAATAATGGGCACCGACGTCCTTTGCCCGACGTGCAACACGGTTAGCCATCTCGAGGACCTCGATCGGGACGCAGGCGGGTTTTGCAGCACGTGCGACTACCCTCTTTTCTGGGCCAACCGGACGGCCTTCGCTGCCCCCGGGCCGGTCAGCAACGAACGCGTCGGCCTCCGTCGCCTGCCCGGCACCGAGGGATGGGCCATCCCGCAACACATCCCGTGCCCGGTGTGCAGCGAGCCCAATTTGCTGACAGAGGACTATTGCGTTCGCGACGGAGCGGAACTACGGCCCAAGCCGCCCCCTCCCGTAGAGGTCCCGGAACCGGCCCCGCCCGATCTCGAGCCCGAAGCGGTACGGGCCAAACGGGATTGGCTACCGTTGCTCGTGGGCGCCGCCTTTGTGGTCGTTTGCCTGGTCGTGTGGCTGGTTTCGGCGTACGTGATCTATTGATGGCCGCCGGTAGGGTGTCGGGGTAACCTCCGGCTCTCCCGCAGCGGCGAAAGCAACTGGTTCCAACCGAAACGGCGGCCCGGCCACCACCACCTCCTGACCGCCGGGCCGGTTCAAATCCTTCCCGGGTTCGCTGGGCGCTACCGGCTCGAAGCGCTTAGCCGAACCCGGCGATGGCTACCACAGGAAGATGGGCCCCGAGCCCGACTGGCGCCGGTCCGACCTTGGCGTCCCCGAAACCGTAAACCGCACCATTGGCGCCGGCCATGAAATAGCCGCCGTTGTCCGGAGTGAGAGCGAGACCGACTATGTCCGTCACGTGGTACTTCTCTCCTGGCAGCGAACCGTGGAAGCTCACGCCGCGGCCGAAAAGGAAAGCTCCGCCGTCGGAACCGACGAGGACGTACCCGGCACCGGTCGGGGACGGCAGGATGGCCCGGACATTGTCCACCTTTATGTGCAGAGCCGGCAGGGACCCGTAGAAACGGCTGGCCCCAAACGCGAACACGCCACCATCGGCGCCCACGAGGAGGTAGCCGGCACCGTTGGGAGACGTCACCATCCCCACGATATCTGAGACGTGCTTTTTGACCCCCGGTACCGAACCGTGGTAACTGGCATTACCAAAGGCAAACAGCCCTCCGTCCTTGCCGACCAACCAATAGCCGGCGCCGTTCGCCGTCGGGGCGATGGCCACTATGTCGGACGCTTTTACCTTGTCCTCGGGCAGGTCGCCGTGGAACGTGGCCCCGCCGAAAGCGGCGACTGTCCCATTGGCGGTCACTACCCAATAACCGCGCGCCCGCGGCGAGGAACTTATCCCGACCACGGGGTCGGCGGGCGTGGTAGAGATGCTGCCGAGGGACTTTGCCGCCCCCACGCCGAAAATCTGACCGCCCTTGGTCGCCAACCAATAGCCCTGGGCCAGGGGGGCGGGCTTGATCACGAGTTGGCTGAAGAGGGCCGAAGTCGACGGAGTAAAGCCGGAGCGCCCTGAAAAGGCAGCCTGGACCAGGTTCTCGCCCACCGTTTGGTATGTAACCGAACATTTAGCTTTCCCTGTCGCCCCAACCGGCACAGCGCGGCAGCCGGCGACGACGGCGCCGTTATCGGCAAAGGTCACCGCCCCCCCTGCGGGCGCCGGCACGATCGTGGCTGTATAGGTAACTTTCTGGCCAACCTTGGCCGGGTTCGGTGCCGACGACAGAGTGGTCGTCGTCTGCGCCACCCCCACCGGCGCCGGGCCGGACTCGACGAGTGAGCCCTGCGCGGCGGCAGCGTCGAAATGGCCCACCGCCACACAACTGGCCAGGGCCACGCAGGAAACGGCGCCCAGGGTGTCGCCCCCCGCGTCCGGGCTCGGGCTCGCCGCCAGCGTCCAGGCGCCGATGCCGATGACCTCCACCAGGGTCTGGTCCACCGTGCCTCCGGGCCCGCTCGTGTAGCTACCTACGACGGCGCACGAACCCGACGCCATGCACGACACGCCGGTCGGGTAGTCCCCGCTGCTGCTCGGCTCGGGGGCCGAGGTGATCGCCCATCCCCCGGCGCCAAGCGTCTCCACCAGGCCCAGGTGCGCGGCCCCGGCGGCGTAGTAGCCGACCGCGACACAGGATGCCGGCGACCAGCAGGAGACACTGTCCAGCAGGTTGTCGCCCGAGCCATTGTCAGGGCTGCGGTCGACGGTCCAGACCCCGTTGGTCAGGCTTTCGACGAGGGCACGGCGCCCCTTCCCGTTGTAGTAGTAACCCACAGCCACGCAGCTGCGCGCCGACGGGCAGGAGACACCCTCCAGGTAGCTCGAGCCGGCAGCCAGGGCCGGGCCCGGGGTCAATGTCCACGAACCATTGGCCAGAGTCTCGATGAGAACCCGTGGCCCGCCGCCGGTCGAAGTCGATGAAGGCGAATAGAAACCGACCGCCACACAGGAATTGGCCGACGAGCACGAGACCCCGTTCAGCTGGTTGTACCCGGTGCCCTGGTCCGGGGCGGGAGAGACGGACCACTTGCCGCCCGACAGCCTCTCGACCAGGGCCTGGTCGGTCTTGGCCCCATTCGAGCCGACCGGGGTGTCGTACCCGACGGCGACACAGGAGCCGGACGAGGGGCATGAAACGGCGTCCAGGTAATTGGAAATGGCGCTGGGGCTGGGAGCCGGGGTGGCGGCCCAGGCCCCGTTGGCCAGGTCCTCGACCAGCACCTGGCGGGCGCCGGCGCCGCTTTCGTAGCTACCCACCGCCACACACGATCTGCTCGAAGAGCAAGAGACGCCATTAAGAGCAAGATCGGGCGTGAGCGCGTCCGACGCGGCCTCGGTGGCCCAGGAGGTGCCCGACCAGGCCTCGGCCAACACCTGGGGGGTCACGTCCGAATAGCCACTGATGACGTCGTTGAAATAACCGACGGCCGCGCATTGCGATGAAGCGGGCGCGCAGCTCACGGCTGACAGCTCGTTGGTGCTGGTGCCCTTATCCGGGTTCGAGGTCACCGTCCAGGAGCCGTGGACGAGCTCCACACTCAAAGACTGGGCCACGCCCTTATTGCTGTAGTGGCCAACTGCCATGCAGGATGCCGAAGAGGTGCACGACACCCCGGCCAGCTCGTTGTTGGTCATAGTGGCGTCCGGGCTGTGCGCCAGGGGGCTCCAGCCGGCGGCGCCAAGGGTTTCGATGAGGTTCTGGTAAATGCCGGCGGCCGTCCGGAACGTGCCCACGCTGGCGCAGGAGGTGGACGATGTGCAGGCCACGGCGTCCAGCTCGTTCAAGCCGGCGCCGACGTCCGTCGAGGCCGAAACGGCCCAGACGCCGGCAGCCAACTTCTCGGTCAGGGCCCGGTCTACACCGGCGTTGCCGTAATAGCCGACCGCCACGCAGGTGCCGGCGGCCGTGCAGGAGATCCCCTTCAGCACGTTCGTCCCCGAGCCGGCATCGGCCGCAGTGCTCAATGTCCACGAGCCGGCGGAGAGCACCATGGCCAGTGCCCGGCTGATGCCGCCCTGGGAGCTGGCCGCCGTTCCTGTGGCCGGGCTGGTACCGGCCGAAGTGTTACCGGCCGAAGTGTTACTGGCCGAAGTGGTACTGGCCGAAGTGGTACTGGCCGAAGTGGTGCTGGCCGAAGTGGTGCTGGCCGAAGTGGTGCTGGGGGTCTGGTTGTTCCCGGCCGCGTTACTGGCGCCTTGGTAGTAACCGACAGCGACACAGGCGCCCGCTTGCGGGCACGAAATGCTGTCGAGCTGGTTGTTGCCCGTGCCCTGGTTCGGGCTGGTCGTTACCGTCCACGCCCCCGCGGCCAGTGTCTCGACCAATGTCTGCTGGCTGCCACCTTTGGCCTGGTCGTAGCCGACGGCCACACACGAAGAGGCTGACGTGCATGAGACGCCCTGGAGCTCGCTCGTATACGCTCCGGGGACCGGTGGCGTCGTAACCAGAGCCCAGCCTCCTGACACCAGGGTCTCGACCAGCGCCGTCGCCCCGAGCGGGGTGGCGCTGTAGCCCACGCCCACGCAGTCGCCGGCGGCGGGGCACGAAACGGCGTTGAGCTCGTTGGCCATAAGGCCCGGGGGGCTCGCACTGGTGGCCACGGCCCAGTTGCCCGTGGTGGCGGCGCCGGCTACTTCTGCGCCGGCTACGTCTGGGCCCAGCCCGTCTGCCGGCCCGGCCCCGGCAGCCACCAGCCCGAAGGCCAAAAGGACAACCGCCCCTAAGGCGTGACGCCACCGTCGCCGGCCGGCGCCCTCGCCGCATCGCCTCTGCATGGCCCTGTCAAACCTCCCGCATCTATAGGACCAACTACCGCCTTTTCATGCGCGCTTACACGTATACATGCCTGATGGCGCCAGCCTGCTAGGACAGCCAACACTAGTTGCGCTCACCCGGCGTGGGCCGGGCAGGTCAAACACCCGGCCCCCGGGCACGTGGGACCAGCTCCTCGACGTCAGCCAACAAGACGGGCGCTGAGGGCTTTGCCCGGCCCGGGACGAACAACCCCAGGCTGGGCGGGGGCGGGGTAGTCGAGACCTCGTTGGAGGGGCCAGAAGACCCGACCGTGTTGGTCGCCTCGACGACGAAGTAGTACATGGTGCCGGCATTTAGGCCGGTCACGGTGCAGATCAACGCTCCCGTACTGCTGCAGGCCGGTGTAGTAGTCGACTCGCCGCCGGCGCTCGTCCCGTCGTAGACCTGGTAGCCCGTTATAGGGCTTCCGCCGTCGTCCGTGGACGCGTTCCACGTGAGCGTGACTGTGGCGGCCCCCCCGGGGGCGGCAACCGTGATCCCGGCCACCACCAGGCCGGCGGGCGCGGCCGGCGGGACGACTCCGGCGATTACTGCGACCTCGTTGGATGGCACGGAGGAGCCCGCCGCGTTCGTTGCTTCGACGATGAAGTAGTACTTCGTGCCGTTGGTGAGGCCGATCACGTTGCACGCCAGGAGCGGCGTAGTCTCCGTGCAGGCGGGCGTGGCGGTGGACTCGCCCGCTGGGCTGGTCCCGTCGTACACCTCGTAGCTCGTGATGGCGCTTCCGCCGTCGCTTTCCGGGGCGTCCCAGTTCAGGAGGACCGTGCCCGAGCCTTCGGTGGTGCTTCCCGAGAGCCCGGTGGGCGCCGATGGAGGGTTGACCCCGGCGACAGCGCTGGCCTCACTGGACGGACCGGATGAGCCGGCTATGTTCGTGGCTTCGACGAAGAAGTAGTACTTCGTGCCGATGGTGAGGCCGTCTACACTGCACACCAGCTCCGTGGTGGCCGTGCAGGCGGGCGTGGTAGTCGACTCGCCACCCGACGACGTCCCCTCGTACACCTCGTAGCCCGTAATCGGGCCTCCGCCATCGCTTTCCGGCGCGTCCCACGACAAGGAGATGCTATTGGAGCCCGTTTCGGTGCTCGCCGACAGCCCGGTGGGCGCCGGCGGCGGGTTGACCCCGGCCACAGACCTGGCTTCGTTGGAGGGGCTGGAAAAGCCGGCGATGTTCGTCGCCTCCACGATGAAGAAGTAAGGGGTGCCCGTCGTCAAGCCGTTGACGGTGCAGGTCGTCCCGGTGGTAGTGCAAACGGCGGCGGTTGATTCACCGCCCGAGCTCGTCCCCTCGTACACGTCGTAGCCGGTGACCGGCGCACCGCCGTCGTTGGCCGGCGGCGCCCAGGTCAGGCTGACGGCGTTCGAACCCGTTGTGGTGGCCGCGGCCAGCGCCGTTGGTGGCGACGGCACGGCGGGTGCCGGCGGCAGGGCCAGAGCCGTCGGGTTGGTCCCACCGTTGATCGGGTCGCCGCTGCTGTCGACGGTGGCTGAGGCCGGCGCCGAGCACGTCGACCCGAGGGCCACTTCGCACGCCACCGCCACGAAACTCTGCCCCGGCAATAACGAGCCACCGTTGAAAGACGGCGTATCTATGGCGTCGACGACGAAGGTGCCGCTGGGGCCGTTGGCGGTGGAGAGGGTCAGACCGGCGTTGCTGGGGCCGCACGTAGGTTCGTCCGGGGGCGCGTTCCCCAGCGCGCAGAAGTAAGCCTTCAACGTCCATTGCGGGCCGTAGCCAGAAGTCCCGGTCGGCTGCGTGTACCAGGCCGTGACCGGCAGCTCCACTACCCCGTTGGCCACCGCTTCGCCCGTGACGACGTCGATCGGTGTACCTGTGGTCGTCGCGAAACCGGGGTAACTCATCTGGGCGGTGTACTCCCCCGTCTGGTCGACGTTTTGACTGGCGGTCCCATCGCTGGCCGTGGTGGCGGCGCCGTTGGGGTTCAAAAGGGTCCCCGTGGACACGCTGGTCCCGCTGTAGAAGTTGACCGATAGCCCCGCGGCCGGGGCATACGTGAGGGCGCTGGTAGCGGATGAGGTCTGGAGCTCACCGGTGAACACAATCGACGTCGCCTGATGCAGCAGGACCGTCCCGGCGTTGACCAGCTGGCCCTCGCTCGATACCGCTGTGCACCCCGATATAGCCGCTGCCACCAGGTCATCGCAAAAATTGGCGGTGTTTACGCTGGCCGCCACGGCCGACCCGTTCACCTGGATTTCGTAGTCACCAAGCGGCACGTTCTGGAACGTGGCCGCTCCGTCGTTGCCGGTGGCGGTCGCCCCTTGCGTCTCCCCGCTGTTGCAGTACGGCGTACTTGCCACTGCGCCGGGGCAAGGCTGAGGCGGGCTTTCCTGGCCCGGAGGGGTGAGGGCCACGCTCGCTCCGACTATCGGTTGGTTGCCGACGGTGGTCCGGACGTCCACCACCACCGTCGTCGTGTCGGCGTCGAGCGTCGGGCTCAGGATGAAGTTGAAACCGGCAGCCTGGGTGAACTCGACACTCTGCGAAAACGGCTGGAACCCCGGCACCTTGAAAGTGATGCTGTAGTTTTCGCCCGGCTGGAGGAACGTAGCCGAAGCCCCACTACCCGTCACGGAGTACTGACCGTTGCCTTGTGCCGCGATTACCAGGCCGGCGGCGGCGATGGGGCAGGTCGACTGGCCGGCGTTGCCACAGAAGTTCGGCCCGTCGTCGTCGACCGTGATGTCGGCCGCCGTCAAGCCGGTGAGAGGCACCGGCCCGTACTGGCCTATGACCTCAGACACAAGGCCCGAAACCATGTTGAGGCTCTCTGTCATCTGGACGTTCAGGGTCTTGCTGCCTGCCCCCACGTCCAGGGCGAAAGAGACCTTCTGCTGGGCGAAGTTGGCCTGGCTGAACGTGGCCGCCCAGCTGCCCGGCGGCAGGCACACCGAGAACTGCCCGTCAGCGCTGGTAGTGATGGGGACGGCCTTCGACGGCTGAGCGGGCGGGGCGGCGCTGCTGTTGCACGATCCCCCTGTGGCGGGGCTAGTGGGGAGGGAACCCTGGAACGACACCGACACGCCGGGAATGGCGTTGCCGGTGGCCTGGTCGGTGACCTGGCCGCTCACGGTAATGTCGTTCGCCACCATGACCAGCCCGACCGTCGTGGACTGGCCGCTCACCACCGTCACCGGGTTCGCCATGGCAGTTGTCAGTGCCGGGTCCCAGACGCTGGCGGTGCCGTAACCGGCCACAGATGAAACCGAAAGCGTGTAACTGCCCGAGGGCAGTCCGAGGGTCGACGCGGTCGGGCTCCCGAAAATGGCAAACGAGCCGTCCGAGGCCGTTATCGCGCTGAGCCCGTTGCCCGCGCTCACGGTCACCCCGGGCAGAGGCGAGACCAGGTTGCCCGTCGCATCAGGAGGACCGCCGGCGGCGCCGAGGTCTTCAACCACTCCGCTCACCTTGCCCTGGATGCAACTTGTAGTTTGCAGGGTGGCCGTGTCGGTGGCCTGCCCGTAGGAGACCGTGAACGGCGAAAGGATGGTCCCTTCGCAGTTGAGGAAGACCTCGAGTTGGTAGTTGTAACTGGGCTGCGAGTGCAGGCTGAGCCCGTTGAAGGTGACCGAATTGGAGCCGGGCGCCGCTATCTGCGAAGAGACGAGCGTGGGGGGCTTGGTAGCCGGGTCGTACAAGACGAACGTGGCTCCGTTGACGGGCGTCCCGGAACTGTTGACCGCTTGCACGGTGACCGACGGGTGCTCGAACAGGCCGACCGTGCCAATGTTCACGGCCGCACACGGCTGTACCGTGCACGACGTGTTGATGGGCACGGTGACCTGAACCGGCGGAGGCGAGACGTACCCGGCGGCCGAGAAGGTGAGGTCGTAGCTGCCGGGTTCCGCCCAGCCAGGCTGGGGCGCGGCCGGGTCGTGCCAGACAAGCTGGCCGCTGCCGTTGACAGAAGCGGTGACGTTCGTGCCGGTGCCGTTCGCCGACTGGACCGTGACAGCCACCCCGCTCAGATCGGCGGCAGCTGTGTCCGTTGTGGTGGCGCCGGTATGGAGCACCACTGACCCGGTCACGGCTGAGGCCAGGGCCGTCAGGCTGAGGTTGGAGAAATAACCGGGGACGCACGTGGACGCGTTCGCCGCCGCGCCGCTGGTTGTCTGGGCTGTCGCCGTCTCAGTGCTGGTGCAGGTGGGGACGGCCACATTATTTTCGTTCAGGGGGGTAAAGCCGCCCGCGTTGACCTGCAGGTTGACCGTAGGCGAGGCCACCTGCTCGCCGGACGGGACGTTGGTGAACTCGAAGAACCCGCTCGAGTCGACCGGGGTGATAAAGGTGCCGGTCAACAGGATCGGCGGGTTGGCGCCGCGGTCGTAGTACTGCCACGTGGCCGTCACGTTGCCCGGAGAGCAGGCCGCTCCGGCCGCTGCTTTGCAACTGACAGGCATCGTTTTTCCGTCCACCTGGTAGTTGAGCGAGCCGCTGACCGTTATGCCGGAAGGCAGCATTACGGCTGAGTAGGTCCCGCTCGAGTTGATGCCCGCCTGCGCCACCGCCGGGTTGGGCGAGGTGGAAATGGGGGCGCCGTTGCTGTTGGCCGCCGGGCCGAAGCAGACGTCGTAGACCCCCGCGGGCAGGCCCTGGAACAGGACGGGCGCGTTCGGTGCGGTGAGCGTCTCCGTCACCTGGCCCGTTCTCGGGCATCCGGACGTTGCGGCGGCGGCGGTCACGGCCGTGGCGGCCAGGTCCCTGGCCCGCCACCGCCCCGCCCTTTCTACCTGGCCGGCTACCTTGGCGCCCGTCGTCGATGTCGTCGAAGCCCCCGCCGACGTGATCGAAGTCGATGTGCTCGTCGACGTTGAGGCTGCAGAGCTCGCCGGTCCCGAGTTTGAGGGTGGCGAGAAGGGGCCGGTGATGGTGATGCCGACATGGACCTGGCCCAGGATGCCGCCCAGGCCGGGCGTGACCGCACCGACCTGGAGCCGGCCGTCCATGTCCATGGCGAAGTTACGGACCTGGTTCTGACCCTCCAGGACCGTCACCGTCCCGCTGGTTGGTACCCAGCTGTCGTAATAGCCGCACGGCGCCGGCTGTTCCGGGCCGCAGACGGCCGATGGGTTGGGAGTGCCCGGGGCGTGCGGGCTCTGGACGGTGACGTTGTAGGTGCCGTGGGCCAGGCCCGCAATGCGGAAATCCCCGTTGGCGTCGGCCCGGCAACCGAGGCCCTTCCCTTCTGGCCCGGCGACCAGCGGCGTGGGGGCGGCGCTCGGGTTGGCGGCCGCGCCGCAACGCTCAGTGGACAGCTGGGGCGACAGGTTGACAAAGGCGCCGGCCACCGTGCCCCCATAGTTGCTCGTGATCACACCGGACAGGGCGACCAGAGGCGCCAGTAAAACGAGGGGGGCGACGGCGGTGGCATCCATTGCCACGTCGACCGCGACGCTGGCGGGCTCGTAACCGGGGGCCGTGACTGTCACCTTGTGGACGCCGGCGTCAAGGCCGGAGACTATGTACGAGCCGCTGTTCCCGAGGGGGACGGAGAAGGCCGGGTTCCCGTCGACCTCGACCGTACCTTTGGTCACCGCGTTGCCCGTCGACAGATTGACCACGTTGCCGGTTATCACCGCTTTGCGCTGGCTCGATGCGCTGATGGACGGCATTTTCAGTGGTGCCACAGCCAGGACCTGGCCGGCCGACAGGTTGACCTCGACGGACTCGCTCTGGTAGCCGAACAACGAGAACAGCAAGACGTAGTGGCCGGGCAGGACGTTCGAGAGGTTGTAAGACCCGGCGTTCGGCGCCGTGGCCGTCAGGGTCTTGTACGTGCCCGATTTACCGGTCATGACCACCCCCACCCCGCCGATGCCGGCGGGGTCCCCGCTCACCACCGTCCCGGTGACCGTCGCCGTTGTTGCGGAAAGCCGGAAATTGGCCGTCACCTCGCCGGACCTGGCCGCGGCGGCCCCCGACAGAGCCACCCGCTGGGTCTGCGTGATCCACCCTGGCCCTGAGGCGGTGAGGGTCCACGGCCCCTGTACGGAAAGGTTGGGGATGACGTAGGTGCCGACTACGCCTCCGGTCAGGTCCCGTGCGCCGGTCAGCGTCGTGACCGACTGAGTGGCTGTGCCGTTGGTGGCGGTGACGTTTATGCCTCCCACCGGGCCGCCCGGAGAAGCCACGGTGCCCACGATCGAGGCCACCCCGGCCTTGAGGGCAAGGTCGACGCCGCTCGAACTTTTACCCGCTCCGAGGGTCACCAGGGTGGTCGATGCCGCATAACCCGGTGCCGTGGCCGTGACGAGGTACGTGTCCGGCGTGGTCAGGCCCGACATCGACCATTCCCCCACCCGACCCTCGGTCGGGGTACGGGCGCTGACGGTTACCGTACCGTCGGTGATCGTCACGGTCGCCCCGCCGAGGGGGCCGTCCGGGCCGACGACCTCACCGGAAAGGCTTCCTGCGCCGGGGGTCAAGTTGACGTTGAGGTTTACCGGCGCCCCCGTCGCCGTCACCACGAACTTCTGCGTCGCGTAGCCGGGCTTCGAGAAGGTCACCAGATAGTTGCCCGGCGTGGGGAACTCGGCCGGGAACGTGAAAAAGCCGCTGCCGATCGTGCTGGTGGAAAATGACGACCCGGAGGGCCCGCCGTTGCCGCCCCCCGTGCCCCCGGGGCCCGGCGGGTCGGGTGGATCCCCTGGTGGGTCTCCGGGGCTGCCCGGCAGCTTGCCCACCGGACCTGCGGTGGCTGCCAGGCCCGATGTGGACGCGGCATTGACCCCGGTGGCCGCCCCGCCGCCCGGCTGCTGGGCCAGCGAAGCGGGTTGGACGCTGACGGTCACGCCCCCCGCGTTCGCCGCTGTGACCTGCCCACTTATGGCCACGTCCTGGCCGGCGGAGGATGACGACCCGGCGCCGGTCTTTGTCTTGGTGCTCGCCGAGGTTGTCGAGGACGAAGTTTTGGAGGCCGCAGCGGTCCCTGACTTAGCGCCCGCGGCCCCGGAGGCCGGCGCCCGACCCGCCGTCGTGGTGCCCGTTTTCGCCGTGCCGGTGTTCGCCTTCCCGGCGCTCGTTGTCCCAGCCCTAGTGGTTGCAGTACTCGCGGTCCCCGTCTTTGCCGTGCCCGTCTTGGCCGTGCCCGTCTTGGCCGTGCCTGCGGCGCTCCCCTGGCCGTTTGGCGCCCCTTTGCCCGCGCTAGTCGTGGAACCCGCGTTAGTCGTGGAAGTGGTCTGGCCGGGCCGGGTCAGCGCGACCTTGGGCGCCTTGGGTTTCGGCACGGTTACCTTCACAGTGGGCACTTTCACGGCGGGGACGGCCGTGGGGCTCGGGGAGTAGGTACTGGTGAGCTTGACGACGAGGAAGGTGCCCAGGGCGGCGAAAATCATCACGGTCGTGAGGATCGCCCCTGCCTTCAGGAAAAGAGCCGACAGCCACGGCCTCTGTACAAACGTGCCCCCGAGGGTCACGGGTGCCCCACGTCCCTTGACCTTGACCGCGAACGGGACCCTCCGGACCGGGCCGGTGAAGGCCCGCTTGGACGCCACCGAGGCGCGCACCCGGGTTTCCGCTCCCGGTTCGAGGCGGACCCGCCGGGTCGACCAGCTCACCCGGGCGACCGGGCTCGACCCGGAGAGCTCGACCGCTTGCGGCTCCCGGCCGCGGTTGCGGACCGAGACATGGAAGCGCCCACGAAAGGCGCCGTAGACCTGCTCAGGCATGGACGCATCGATCAGGCCGGTCTCGGCCACACGTAGGACGATGTCGGCCGACGCCGGCCGGCCGACGGGGACGGCCGTCCCTGGTCCCACCGCCCGGGCTTGTAGCGCCGCCCTTAGCTCGCTCGCCGGGTACCCGGCCGGCAGCCGGAGGATCAGGCTCGCCTGGCGGGTCTCACCCGGGGCCAATGCCCCGTCCACGTCGGGAACGGTGACCCATTCCGGGTTGAGCCCGGCCACGTCGAAGCGCACGTCCGTGGCCACGCCGCTGTCGTTGCGCACGGCCAGCAGGACCTGCGCCGGGACGCCCGGGACAACATCGGCCGGCTCCACGCGGAGGGCGAGAGCAGGCCGCGGCGCGGGACCATGCCCGTTGCCGGCCCGGTTGTCAGCCCCGTTACCGGCCCCGTTTCCCGACCCGTAGCCGTCCGGGCCGGACGGACGGTTGCCGAAACCGTTCGTGCTCACCCGAGCCCCGCGCTCGTCGTCGTCACGGCGGTCGTGGTGGTCACCGGCCCGGTTGTCGTCGTCGTTGTGGGCGCGGTCGTGGTGGTTGTCGTGGGCGCTGTTGTTGTCGTCGCAGGGACAGTCGTGGTCGTCGTCGGCGCGGTGGTAGTCGTAGTCGCGGCGGTGGTCGTCGTCGTGGAGGGCGCCGTCGTCGTCGTGGTCGGCGCCGTCGTCGTGGTAGTCGGGGCGGTCGTGCTGGTGGTGGCCACTGACGTTGTAGGACTGGTGGTGCTGGTCGGGGAGCCGGTGGTGGGCGGCGTGCTCGTCGTGGGGCCACTCGTTGGTGGGCCGGTCGTCGACGAGCGAGTTGACGTCGAGGTTGCGGCCGGCCCTGTCCTACTCGGCCCCGTCGTGCTCGGCCCGGTCGTATGCGGCGTGGTCGGCACCTGGGTCTTCGAGGCAGTGGTGGCTACCGGCGTGGCCGGGAGCGACGGCGGCGCTTTGGTCGTGGTGGTGGCCGACACCGGCACCGAGGAGGCCGAGGCGGCGCCCCCCGTGTTCAGCACCACCGTCGGGAGTTGCTGCTGTTGGCTTGGTTTGACGGTGACTTCGGTTGTTTTCTGGCCAGGCGTACCCGGAGGGTACGAAAACTGGACGATGTACTGCTCGGGGGCATTGAGGTCGGTGAACGCGTAGTAGCCCGTGGCCCCGGTCTTCGTGGTCGTAAGCGACGTGGTCGGGTATTGGCTGGACAGGTACAGGGTCACTGCCGCCCCCGGCAATGGCGAACCGGTCCCGTTGGCTTGCTGGTCGACGTAGCCGTCGATGGAAGCCGCCTCCGCCAGGACGGCGTTGTACTGGCGGCGTTGCCCGGCGGTCAGGGTCACCACTGATGAGGTCGGCAGCGCTCCCGGCTGTGTGAAACTGACCGTGTAGGTGCCGGGCGTGATGCCGTCTATCTCGAAGTCGCCCATGACCGGGATGTTGGCCGAAGTCACGTTGTAGCTCGTCATCCCCGAAACGACGCTCACGCCTATACCGGCCAGAGGTTTACCCTTGATGTCGGTGACCTTGCCGTAAATGGCCGCCGTGGCCAGCTGCATCACCACGTCGAGGTGACCCGGGTTGGAGGCCGTGCCCGGCAGTGACGGCGTGGTTGTGCCGGGTGCCACCAGGACCACTTCGCGGGTCTCGGCCTGGAGCCCGGGGCCGGAGAAGGCCACTTCGTACGTGCCCGGGACGGGCAGGCCGGAGAACTGGTAGGTGCCCGTGCCGCGTGTTCCCGTGCCCTTGCTCAGCGTCTCGGTGGTCACGGACAGCGGGCCGCCGTTGACGGTTACGCTGACCCCGCCGAGAGCGGCTCCGTCAGCCAGGCTGACCTTTCCCTCGATGTTCCCGCTACCGCGCGTGAGGAGCACCGAGACGCCGGTCAGCTGCTCCGCCTGCGCCAGCGACACGCTGAGGGTCTGGCTGGCGAAACCGGGGGCCGTCACCACAACGGTGAAGGTGCCCGGGGTCGGCAGGTTGCGCAACACGAAGGAGCCCACTTTGCCCCGGGTCAGAGACACGGTCGAGGAGGTGACCGGGCTCCCGCTGGTGCCCCCCGTGGCGCTGATGGTGGCGCCTCCCAAGGGCCCCTTGGCGCCCGAGACCGTGCCGGCCACGGACCCGTCGCCGAGCAACAGCATGATCGTCACGCCCGTGTCCGACTCACCGCTGTCGAGGCTGACGTCCTGCGTGGCCGTGGCGTAGCCCGGCTTGGTCACGACGAGCTGGTAATTGGCCGGCGAAGGGATGTTGGTCAACTGGAACTCTCCCGACGAACCGGCGGTGGTGGACGCCACCACCGCCGAGCTCAGTGCGGGGTTGGTGCTTTCCACTTCCAGCGCCACGCTGGCCCCGGACGGGGACGAGCCCGTGACCGTCCCGGACACGCTCCCGGGCAAGCCGCCGAGCTGGACGCTGATGGCCGTCAAGGCTTGAGCGGCAGCGAGGTTCACCACGTTGGCTCCCTCGGGGGTAGTGCTGTTCGGGTACCAGATCTGGGCGAACCCGGCCCCGCTGAACTCGAGCTTGTAGGCTCCGGCGGCCAAGCCGGCGAAGGCGTAGCGACCTTGGGCCTTGGTCGCCGTGGAAGCGAGCGGGGCGGCGGTGTCGGCCGCTGTGTACAGGTCGACCGTCACGCCGGCCACGCCCTGGGCAGGGTTCGAAAGAAGGGTGACGGAGCCGGAAATCGATGCCGCGCTGGTGCCCCCGGCGGCGCCCGACTGCGACGTGACGCTGGCTTGAAGAGCCTGGAGGACGGCGTCGGAGCTGTTGGTCGAAGAGGCATCGATCTTGGACAAAGCGATGGCCAGAACGGCGGCGAAAACGGTGGCCGCCATCAAGAGGCCGATGAGGGCCAGGTGGCCCCGCGACAGCCAGGCTTTTTGCAGGAACGACCCATACGCCTGGGCCGGCGTGGCGTCCGTCGGGACATCCCCGTTGAGGCGCACGCTGAACGGTCGCACCTTGGGGCTGCCGGCGAGGGGGCGGCGGGCTTTCAGGCCCACGTCGACAGCCCGGCTCTCGCCCGGGACCATCGCCATGCCGGACGGGTTGAACGAGAACCTGACCTGCCCTTCGTCGTCCAGCCCCCTGAGGGCCACGTTTTGGGCCACATTGCCGGTGTTGCTGACGATGGCTGTCAGTGAGGCGTGGCGCCCGGCGCTCACACTTACGGGGTCCAGCTTGATGGTCAACGCCGGCTCGGGCGGGACCTCGAGGTCGAGGTCGGTCACCTCCATCGAGTAAGGCGGCGTAACTTCGGTGACCTCGAGGCTCACTCGCCGTGAGCCGGCCGGCGAACCGGCGGGGAAATTGACGGCCAGCACCGCCACCCCGGTTGTGCCGGGGAAAAGGGAGAGCTCGGTTTTGTCGAGGGTCGTCCACTCGCTGTCGGCGCCGAGCACCCGGATCCGGTGCCCGCTGATCAAGTCTTCGGTATTGAAGACCTGGACGGTGAACACCGAAGGCCGGCCCGGTGCCAGTACGGCGCTACGCGGGGTGACTTCGACTTTCATGGCGCCCCTGCCGGCGTCGCGGTGACAGACGCCGTGGTGACGGGAGACGCAGTGACAGCCGCCGTCCCGGCCGAGTTGCCCGGGACCAACTCGACATCCTGGGTGAGGGTCCGGCCCGCCACGAGCTTTATGAGGGCCGTCTGGCTGGCGTAGCCGGAAAGGGAGTAAGTGACCGAGTAAGTGCCCGGAGGCAGCTGGGCGAAGGTATACCCCCCGGCCGGGGTCGACGCAGTAACAGTCTGTTGCGGTGGGCCGCCGTCGGTGACGGTGACGCTCACCCCGGGCAGAGGCTGGCCCGAAGTGGCGTCTTTGACCTCTCCGACGATTTGGCCCAGCGCGGACGACAGGGTCACGTTGACTCCAGTCGCCAGCCCATCGGACGATAGCGTCACGCCAATTGTCTGGCTGGCATAACCCGGCAGGGAGAAGGTCACCGTATAGGTCCCGGGCGTGGGCAGCGCCGAGATGGTGTAAGACCCGATGTCACCGGCCGTCAGCGTCTTCGTCGAAGCAGCCTTGGCCATGCCCCCGATGCTGACCGTCACGTTGCCCAACGGCTTGCCGGTGACGCCCGTGACAGTGCCGGAGATGGAACCGGTCCCCCCCACCATCGCCACTTGCAGGTTCGTCAGGAGTTGCCCGGGGCCGAGGTCGACGGCCACATTTCTCGTCCCGAAGCCCGGTTTCGAAAAACTGAGCAGGTAGGTCGCCGGCGTAGGTAGCCGCGGGAGAGCGAAGCGGCCCACCGGGCCTGTGGTCGGCGTGGCGCTGGTAAAGACATTGCCGTTGGCGGTGGCTTTTATGTTCACGCCCCCGAGTGGGCCTTTCCCGCCGGTCACCATCCCATCGATCTCCCCGAGCCCGGCCGCCAGCTGGACGGCATTGGCCGTTACGGCCTGGCCCCCCTCGACATTGACCTGGGTATCCGACTGCAAAAAGCCCTTGGCACTGGCGGCCAAAGTGAACGTGGCCGGCGAAGGCAGGTTGGTGATGGTGTAGTGGCCGGCCGAGTTGGTCTCGACCGCAGCACCCACGGGCACTCCGTTGACGAGCGCCTGCACTTTTACCGGTGGCGACGGCGTTTCCCCGGTCATGACGTCGCCGCTGATCGACGCCGGTTTGCCTTTGATAACGGCATTTATTTTGGGAACGGTGGTCTGCGCCGCCACCTGGACGGTCATCGCCGCCGTGGGCGAGCTGGCCTGGGGGTACCACACGGGGGTGAAACCCGGTGCCACGAAAGCGACTTTGTAGGTACCCGGGAAAAGCCCGATGATCTGGTACGTACCGTTGGGCCCGGTGGCGGCAGAGATAGGTTCTCCCGCCTTCTCGCCCTGCAGGAACGCTTGCACGGTGATCAGCCCCACCCCGCCGGGCTCGTACGGAGAGGTGACCGTGCCGGCGATGATGCCGCCGACGCCGAGCGGGGCCACGTCTTTCGGTTGGAAACCGGCGGCCGAGGCGCTCCCGGCGGCGGCGGCGCCGCCGGCGGCAGTCCGAGCCGCAAGGGCAGCCCGGGAACTCGACGTGACGGGGGCGAAAAACGATAGCGGCGCCGACTTCGTCAGCGTTTGTTGGCCGAGGACAGCGTTGAGGGCAAAAGTGAAAATGACCGCCCACAGACCGACAATCGCGGCCAGCACCAGTGCCGTGACCACCCCCCGTGGGATGCGAGGTTTCTGCACATAAGTGCACCTCGCTTCCAGCGGGACCGGCGTGGGCTGCTCGAGAACGGCAGTACCGGTGGGGCCGGTCCTGGCGTACGAAACCGGGGTGGCCGTCCCCTCGACCGTCACCTGGTGGGCTTTTTCCGAACCGAAAACATGTCGTGGGCCCTGCACGGCCAGGATGACCTCGGCCGAGGCCGCCGGGGGAAGGGAAAGCCGGCCCGGTATGCACTGGAGCCGCAAGGCCCGCTCCGGGTCCGAAGCGTCGAGCGTCACGTCGAGAGAGGTGTTCCCGAGGTTCTCCACCGAGAGCGAGAAGCGCGACTTGCGCTGGCCTTTCCTGGTAAAGGGCGATACGGAAAGTGACGCCTGGCTCACGGGTTCGACGTCGAGGACGAAATCGCAAGAGGCGGTTTCGGCGGCCGAGACCCGCGCCCGCGCTTCCACTTTCGCCTCGTGCCGCCCGGCAGGGAAGCCGGCGGGCAGCTCTACTGTCACCTGAGCGGTCCCACTCGACCCCGGGAACAGCGCCAGTTCTCCCGGCGCCGTCTTTACGACGGCTCCGGGCAAACCGCTCACGGAGACCGACACCGAGTCGATTACCTCTTCCGTATTGGAAACCTCGACGCCGAGCGAGAACGGTTGGCCAGGCGACGCGATGACCTCGCTATGGTCCAGAAGGGCACGCACCGGCTGTTTCTCTGAAGCTCGTGGCCCTACGCGTTATCGGCGCCGTCGTCGGCGCCGCCCACTGACCCGTCGGGTGGAGTTTCGCCCGCTGTAGATCCGCCGGCGGGGGCGGCTTCAGGGGAGGGCGGGCCGTCCCGGTTTTGAGAGCGGCCTTCCATGGTAAGCGTGCCGGAGCTGCGCCGGCGCCTGAGGGAAGGCTCGTACGTACCGGGGGCGGCGGGCGTCTGGGGAGCACCGGTCGTGGCCGGACCCGTAGGCCGTCCGGCCGGGCGCGGCCCGAATGTCCCGACGTCCCTCGGCGTCTGGCCCATGCGTTGCGCCGCCACCCCCACCGACTGCGCCGGCGGGCCGGCGGCAATCCAGCTGAAAATGTCCAGCGGGACGGTCACCACAAGCTGCAGGCCGGGCTTGAGCCGCCCGTCCAGCGACGACCAGAACTCGCCGGTGACGCGAGCCTCCTCACTGGCCAGACCGAGTGCCAATGACGACGACGTAGGTAGCTGTGGCGGGAGGGCGGACGCAGGGACGGAGGAATGGGCCAGAATGCAAGTCAGTACCGACCCGAGCAGCTGGTGCTCGTCCCGGTGTTCCGCCGCCCAGGTCGTCACCACGTAGCGAAGGTCTATGACCGGGTTGGTGGGCCGCCGCTCTACCTGTCCATCAGCCCCTTGCTGCGCTAAGCCGGCCGTGGTGCGGGTGGTGTTGCGGCGAATGTCCCACAAGAAGATGTTCACGGTGGGGCGGGTCACTGCCGCGCTCCACGCCCGGTCGGGGGCGGCAAAGGAAATGTCGACACTGGCGTCGGGCAGCGGGACCGCCCGACGCAGGTGTGCTTCGATTGCCTCGTCAATGAACTGGATCAATCGCGCCGTCCCCGTAATTGTCCGAAAAGAAAGCTAGCGGCGGGCTTAACCGCCCCTAACGATAGTTCCGGAACGACACCCGGTTGACGTGCCATTGCGCACATCGGCCCTTAGGCAAGACTTTCTTGGTTGACTAAAGACGTGACTGGAGCCGCCGCCGCCCGCGAGAGCACCCCGCCCGCCTGGACGGTGCTGGCCGACGTCCTGTTGAGACGCGCCGCACTGGTGGCCCGAGTTGCCTTCGACCACAGGCCCGACCCGCTGGCAGGGCTCAAAATCGATGATGAGGACTTGGAAAAACTGCTGACCGAGCTACCCGGCTACGCCGTCGCCGACCACTCGCTAATAGACGCCATCGAGAAAGAGGCCCGCCCCGCGGTCGACGAAGCACGCGTTCGGTTACATGCCGCAATTGCGGAAAGTTCTGACGATGAGGTTTCCGGCAACGACACGTTCTGCCGAATTGTCCGCTTTGCCCGATTATCCGGACTCGAAGCAGAGGTGCTGGCGTTGACTTGCGCTGTCGAACTCGACCCTCGCCGCCAACGCGTTGTGGGGTACTTGAACGACGACGTGAGCCAGCGGCGCCTTAGCCTTTTCACTCTGCAACTGCTGTTCCCGGGTCAACCTGACGTCGGTTTGACCATCAGCCCGGGGGGCGGCCTCCGGCGGGCGGCCCTTCTGGCCCCCCCCGAACCCGGCGCGCTGGGCTCGGTGGCGTTGGCCCCTTCCCCGGCTCTTTTCTGGTGGTTGGCCGGCGACCGGGCACGGGACCCCGAGTTGCCGCCCGGGTGCGAGCCCATCGGCCGCTCGGCGGGCGCGCAGCAGGCCAGACTTGGCTCGAGCACAAAGGAAACGCCGACGGAACGCCCGCGCCAACCACCGGGCCGACGGCCGCCCGGCGAAGATCCAAGTCAAGGAACGCCCGATCTGCAGGCGGTTGATCCAGGTCCGCCGGAGCCCGGGAGCCCGTTCCGGGAGGGCCGGGCCGCGCTCGTGCTGGTGCCCGGGGGCGACAAATTACGGCGGCGCCAGGCCGCGGTGGCCAGCCTCGGGCCGTTGCTGGCCTCGCCGCTGCCTGGTTCGGCGCCGGCGTGGGCCGCTCTTGTGCGTCAGGCCACCCTCGAGCAAAGCGGGGTCCTGGTCGAGCTGGACGGCCCACTCCCTGCCGAAGCTCGTCAGCTCATCGAACAGGCAGGCCACCTGAGCTGGGCACTGGCCAGTGCCGAAGAACTGCCCCTCGACTGTTTACCAGCCGTTTCTTGGAAAGAACTGACGGTGAGCCCGGCGCCGGCTACCGACGCCGAGTGGGAGGAGGCCTTCGCCGGCCTGGGTACCCCGGGGCCGCCCACCAACGGGGCCGGCGGTCCGGGCGCAACCGACGACGGCGCCTCGTCCGGCCGGTTCATGGCCGGCAACTACGGCCTCGGCGCGGAGCAGCTCGACCTCGTCCGGCGAGCCGCTCCCGGTGTCGGTGGCATCAGCGCCGCGGTGCGGAGGCTGGCCGCCGGGCACATAAGCACGCTTGCCCCCCGTACCCGCCCGGCCCGCGGTTGGGACGACCTCGTGCTCGACGAGGACAGGACCGAGCGCTTGCGAGAAGTGGTGGCCCGTTACCGGCACAAGCAAAAGGTATTTGGCGCATGGGGCTTTTCTGCGCTGCCTTCGGGGGGCGTGGTCGGCCTTTTTTCCGGGCCGTCGGGCACGGGCAAGACTTTGGCATCCGAGATAATCGCCGGCGAACTTTCGCTCGACCTGTACAAGGTCGACCTGGCCGCCCTGGTGTCCAAATGGGTGGGCGAGACGGAGAAAAATCTGGCCCGGGTCTTCGCCGCCGCGGAAGCCAGCAACGTACTGTTGTTTTTCGACGAGGCGGATGCCCTTTTCGGGAAACGCTCCGAAGTCTCGGATGCCCACGACCGTTATGCCAACATAGAGGTGGCTTACCTGCTGCAGCGGCTCGAGCGGTATGAAGGCCTCGTCCTGATGGCGACGAACCTGGCCACCAACATCGACTCCGCCTTCTTACGCCGCATCCATGTCCACGTGGACTTCCCGATGCCCGAAGAGGCTGAACGGCGCCGCATCTGGGAGCGGAGCCTGCCGGCCGGCGCTCCTCGTGACAACCTCGACTTGGACCTGCTGGCCAAGCTGTTCAAGTTGTCGGGCGGTTCGATCCACAATGCGGCGCTGACCGCCGGCTTCCTGGCCGCGGACGCCGGCACCGCCATCAACATGAGAGTCGTGGTCGAAGCCATGCAACGAGAAATGCGAAAGCTCGGGCGTCTGCTCACCCCGGCCGATTTCGGGCCTTACGCCGATCTGCTGACAGGCGGTAACGCCAGAAAAACGTAATGGAGCAGAAGATAGCTAACTTGCACTCATGCGTTGGCTATCACGTGTCAACCAACCGCGGGTGAGACTGGCCGGCCTCCCGCCCTCGGGCAACGGCGCTTCCTCTTTCCACCTGTGGTGGATCATGCCGGCGCCGGGGCCGTTCAGCGAAGTGACCGCCACGCTGGAGGTGAGGCGGCCACCGGCGGTGCCGCGGCTCTACTTCTGGGCGCTACAGGTGTCCTTCGCCGAAGCCGGGCGCGAGGTCGGGGCCGGCCACACCGGGCTTCAGTGGCACCCCAACGCGCCCGCCGGGGCGGTCAATTGGGGCGGCTACTACTCCGGCGGAGGGCCGCCTGGAGGCGATGGGACCTTGCCCGGTACCGGGTCGGCGCTCCCACCGGTCGATGGCGGACCTCACACCCGGCACTTCGCGTGGTCGCCCGGCCATCGCTACCAGTTCCGCGTCTGGTCCCCGGCTGCCGGCGCCTGGCGGTCTGAGGTGACCGACCTCGAGGTGGGCGAGACGACGGTGGTCCGGGATCTCCTGGTCGGCGCCGGCCACCTGGCCAGCCCTCTGGTCTGGTCCGAGGTGTTCGCCGCCTGCGACGACCCTCCAACGGAGGTGCGCTGGTCGCAGCTCAGGGCCGTAGACGCCCGGGGCATAGCGCAGACGGCCAGGTCTGTGACTCTCACCTATCAGTCCTACGCAGATGGTGGTTGCAGCAACACTCAGACGTACGCCGACGACGATTGCTTCGTCCAGGTCACCGGCCTTCCGTCCGCCCGGCCGCCGGCACCCGACGTGCTGGCCCTGGCCGGCGGAGGTCCGTCGAGCCGCGGCTAGCTACTTGTCAGCCACGCCTCGCTGGTGGCCGGCGCCCCGTCGACCGAAGCCGCGTCACCCGTAGCCTCCGTAGCTAAGGCGCCGGTCGCGGTGGGCCTGTCCGTCGGGCCGGCCGGGGCCGGCCTGTCTGGGCTTGGACCGGTGGTTGCGCCATCTGTCATGGCGGCCCGGCGAGCGGCGTACAGGGCCTGGATCTCCGCGATGCTCCGCCGCAGGTCACGGCCCTGGACCCACGATTCGCCGGCCCGCTCCATCTTCCGCAGCAGCTCCGGGTCCGTGCGTAGAGACCGGATCTGCTCGACGAGTTCGGGCACGTCGCGAGCCTGGACGGCCAGGTCGCGCCGCACCATCTCGGCTGTCGACGCCGTGCCGTGCCCGGCGAGGGGGGCAAACGCGACGACGGGCCGCGGGGTGCGAAGGGCCTCGAGCACGGTCACGCCGGCACCGTTGGTGACCACCACGTTGGCCGCCGCCATCAGTACGGGCATGGTGGATACGTAGCCGTAAACCGTCAGGCGATCAGGATGGCTGGCAGCCAGCACTCGCAGGTCGGCCTCCAGGTTGGCGTTCTTCCCGCAAACGGCCACCACGTGGACGGGTGGTTCCAGCCGCACCAGCGCCTCGGCCCCGGGCGCGATATCGCCAAGGCCCCAGGCGCCCCCCGTCAACAGCACGATGAAGTCTTCAGCCGAGAAGCCGAGCAGATCCCTGGCCTTGGCCCGGCTGAGGTCCCCGAACCCCCGCCGCACTGGCGGCGCCCCGACCCGCATGGTCCGTTCGAACCCCTGCATCCGGGCATGCTCGCTGGCGCTGTCGTACATCACGAAGTGCATGTCCACACCGGGGTAGACCCAAAGGGGGTGCACGTGAAAGGCCGGGATGTAGGTGACCATCAGTGTGGCCGAACGCCTGTGCTGGCGGAGCCACTGGAGGGCGGCGGAGCCGAAAGGGTAAGTCGAGATGACGAGGTCGGGGTTCCGGCCGTCCAGCGCCTTGGCCAGCCGGCGGCCGAAGAACGCGCCCACGACCCCCTTGGTGAACTGAGCGAACGGGTCGGACCGGGACAGCCGGTCGTAGAACACCTCGTAACTCCACGGCAGGACGGAAAGCTGGAACCCGTACGCCCACCGCGCCGCCCGGGCGAAGCGCACGCCCCGCAACTCGATGGTGTCGAGCCGCTCCACCGAGCACCCAGGCCAGCACTCCTCGATGGCCTCGGTCAGCGCCGCGGCGGCGGCGTTGTGGCCCTCCCCCATCTCGGCCGAAATAATCACAACGCTGCGCGGTAAGTTATCGTCTAACCGCGTCATCCGCGCCCACACATCGCAAGGTTTCCAACCCCTGTCCGTCGTGCTCCGCCTTGAAAGGTTTCGGAGGCAGTTTGGCGTACAGGCGCCGCCTGCCCGCTCGCTCGAAAGCTATGGATGTCTCGGGAAGCCTCTGTAAAACCACCTTTTATGGGCACTCCGCTGTGGTAGCCACAATGCAAGTGGTAGCCATCTCTCGCTTTAGCTGGTCGCGGAAAACTCTATAAGCCATGGTGGTCATCGGTAGCCTACTCGCGCTGGTCTCCGGCATGTTCAATGCCGCCGCCGCGGTACTCGAAAAGCGCGAGGGGATGTCAACCGGGTTGGGCCGGCGCGGCATGCAGTTACTGGCTGCTCTGGCCCGGCGCCCGGCCTGGGTACTGGCCATGGCGCTCTCCGCCCTCGCCTGGGTGGGCGAAGCCGCCTCCTTGGCGCTGGCTCCTGTGCCAGTCACTGCGACCCTGCGTAACGCCGGCCGGGGACTGCTCGTAATCGGCGGAGCTCGTTGGCTGAAGGAGCGGTTCACCTTCACAGAGCTGGTAGGTTTCGTACTGGCCACCACCGGCGGCGTGATTACGGCTATAAGCGTCGTGGACAGCCCTGTCCCCCGCAAGCTGCTGTCCAACCTCGCTCAGGTCCTCGTTGCTGCCGGCTGCATACTGGTGGCCGCCCTCGTCGCCGCGTCGTCGAGGTGGTTGGCCGGCGAGGGGCGTCTGGCCCGGGAGGGCGCCGTCGTCAGCCCCGGCCGGGAAAGAGTGGCCGGCCTGGTGATGGGCGCGGCCGTCGGCGTTCTCTACGCCGGCACAGGGGTCTTCACCAAGGAGGTGGGTGACCGCGTGGCCGTTTACGGGCTGGCCGCCGGGTTGAAGGCGGCCCTCCTGAGTGCGGGCACCTGGTTGATGGTGTCGATGGCGGTCTGGGCACAGAGCCTCGTGCAACAGGCGTTCCGGCACGCCAATGCGGCCAGCGTCTCGGCTGTGAACGCCTGCATATCGTCGCTCGGGCTGATAGGCGCCGGGTTCGCCCTGTACGGGGAAAGCCTGCCCCGCGGGTTTAACGCCGTGCTCCTCGTCTGCGGCATTGCCGTCTCGCTCGGCGGCGCCGTGCTGTTGATCGCCACCCGTCCCGCTGACCAGGTCGGCGGCCCGGTCGAGGAGGAGGGTGGGGCTGTCCAGCAGGGGACGGGCACCTAGTCTGCGTTCGTTGGCCCGGGCTCGTTTTTACGCTCCCGGAGAAGTGAGCTGCCGTTTCAGATCTTCGACCGCCTCCAAGACTGTCCCCAGCCCACCCTGGGTGTGGGCGTCGAGCAGGTCGATGATCTTTTCCACGTCCTCGAACGTCTTCGCCGAACGGGCGTCAGCGGCCAGGTTTTGCAGGTTTTGGCCCACCATGAGCGAAGGGAGGAGGACCAACTGGAGGAAGCTCTGGGCCACCCACTGCACCAGGATGACAAAGCCGGCTTCGCCGATCAGGCCAATAGTCGGCGAGATGACGTGGGCCTCCACCAGCGCCGCCGGCAGGCCCAACAGGGCGATCACCGAGAACATCCAAAAGCACGTCATGGTGCCTACGTTGTTGGTTATCCACACCGCCAGACGCTTGTTGAAACGGGCGTACGCGGTGTTGGTCGGCAGGTGGTCGAAGACGCGGGCGTGAACGGCATGGCCGTACTTGGTGAACCCGAAGGCCGGGCGGTGGCGCATGTTCGGGGCACTGGGACCAGGTGCAGGTGCGTCAATTGTCGTCATGGGCGGCCATTTTCGCGCCGGACGACGTCAGGACGGGGCCGCTCGCTCCTCCGGCATGCGCACGATCCCCATGTGGAATGCCCGTCCGTCCGCCACCGTCGCCCTAATGCCGTCGGAGATGGGGCCGTCCCTGAAAATGACGTCGTCGGCCAGTGTCTCGCCCGCCACCATCGCCAGGTGCTCTTCCACTGCTTCGCGCAGACCACCGTTATGGGAAAAGTACAGGGACAGCCGGATGTGGTCCGACACGTCGAGCGCAGAGGCTTTGCGGCGCTCCTGGACCTGGCGGACCACATCGCGGGCGATCCCCTCGCGCTCCAGCTCGGGCGTCACATCCAGTGACAGGCTCACCACAACCCGGTCCCCTGGGAGGGTCCTGGACGCGTCAGAGTCCCTGGGGACGAGGGAAAGAAAGTACTCGTCGCTGGCGAGAACATGCCCGGCCACATTTATTTCCCCTCCAGGGGTGCGTTCCCACGACCCCTTCCGGACGGCCCCGATCACCTGTTGCGTGGCTGGACCGAGGCGTGGCCCCAGCACCGAAGGGTCGACCCTGAGAACGAGGTCGGCCACTGCGCTCACGTCGTCGGTAAGCCGGACCTGCTTTACGTTCAGTTCGTCAGCGATGAGTTCAAGGTAAGGCGCCAGTTCTGTCACCTCCGCCCCCGCTACCATCACCCAACCGAGGGGCAGGCGGGCGCGTAGCTCACGTGCCTTTCGTACCGAGTGGCCGGCGGAGCAGACGGCCCGAACGGTGTCCATGCGGGCCACCAGTTCGTCGTCCCTCGGCAGGGCGGACAGGCTGGGCCAATCGGCGAGATGAACACTGCGTTCCCCCGTCAGCCCTCTGTACACGGTCTCGGTCACCATCGGGAGCAACGGGGCCACCACCAGGCAGAGCGATCGCAGCACCGTATAAAGCGTGTCGTAAGCGGCTGCCTTGCTTTCATCAGATGACTGGCTGGCGCCGACACGGCTCCAGAAGCGGTCGCGACTGCGCCGGATGTACCAGTTGTTGAGGGCGTCGAGAAACCCGGTCACCGCTACGCAGGCGCCGTACAGGTCGTAAACGTCCATGGCGGCCGTGACTTCTTCAACCAGCACGTGCGTTTTGGCCAGAATGTACCGGTCGAGCACTTCGACCGAGCCCGTGCGCCACTTCGCCTGGTACCCGTCGGCGTTGGCGTAGAGCGCGAAAAACTTCCACGCGTTCCACAGGGGGTTGAGCACAGCCCGCACGGCGTCAGCGGGGCCTCGGCGCTCGACGACGAGGTCCCCTCCTCGCATAACCGGCGATGACAGCAGGAACCAGCGCATGGCATCGGCGCCATAAACACTGAACATTTCGTCCGGGTCGGGGTAATTGCGCAGCCGCTTGGACAGCTTCTGCTTGTCGTCTCCCAGCACAACCCCGTGGGCCATGCAGGTCTTGAACGGGGGCCGTGAAAACAGGGCGCTGGCCAGCACATGGAGCGTATAGAACCAGCCTCTGGTCTGACCCACGTACTCCACTATGAAATCGGCCGGGAAATGGCTTTCGAACCAGCCGGCATTGTCGAAGGGATAGTGGACCTGGGCAAACGGCATCGAGCCGGACTCGAACCAGCAATCGAGGACGTCTTCGACCCGGCGCATCATGGATTGACCGGTGGGGTCGTCGGGGTTGGCGCGGACCAGGCCGTCTATGGCGGGACGGTGGAGATCCACCGGCCGTACACCAAAATCGGCCTCCAACTCGTCGAGGCTCCCGTAGACATCGATACGGGGGTACCGGGGGTCGTCGCTCTTCCAGACCGGGACCGGCGCCCCCCAAAAACGATTACGCGAAATGGACCAATCACGGGCGCCTTCGAGCCATTTGCCGAAGGCCCCCTCCCGCACATGAGCCGGGACCCAGTTTATTTGCTGGTTGAGCTGCAGCATTTTCTCTTTGAAGGTAGTCACTTTCACGAACCACGAACTGACAGCGCGGTATATGAGCGCCGTGTCCGTCCGCCAGCAGTGCGGGTAGGAGTGTTCGTAGGTCTCGTGGTAAACCAGGGCCCCTTTTTGCCTGAGGTCGGCGATGACCGGGCGGTTGGCCTCGAACACCTGGAGCCCTTTGTACGGCGGGACCTCGGGGGTGAACCGCCCCCGGGAGTCCATGGGGCAGACGACGTCGATGCCGGCGGCCTCGCACTCCCGCTGGTCGTCTTCACCGAAGCCAGGGGCCAGATGGACGATGCCAGTACCTTCCTCGGTGGAGACAAAATCAGGGCCAAGCACCCGGAAGGCATTCGGTTGACTGGAGAAGAAATCGAACAAAGGCCGGTAGGACAGCCCGACGAGGTCCTCACCCGCAATGGTGGCTACCTGTTCGGCGCCGGGCAGGGCGGCGTCCAGTGCCGGCCGCACCGCATC
>DATJUH010000420.1:0-10876 GCA_035502515.1 Acidimicrobiales bacterium
AGCGCAAGACGAGATCCGTCCTGCGCGAAGCGCAATGACGCGGCACGACCGATCCCACTGGCTGCGCCGGTGATCAGCACCCGCTGCGGTGACTTTTGGTTCATCGTACTCTCCGTTTCCCGACCGCCGAGTCCGGTTGGCTCATGTTGCCCGCTTTATCGAAGTGTGGGGTTCGCCCCGCTCATGAGCCTACACAGACCGTGCCCCCTGGGCGGTGTTGGGCTCCGGCGCCGCTCGCTCTAGGAACGTGGACTTGCCACGCACCGCCTGATCGGCGACCCGCGCATGGGCTGAAATTTCATCACCCCGCCCGTTCGGATTTGTCCTAACCGGTCAACCTGGACAGCCCCAGCCACCGAGCAGAGGGCAGCCAGCGCGCGTCTTGGCCGTTGACCGCTCAAAAAAGTGCGGGCACTGCTCGCTCGGCCAGTGACGCGATCGACTGGCCAGTTTTGCAATTGGCCAGTTGCGCACTGATTTTTGGCAAGAATGCTTCGGCCGGAAGGTGTTCGGCCCGGCCCAGCACGGTACCGGTCTTCGCTACTCTCTGTACCTCGGGTGTCGAAAGGACGAAACCATGCCGATTGCCAACGGCCCAGGATTACGCGCTCGTTTTTGGTTCGAGGTGATGATGGCGTCGGTCACGGGGTTCGTGGCCGTCCTGACCTTAGCGTGGCGGGACTGGATCGAAACGGTCTTCGGCGTCGATCCCGACCACGGGAACGGCTCGCTGGAATGGGTGGTAGTGGCCGTCCTGGCCATCGTCACCGTCGCCCTGGTGGCGGGCGCCCGAGTGGAGTGGCGGCGGTCCGCCCGACCGGCGACGGAGGCCTGAGCGACATGCCGACGCGCAGAGAGCCAACCGGAGATGACGCCCGCCGGGAGCGCGCCCGCGAGCGGGAGCACCGCGGCGAGCATGGTCGCGACGGCGACGAGCACGAAGGTGACGACCCCTTCCGCCACGCCAGCATCATCAAGCAACGTTGGCGGGGAGGGGCGCCGCCCACCCCCGAGCGCCTGGCGACCGCCTTGCAGCAGTGGCAGGCCCTGCCCGGAGCTGTGGTAACCCCGGCCACTTACCTGCGCGACGAAGAGGCGACGACCAACGAGAACGGTGAAGGATGAGCCTTAAAGGGACCGTCTGGGGGCCCATAGGGCCCAGTCCGATCAATGAGCCGAGCGGTTCCGACAACGGCCTCGTCACCTGTGTGGCCGTCAACCCCAACAACGCCAACGTCCTCTACCTGGGAACGGCCCAGGGCGGAGTGTGGCGCAGCCAGGACCAAGGCCTTACCTGGACGCCGATATTCGACAAACAGCTGTCTCTCGGCATCGGCGAACCGGGTGGCATTGCCATCGATCCCAACGACACCAGCGTCGTCTACGTAGGCACCAGCGGTCTGCTGGGCAGCCTGCAGAACGACACGATCATCCGGCCGCCATCCGCCGGGTTGTTCAAGTCGACCGACGGTGGTGCCAGCTGGGTGGCGGTTGGGTCCGGGTACCCGACGGGGAACACCGGCAACGCCACGCAATTCACGAGCCAGAACATTCACGTCGTCGTCGTCGATCCGGCCAACAGCGACGTCTTGTACTTGGCGTCGGACTCCGGAGTGTTCACCTCTTCGAACGGGGGGCTCGACTGGACCATCGCCACCGGCATCAACGGCGACGCGTGGTCGCTGGCGCTGGACCTGTCGACGCCGGCCAATGCCCGGATCCTGTACGCCGGTGTCACTGGCTCGGGTGTCTTCAAATCGACCGACGGGGGCCAAAGCTTCGCCCAGGTCCTTAGCGCCACCACGCCGGCGGTAGTCCCGGCGCTGGCCGGCCAGCCGTTCACTCGGACGGTCGTGGCCTTGGCGCCGCCCACGTCGCCGCCTGACGTCAACGGTGTCCAGGTCATCTACGTCACGATGGCCGGCGCATACAACGCCGCCGTGGACCCGATCGGCGTGTTCATCAGCACCGACCAGGGCCAAACGTGGGCCCAGCAGGCGGCCTCCTCTCTGGCCGGGACCACCTACGGCGGCTACGCCCTGGACATGATGGTGGACCCGGCGTCGCCCGGCGATGGTGTCCATGACACCTTGCTGGTGGGCTGCATTCAGCAGTTCCGCTCCACAAACTCGGGTGCCAGCTTTACGGCCCACAGCGTCGGGCACGCAGATACGCACACCTATACCGCGGTCCCCCAGTCCGGCGGGGCAAGCACGGTGGTGTATTGCGGCTGTGACGGCGGCGTCGACCAATCGACCGACGCCGGCGTGACCTGGACGTCACGCAACGGCGGCGGCCTGCAAACGGGCCTGTTCTACAACATCGCCATCAGCCCCGATGCCACCGCCAGCGCCACTGCCGGCGCGCTGCAGGACAACGGGGTCCTGACCACCGCGGGCGTCGCGGCCCCGGCGTGGAATGACACCACCGGAGGCGATGGCTGGGACGTGACCTACGACGGTGGCGCCCCACCGCTGTTGTATGCCAGCAGCGGCGGCCCGGTCACCAGCATCCAGAGCTCCAACGACCACGGCCAGACGTGGTCGGCCGACTTCGCCCCGCCGTGGACGGCCGCCGACAACCAAAACTACGGGATCAACGAGCTCACCGCCGACCCGAGCGCCTCGGGCACCCTATATGCCAGCGGGCTCCAAAACCTTTGGCAGCGCCTCGGGGGCTCGTGGCGGATCATCGCTTCCCTTGGCAGCAACGGCAATGTGGATGTAGCCCCCACCAACGGCAACAACGTGGTCATCGCCGCCGGTAGCAAGGTGTACCTGTCGACCAATGCATTGGCCGCCACGGTCGGGCCGCCCACCGGGGTCACATTCGCAGACATTACCCGCAACCTCTCGGGGCGGCCGGTGGCCCGGGTAGTCTTCGATCCGGTCGACCCGACCGTGATGTACGCGGTTCTCACTGGCTTCGGGTTCGGCAGCGGCGAGAACGTCTTTCGTACCACGGTGGGCGCCACCTCGTGGACCGATATCTCCCCGAACCTCAACGTGGCCTGCGGGGCCATCGCCCTGGACGGGACCACCGTCCCAACGACGCTGTATGTGGGCACCGATTTCGGCGTGATCCGGTCGACCGATGGCGGCGCGTCGTGGTCGATCCTCGACGATATTCACCTGCCACTGGTCCCGGTGTTCGACCTCAAGTTCAACGCCACCGCCGGCGTCCTGCGAGCCGGGACTTACGGGCGAGGGGTGTGGGAGTTCCTCACCCCCACCGGCCCGGCCATCGCTATCGGCAAGCAGGACGGGCTGCGCTTCGGCACCGTCTGCGGGGGGCCCAGCTACCTAACGTTGACGGTTTACAACGTCGGTGCCGCGGACCTGGTGGTTTCCAACGTCGAGCGGCTCGTCGGCTCGACCGACTTCACCGTCCTCGGGACACCGGCGACGCCGATCACCATCGCCCCCGGAGCGGAGGTCGAGTTCACGGTCAGGTTCCAGCCGACGCTGGTCGGCGTGGCTGAGATGGCGACCATCCGCATCACCAGCAACGACCCCACGGCGCCGGTCGTAGACGTGGTGGTGACGGGTCAGCAGGGCGCGCCGAGGTTGGCGGCCGCCATGGCGGACAGCGGCAACTTCGGCAACGTCTGCCTCGGATCCTTCGCCGACGAGATACTGACGATCAACAACGCCGGTTCGTGCCCGCTGTGGATCTCGAGCATCGTCGAGCCCGCCAATTTCATCGTCCCCACCGTGCTTTCCTACCCGTTGCAGGTGAGCCCGGGCGCCTCCGTTGAGTTAATTATCCGGTTCCAGCCGTCGGCTTATGGCAGCCAAGCGGGGACCGTTACCATCAACAGCAACGACCCTGCGAGTCCCACGACCGTGGCGGTTTCCGGCACTGCCCCGGCCCCCAAAGCCAAACTGGTTATCGCTGACACCGGCAATTTCGGCTCCGTGTGCGTCGGCTCTTTCGCCGACGAGCCGTTGATCGTATCCAACAGCGGCGCGTGCACCCTGACAATCACCGGTTTAGCCACCACCGACGCCGAGTTCGTCGTCCCCGAGGTGCTCTCCTACCCGCTGACAATCGGGCCCGGTGACTCGCTCACGCTGCCGCTGCGTTTCCAACCGTCGAGCTTCGGGGCCAAGTCGGCCACCATCACCCTCAGCAGCAACGACCCGGCGGGGCCACTGAGCGTCAACGTCTCCGGAAATGTGCCCGCCGGCAAGCTGGCGGTGGCGGGGTCGACGTTCTTCGGCGGCGTCGATGCCGGCTGTTGCGCCGATCGCACCCTGTCGGTCTGCAACGTCGGCGACTGTGCGTTGCAGGTGACCAGTGTCGAGTTTCGCCGGAAGAGCCGCCATTGGCGGTTATTGCACAACCCGTTCCCGGCTACGGTTCACCCCGGCTCGTGCCTGCCCGTCGTGATCCAGTACCACGCTGTCGAGCGCTGCGCCCGGGTGTGCGAACTGGTAATAAGAAGCGATGACCCCACTACGCCGGAGAAGGTGATCGACGTCCAGGCCTACACGGTCTGGGACTGCAACTGCCGGGGCGAGGCCCACGGGGAGGGCTGCGGCCGAAAGGACTGCGACGACTGCGGCCGGGGTTGCCACCAGGGGTACCCCTGCAGCTGCTGTGACGATGATGACGACGAGGCCCCTTAGATCCCAGAGGGGTGTGTTGCTGCAGCTTGGGCAGGGCGCTCACTGTATTGCCGTGCTCGTGTTCGGCGCGTTTGTGGTGGTGGCACCGGTCGTCGTCGTTGTTGCCGGCGTCGTTGTGGTCGTGGCCGTGCTAGTGAGACCAACGGTTGTGGTAGTAGCAGCGGTCGTCGCGGTGGTGCTGGCCGGAGACTGCGTCATCGTCGAGGCCGTGCTCGTCAACCCGGCACCCTGAGTATTGAAGATCCGGAGTTCAGGCGGGGAAAACGACGTGCGGCCTATTTTTGGCACGCAGTTGTCGGGGTTGCAGCTCAGCTGTACTCCGGCGGACAGTTGATGGCTGCCGCCGGAAGGATCCCGCACGCGCACGGCACCATGACGGACGGCGACCTCGAAGACCGGGTCCCCTTGGCAGGTGGCGGCGAACTGCGTAAGGACGGTGCCGTTGGCCAGCACGGAGCCGTCGCCACACAGGTGTAGCAGGGCGGTGACCCCGAAGACGGTGCAGGTGAGCGTGCCCTGTTGGAGCTCAAGGAGGGCAGTCGGTGGTTCACGGCTGATAGCTTGCCCGTCGGCCTTGCCGACGGCCTGGAGCCAGCAGGTGCTTTTCCCGGCGAAAGTCATGTCGGCGATAGCCGAGCCCGAGCTCGACACGACCGAGCCGTCCACCATGGCCCGGGCGCGAACGACCTTGACCGGAGCGCCGGATCCGACACCCAGCATGACCAGGCCGCTCGGCCCGGTATCGCGCGGGTATAGCTCATCCGAACTGGGATGGTGCCTGCCGTGACCAGTGTTTGTTGAAGTTGTGCGGGTAGTCGATGCGCCGCTGGCACTATGGTTCGACGAGCCCGCTCCGCAGCCGCACATAAGAACCGCCAGCAGGGCCACGACGAGCGCAAGTCCCCAGCCGGGCCGGCTCCCGTCGAACCGGTGGGCGGAACGGGCCGGATGGCATGGACGGAAGCGGCATCGTCGCTCGGCCCTTCTCATCCGAGAGGCCTCACAGTTCGGCCTTGGCCTTTTTGGTTGCGCGGCGCCACTTGCGGAGGTCGTCGGCGAGGGGGGAGACAAGGGCGAGCACTCCCCCGCAGGCGGCCAGGAACAACGGCAGGGCGATGTTGTTTTGCCGGTCCCACCAGGAGTTCACGAGGTTGGGCCCGCCGTCGGTGGCGCTGCTAAGTTTGGACGACGTCAGCGTCAGCTCCGACCCATTGCCCGATATATCCAGATTTGTGTGCACCGGGGCTGCGTCGGTGGCTAAGGCCACCCCGGCCGGAGGCGCCAAGGTGAAGGTACCGGCGCCATCAAGGAGCAGTACCCCGCTCAAAGCTTGAGCATCGACGGCGTTGCTACTGGCCTGGAAGCTGAAAGAGCTTATGCCGCTGAACGTTGTCTCGGGCGGGCGCCCCGCGCCCCCGAACGAACTCCCCGGCTGGACATCGACAGTCAGGCCATCACAGGCTGCATTCAAGATATCTGCCGGGGGGACGACCACGCTGTTGCTCCCGCTCTGCAATGTGAGCGTGGCACCGGGAGTCGGCGCCCCGGCGCACCAAGTTATTGGGCCGCTCCCGTTCAGGTCGAGCTTGACCGTGGTATCAGCCGGGGTCGACGAGCTGGTGCCGGTGGCAACCTTGGCGGCCTCGGCCGGGGTGTTGGCCACCTGCGGGAAGCTCAAGGCGAGCTGCTGTGACTGCTGGGTGGCCGCCTGGCCAGAGGTGGCCGTCGGCACGGACAAGTACCATAACTGCGGCGAGTTCCAAAATGCGGCAAGCGAAAATGGCTCGACCAGGGCGCCGTGAGGGCACGTCAGGCCCAGCCGGCTGGCCAGGTCCTTGCAGTCGACTGGTTGGACTGGCAGGATGACTTGGGCCGGGCGGTTCGCCGGCCCGCTGAGGTCGAGGGTACTGGCGTAGACACCGGGCACGAGCCAGTTGACTGCGCCGCTGCTCGACCCCAGGGTCAAAGAGTTGAGCGTGGCGGTCACGCCGTTTTTATAGGACTCGCTGACACGTGGGTGCCACCAATGGAGGCCTACGTATGCGACAGCTAGGAAAGCAATAGCCAGCACCACTTTCGCCAACCCAAAGGCAACGTCTCCGCCGCTTGGAGGGTCGGGAGCCGTGCCGGCTTTAATCGCTCGAGCCAGAGACCGAATGTCGGTTTCCGTCAACACCGGGGCGCGGGCCTGCTGGCCGTCGGCCGGGGTGATTTCTCCAGGTGCGATAGAAAGGGGCAGAACAACGTCGGCCCGGTCGCTCTGATCAGACTCGATGTGGTCAGCCATGGGCCCAGCCGAAGGCCTTCCTATCACTTGAACACTGTTGCCAGAGTGTATAACTCGAGGGCGGTCACAACTAGAGCCATTCTTGTGGTTGCTGATACCGCGAAGGCGGGCGTCGTTATCAGTGCCGGCGGCGAGGGCAATGCCGTTCCGTCCCTCGGCAGATGACAGTCTAAACTCGCCCCCTCTGGCCTGTCGGGGTGTACTCCCCGGGTTAATTGGTGGGCGTCAATCTTGCGAGTACGGAGGGTGACTTGCCGCCGCGCTCACCGAGGTTTGTCCTGTCCCGGATGACGGCGGCCCTAGTGATTACGAACACCATATTCGGCCTGAAAAGCCCGCGCTTCTTCAACCGCCTGGTAGGGCTCGCCGACGAACCCCCGAAAAAAGCCGGTCAGTCTGATCTTGCCATTTGCACTCGTTTGCCATGGCCACAGTTCGTCAATGGAGCCTGCGTACGTAGGGACACCGGTGAACCCGCCAAAGCGAGGCCGGCCCGCTGGCACCCGTGCCGGCACATCGAAAAGGTGCCGGTTCAGAACATAAAGCTTGCTCATGGCGGGCACGTCATACCCACTGGCCGACGCTCGGCGCCGTTCGACAAAACGTCCAATGCCCTCAACGACCTCCTCGACGGAGTATTCCTCGATGCTTCGCAACCCATTCTCGATGGCACCCAAGCCGGCCTCGTCCCCGGCTGTCACTTCACTCCAAGGGGGTATCTCCTCGATGAGCGTGACAATGCGGTCAGCAACAGTCACGGGCAGTCGGCAACGGTCACGGGATGGCGACGAGGCGGTGCGTCGGTGGTACGGCGCAGTCGTCCCAAGTGACGGTCATTTGGTGCGAGCGGGCCAGACCGTCACTCCAGCCGGGCGGGGCCGCAGTGAGCGTGGGCAGAGCACCGGCCTGAGGAACGGTATGCCCCCATGGGGGCTCAGTCAGGTTGAAACCGGGCAGGAACGTGACGTGCCCGGTGATCGTCAGCCTGCCTTTCGTGCTCGCCCCCTCGTCAGCGGTCCGGAAGGTGTCGGCTTGGTGAGCAGCTGCACCCGAGCCAATAAAAACATGACCAGCTCGTACCTGCCAGCCCTCCCAGTACTCGGCGCCGACGGTTGTGTTGGTCGCTACCGCGTTGCCGGCACAGTCCGTCTTGGCCCCATCGAAGCGCACGTGTTGCACCATCCATCCATTGGCCATGTTGTCCGGCACGCCCCATTGGACTCCGAACTCGGCACTTCCGGTGTTCGTCAACTCGTGGGCGGCATTGACCGTCGTGATCGTGAACGAGCCCCGGTCCAACCGGCGGGCCTCTCGGGAGAGATCCTTGCCCTCTGCCGGCCCGAGGAAGCGCGCCTCAGCGCGCACCTCGCGGCTGAGCCGGCTGGATGTCACGGGGCCCAACTTGCCATCCTCTTTGATGTTGGAGACAGCCTGGAACGCTACAAGGGCGCGAACGAAATCCTCATCGATAGCCGCGCCCGGACCGGCGCCAATGATGTCGCGCACTTGTGCTATTTCCGCCGGGTCAGTCAACCGAGTGGTGTTGTACTTGATGGCGTCCTGGACCTCGGCATCAGACAAGTCCTTTGGCTCAGCGTCAGGTTTTGGGACCGGGGCGGCAAGGTCGCGCTGAACGAGCGTCTCGCCGGCTAAAACCGTGTGGCCATCTTCGCTTTCCAATTCGCCCCCGCCGCTCTGGTGCACAGCCGTCTGCTGGACGACGTGCGCCATCTCGTGCGCCAGAAGCCGCATACCTGGCTTCGTCTCCGGGGCGTAGAGGCCCTCGGCAAACGCCACATGGCTCCCCACCGTGTACGCCTTAGCTCCCAATTGGCGCGCCGATAGTGTCGCACTCGCATCGGTATGGATCCTCACCACGGACAGGTCATGACCGATCCGACCCTCCAGCGCAGCTCTGACGCCGGGCCCGAGCGGTTGTCCGACTACCCGGTCGGCGAGGCGGTCCGCCTCGCGCTCCAACGGATCATCCGTTTGTCCGATAGCCAGCTTGAGCCGGACGCCGCTGGTAGGCCACGACTGCGATGGGCGCAGCCCCGCTTTGCGAGTCCTCGACAAACCGCCAGGATCGGGGCCCGAGCCTCTGTAAGACAAGTTTGCCGGCCCGTACGTGGTCGACCGAGCCGCCACAGGCGCCCTGCTTGTGGTCATAGGCTACAACCTCGCAAATGGCTAAGGACCTCGAGCGTAGGCGTCGGGCGTCACCAGCGCGTCACCGGTCCGTTTCAGCGGCCTGGCACGTGCCGTCAACTGACGATTTCGTTTACCGGGGCCGGCTCCGGTACCCGTCAGGTCCAAGAAAGGCCGTGAGGCCTGTAGCCATCGCGCTAGCCGCCGCCTGCTTCCACGCGGCGGCTGTAATAGGCCCTCGTCCGTTGCGTACGCCTGTTGGCGCACTCTATGAGGATTTTTGGGCAGTACCGAGGTTAAGCGACCGTGAGCGCTAAGGACGAGGTGCAGAGCCTTGCTGACGGGGGGCTGGGCCCGCGCCGTGGATCGCGATCGACGTAGCGCGCTCGGCCGGTCGGGCGCCGAAGGGCTTCATCGTCGGTCAGCACCATGACGAGGTATTCGACACGATCGTCTCCAGTGCCGACCGGTACCTGGCCGACCATCGGGGAGAACTCCTGGAACGACTTGTCGCCGAGTCACCCGGATGGGTAACGGATGCCGCCGACCGAGTGCTGTTCGACCGCCTTCACAGACACTTGCGTCGTTATTTGACGGCGGTGGCGGTTGGCCCCGGCACGAGGCCCGCAACGGGTGGTTATTGCGCCGAATGTTGCAGTCCCATGTCTGATGACAGGTCCTACAACGCCTAGCGTATCGGATCGGCCTGCGCCGACTCATTTAATTGGCATCAGCTAACCCGGATCCTGCTTTCACAGCTTGCACGACCGAGGTCGGATGCTTTTGCGACCACTTCGCAGAGGAGGAGCAGCGAAATGACTGACACTCTCGAGCAGGCCGCGCCGGCTCCCGAGCGACCCCGCACCTGGCGCCAGCTGGCGTGGGCCGCAATGACCACGCTCGCGGTGGCCGGCGCCACCGTGAGGCTGTACTGGCCATCGTGGCGGTGAACCGCCCTTTTCCCGGCGACGTCCGAGCCCCAACCGACCGAGAGCATAGCCGTACCGGCGAACCGAGACCATTTGAGGAAGTGCTGGTCTTGGAAGGCTGAAGACCTTAGTCAAATTCGCTCAGAAGCTTGGCCTTCTCCGTCAAGGCAAGCTGGACTTCGTGAAGCTCGCGACAACGGGCATCGAGCTCCCTGACGGCGAATTCGCCTCTGGCGCCGTCGCTGAGCAAGCTGTAGATGAGAGATTCAGTCCCCGGCCCGGTAAGGGCGGCCAAGCGAGCCTCGTCCCGGAGGAGTCGTTCAATCCCGGCAAGGCGGCTGGCCCATAAGCACAACAGCCGTACCTGTTCGGTGAGCGCTGACATGGAAAACTCGCACGCCGCTCCGATGTCCCTCTCAGCCGAGGTTATCGCCTCGGCGTAAATCCGGGGTTCGGGGGCGGCGACGAACTGCCGGCCTTGCTTGATCTGATAAGCGCGTTCATAAATGCCCACGACGATCTGGTCCAAGTCAACTGACATTCCGGGCATGTCGTAATCCCGAGCTGGGCTCATCCGGATCTGTCGCGCGGCCAGCGCCGCCAGTGCGGCCAGCCGTGTTTCGGTCCCCGCGTCAGTGGGTTGAAGGAGGTGAGGCGGCGATGTGAGGTAACCGCGCACAACTTCACGCTCCATCATGGTCAGTGCTAACCACCGGCGAGAGGCGCTCCTCGCCGCGCGCCAATGGGCACCGGCGGCCAACGCTAGTGCCCCTAGCGCCAAAGTGGACATAGCCGCAACAACTAGAGAAGAACCGCCGATGAAGGCTTCCGTTGCGGCCGTACCTCCGCCCGCAAGTGCGACGAGACCACTGAGGGGCGTA
>DATJUH010000421.1:0-9986 GCA_035502515.1 Acidimicrobiales bacterium
ATCGGGGCGGCGGTATTCGACCGCGCCATTGAGGCTGTAATCGGAGAGGTACCAGCCGAACGCGTGAGGATGAGCGGCAAGACCGACCCCCAAATCGTGCGTGAGTACCTGGCCCTGGTCGAGTCGGACGACCCTTCTCACTTGCCTGCCATCCTGGCCCACCTGGAACGGGAGCTGGCTGCCGCCGCCGCTCAGATCGCCGCCGACGGCCAAACCTGCCCGGGCGTGCCCGAGCTGTTGGCCGCGCTGGCCGGCGACGACCGCCTCCACCTGTCGGTGCTCACGGGCAACATCGCCCCCAACGCGGTCGTAAAGCTGGCTGCTTTCGGCCTCGAGAAGTGGCTCGACCTCGAGTCCGGCGCCTACGGCAGCGATTGCGAAGACCGCCAGGCGCTGGTGCCTATTGCACTGGACCGGCTGGCCTCGGTGCGGGGCATCCGCCTGACACCGGAGGAGGTATGGGTGATCGGCGACACCCCGCGTGATTTCGCTTGCGCTGAGGCCGTGGGCGCTCACTCCGTGCTCGTCGCCACCGGCCGGTATGGCTTGGAAGAACTGGCCCCGCTGAGCGCCGACGCCACCTTGGCGGACCTCTCGGACACGGGCGCCGCGGTCGAGCTGCTCACGGCCGGCCTCTAGGAGGGCCCTTTAGGAGCTGGACGGTCGTCGGCGAGTAGCCAGCTGCCCGTGTCCTCGCCGAACCGGGGGGCCAGCTCCGGGACGCCCACCGGGACGAGCTGCTCCGGGACCTTCGGGAGCACCTCCTCGAAGTACGAGCGGGCCGCTGCAGTGGTGCCTACGTCCCGCCCGGCCAGCTCCGACAGGAACCACCTGTGCTCGAGCACCTCGTGGAAGACCTCTGCGGGGGAGAGGCGGTCGGCCAGTTCGGGTGGCATGAGCTTCATCACCTTGTCGTACACGTCGCGCAACCAGCGGCTGGCGGCGACGGTGGACGTCACTTTCTTGCCGTCTTTCTCCTCCAGGTAGCCGCGGTAGGAGGCGATGTCGTTCAGCAGGCGGCGAGCCTGGTTTTCCTGGGCGTCGAGGCCCGTCAGCATGCGCAACCGGACCCGGTGGTGGCCCGGCTCGGCCACCCGGGTCCGGATGCGAAGCCGGAAACCCTCGTCGGCACTGACCAGTTCGACCTCGTCGGCGTCGAAGCCCAGGTCGTTCAGCCGGCGTAGCCGCTCCGCCATTCGGTAGCGCTGCTCCTCAGGCCGGATGACCACGTCCTCGGTCAGTGCGTCCCACAGCTGCTGGTACCGCCTGGGGATCTCCTCGGCCAGCTCGACGGGCTCGACATCGGGAGGCAACAGCCCGGCGGCGGCGAGGTCCAGCAGTTCCCCACCCACCCGTTCGCTGGCCAGCTCGACGTCGAAAGCCCGCTGGCCATCTGTCAGCGAAGGGTGCAGCTCGCTCGTCTCGGCGTCGACGAAGATGGCCTGGAGAGCACCGGCGTCCAGGCGGAACAAGGTGTTCGAAAGAGAGCAGTCGCCCCAGAAAAAGCCGGCCAGGTGCAACCGCACCAAGAGCTCGACCAGGGCGTCGAGCAACCGGTCGGTGGGCCGCAGCCGGTGCGGGTCCGAGTACAGGGTTCGGTAGGTCGTAGAGAACTCGAGAAAACAGGTGCAGAGGATGGCGTCGAGCTGATCGCCGTTATAGGTGCCGCGATCGACAACGATGCCGAGCGGCTCGACGGCGGGGATGCCCAGCTCGGAGAGCCGGCGCAGGAGGCGGTACTCCCGCCGGGCCAGCGGCTCGTTCATCTCCTTCAAGGCGTACAGCCGGCCCATCTCGCTGACGAAGCGCACTATGTGGCGGGAAGTCCCTCGATGGCGGATTTCTACCAGCCTCTCGTCCTCCCACTCCTCGAGCGGGAGGTCCCAGGGCAGGGTGAGCAGGCCGGCAGCGACGTCGGCCGGTGGCCGGAACACATAACGCATGGCTCCAGTCTCCACGACCGGGGAACCCTTGCGAACCGCACCCGCCCCCGCATTTGTATCGTTATGGGGTTATGGCGATGCCGCCCCGGTCGTCGAAAGGCCGCGGGGGGTCGCAGCGCTGGCTGGTCCTCCCCTTCGTCCTCACCCTGGTCGTGCTTTTAGTCGACGCGTCCATGCACGCCCGCTCGAACCGGCCCGCCGCCACTCTCGACAGCCAGGCCTGGGTCGACAAGGTTCTCCCCGCCATCGCTCAGTCGAGTGCCCAGGGGAGCGAATTAGCCCAGGTCAGCTCGGGTACGATAGCCTCCGGCGGGTCGACTGCCGTCGCCAGCGAGCTGTCGGGCATAGCCGCCGCGACCGCCTCCACCTACAGGACGGTCCTGGCCGACGTGGCGCCGTCCGAGGTCGCCCCGGCCGCCGGTCTGCTGCAGGCCTGCTTGTCGGCGCGCCAGCAGGGGGCGGCAGAAATGTCTTCGGCCGTAAAGGACCTGCTCGGGGGCGACGGCCCCTCTTCGGCCGTGACTCAGATGATGTCGGCGGTATCGGACTTCAGGGTCAGCGATAGCGCCTATCAGCTGTTCACGCAGGACCTCCCGAAACTCGGCGTAGTCGTGCCGCCGTCGGCGTGGACCGCCGCCGCAGGCACCTACCAGGCGACTGAGCTGACTGCTTTCGCCAACCGGTTGCTGGTCGGCGTGACCAGGTCAGAGCCCCACAAGCTGCACATAGACGCCATCACAACGGACCCTCCGGCCTTGCGAGTGCAGGGCAACCTCCAGGTCCTGTCGCCGGCGGCCACGGTGTCCGTGACGGCCGTGGTGGCAGACCTCGGCCAGTCGGCTGAGCAAGGTGTGAAAGTGTCCGCCACGATCAGCCCGGCCCACGGGGCCCCCAGCCAGCAGGTGACGGTTTCGGTCGACCTCTCTCCAGGTCAGGCCCTAGCGGTGACGCTGACCGGACTTCGTCTGGCGCCGTCCACGCCTACCAATCTGACCATCGGCGCCCTTGAACCCGGCGGCGAACCCGGGAGCGCTTACAAATCGGTCTCGGTCGAAGTCCCGGGCCAGAACTTCGCCGGCATCACCACTACCACTGTCCCGCGGCCGACGACGACCACCACATGAGCCCGCCGTAACGCGAAGGTAAAGGGTGAGACTTGACAAAACCAGTGACGGCCGGAACGTGACCGACGGCTCCGTGACGACGGCGTGGGTGCTCCGCGGTGGCGCCAGCTTCGGAGCGGCACAAGTGGGGATGGCCAGGGCACTCATGGAAGCCGGCCACTACCCGGACCTATTGTTCGGGACCTCGGCCGGGGCGCTCAATGCGGCGTGGTTGGCGGCCGACCCGACCCTGTCGGGGACCGCCGCGCTGGCTGAGCTGTGGACGGCCGTCAGGCGCCGGAACGTTTTCGCACTCGGCCCGGTTTCCTTGCTGGCCGGGCTGGCCGGCCTCAGGGACAGCACCTTCAAATCGACCCCCTATGCCAAATGGCTGCGGGCCACGACGCGGCTGCGCCGGCTCGAAGACGGCGTCCTGCCTCTGACGGTGGTGGCCACGGACCTCGAAACGGGCGAAGAAGTGCTGCTCGAGACCGGCCCTGCCGTGCCCGCCCTGCTGGCTTCCTCCGCCATGCCAGGCATCTTTCCTCCAGTGCGGGTGGGCCAGCGCTGGTTGGTCGACGGCAGCGTCGCCTCCGACACACCGGTAGGGGGCGCGGTCCGGGCCGGCGCCGGGCGAGTTTGGGTCCTGCCGAGCATCCCGTCAGTGGCGATGGCCCGCCCCCGGACGGCCCTCGATGTGCTGCTCAGGTCAGTGTCGATCGCCCTGGCCCGCCACACCGCCGGGATCGTGACGCAATGGGCCGGCCGCTGCGAGTTGTACATGGTGCCGGCACCCCTGGTTCCCGGCGTTTCGGCGTTCGATTTCAGCAAGAGCGGGGAGCTCATAGAAGCCGGCTACCAGGTCACGGGCACATGGCTCGAGCACGCCCGCCCGGTCGGCCCAGCTAACGCCGCCCCCGACGACGTGGCCGACAGAAGGGCCGATGGCCCGGGTGCCGGCGTTGAACAAAGGCCAGAGCTCCGGCAACCCTCCGAATGACCGGCGCGCTGGCGGGCTTTGAACACATGACGCCACGAGCCCCGGCGAAGTTGTAACTTTTGGGGTATTACGTCTTTGTTGGCAGCAAAGCTCCTGACAGCAGTTGTGGGGTGGGAGGATAGCGATGGCGCCCAATGCCCGGCCGGGAGGCTCGTCCAAGGCTCCTGCCGGACAAGCCGCAACCGGCCAGGTCACGGCTGAGGTCAAGATCGACCCAGACAGCGTGACCGGGGCCAGCCAGGCACAAGACTCGAACATTACGGTGCCGGTGGTGGTGCACGCGCCCGACGAGGCACCAGGCTGGGACGACCACTCCGGTGGGGGTACTTACGGCCAGGAAGACCGATACCGGGCAGACGCGGACACCGGCCCGGTCACGGCTTGGCACGACGCATCGGTGGCCACCGCTCCAGATGCCGATAATTCAGCTGCCGGCGGCACAGATGCCGACACTTCAGGCGGGTGGGAGGCCGACAGTACGGCTGCATGGAACCCGGCTTCGGCCTGGGCCGAAGAGGACGCGGGGACGCCGGACAACGCCTCCGAGCTATGGGACGACGTGCCCGACTGGGAAGGTGAGATTGTCGTTTGGGAGGGCCAAGGTAACGACGTTGTCCCTGCTCCTGCGGGTTCGAGCGGCTGGGCCGGCGCACCCACTTACCCCCCGGCTTACCTGCCTGCGCACCTACCGTCCTCCCTGGTCTCGCGAGACGACGCCGTCACTCCTTACCTCGGTCAGCGGTCTCTGCCCGCTCCCCCGGGCGTCTACGACCGAAAAGGCGCGCCGCGTACCAAGCGGGACGGGCCCTGGCGTGAACTCGTGATCGTCACGGCAGTGGCTGTCATCGTGTCGGCGGTGATCCTCGCCGTGACCACGGCCGAAAAGAGCAACCTGGCGGGCATCGACAACCTGTTCGGGTCGACTGAGACGACCGTCAAGGCGGCCTCGCCGCCGTCCGGCCTGGCGAAGAGTACAGCTGGTGCCGCTTCCCCAGCTGCGGGGACGAGCGCCACGACGGCGCCCAGGGCGACCAGCTCTACTCTCAGCCAGCACGCCACGTCTTTGCCGGTGACGGCCGGAGTCGCCGAGTCGCTGGTCAATTCGTGGTTGGCCAGTAACCCGGGCGGATATGGCATTACTGCAGCTGACGTGGCCGGCACGGTTCCGAACGAGGTCCATTACGCCGTCCAACGGTCTACGGGCACCTATTGGGCACTCGCCGCTTTCAAGCCGACGGCGACACTCTCGGACCAGTCGGCGACACCAACGGGACGAGCGGAATTGGCCGAGTTCCAAAACAGCGTCTACGCTTTCTCCTGGCAGGCGGGGCCGGTTTGGACCCTCCTCGGCGAGTTCAGTGCTGGTAGTTGCCCCGACGTATGGGTACCACGGGCTGTTTTAGCCGCTTGGGGCCTCTGCGGGTTGTAACAAACATTCACCGAAGCCCTTCCCAAATACCGCTATTCTCGGTCGGGATGACTGGGCTAGTGACGGCATCAAAAAAGGACGGAAGGACTGGGACAAATTGGGACACTGTGATTCGCGGGCCAGCGGAACCGCTTGGTGGTACTGAGCGTTGAGCTTGGTGTGGGCGAGCCCTGTGTCAACGCATTCGGCCGCGGGGAGCCGATTTCGAGCGTAGACCAGTGCCGCCGCCCCCACCTCGGGCGTAAAAGATGGCCGCATGCCTGAACCACTAGGGCGTGGGCAACGTTACATGCCCGGCCTTGACGGGCTGCGGGCCATCGCTGTCGCGGCTGTAATCGCGTTCCACCTCGGATTGTCATGGGCGCCCGGAGGTCTGCTGGGTGTGGGAGTTTTCTTCACGCTCAGCGGGTATTTGATAACCGACCTGCTCCTCGGCAGCTGGGAGTCGAGCGGTGGGCTGAAACTTCGTGAATTCTGGGCCCGCCGGGCCCGCCGGTTACTGCCCGCTCTGTTCGTGATGCTGGCGGTCGTCACGATCTGGGTGGCCATCGCCAGCCCGTCTCAACTTGGCCCGCTAAGAGGCGACGTCGGAGCGGCATCGATCTATATCAGCAATTGGTGGCTCGCATTCCAACATGTGTCGTATTTCGCCCGGTTCGGCCCCCCCTCGCCTCTTGGCCACCTCTGGTCGCTCGCCGTCGAAGAGCAGTTTTACCTGATATGGCCGTGGCTCGTCTGGATCGGCCTCATATGGTTGGTGCGCCGGCAACGCCGGGCCCGTCAGCGGGCAATGGCGGCGGCTTCTGTGGCGGCCGGCACGGACGGTGGTTTCGGCGGCGACGGCAGCGCTCTCCTTTCCGCTCCCACCTCGTTCGGTGCAGATGACGGCGCCGGTTCGCCTGGAGCGGCCGGCACCAGCACGCTGGTGGCGAACTCGTCCGCCGGGGATGCGGGCGGGTGGTCAAATGTCAGGTTCGTGCGCAGCGAGATGTGGCCACTGGCCGGGGCCACGGTTGTTCTGGCAGTGCTCTCGGCCGTCGAAATGGGGTTGCTGTACCACCCGAGCTTCGACCCTTCTCGTATCTACGACGGCACGGACACCAGAGCGTTCGGGTTGCTGTTCGGAGCGGCACTGGCCATGGTCTGGCCCAGCCGGGGCCTGCGGGCGGACGTAAGCCCAGCCGCCCGGCGGTTCATCGACGGGATGGGAGCGCTGGGACTGCTGGCGATAGCCCTGCTTATATGGCGGACCAACGAGTACTCGGCCTTCCTTTACCGGGGCGGTATGGTCTTGCTCTCCCTGGCTACCTGCTTGGTGGTGGCGGCGGCGGCCCATCCTGGCGGGCGCATCGGCAGGGTCCTCGGTGTGCGCCCCCTGCGCTGGACAGGAGTGCGCTCGTACGGGATCTACCTCTGGCACTACCCCGTGATCGTGCTCACAACCGCTACCGTCGTCACCCACACCGACCTGACGCGCGACTTTTTCCAGGTCGCGGCCATCGTAATAATCGCCGACCTGTCCTGGCGCTTCATCGAAACGCCGATCCGGAAAGGAGCTCTGGGACGCCTGGTACAGAGGCTGCGTTCGATCGAGTGGAACTTCGACACGCTCCCGCGCACCAACCGGGTGGCGCTGGCGGCCGTGCCCACGGGTCTTCTCGTGCTGACACTCTGCTTCGCCGGGGTCATGCCGTCGGCGCCGTCAGGCGTTCTGGCTGTGGCCAGCACGACGCCAAACCAGCAACTCGTGACCGCGACTACCGAACTGGTGGGAACGTCAACCGTGACCACTGCTCCGCGGACCCAGACCGACTCGACCTCCGGTGGAGCGTCGCCGCCTTCGAGCACAACCGCTGGGACCACAGGCGGTGGGAGCACGGGCGCAACCGGCGGGGCCGTGGACGGGAAGCGGGCCGGCACGGAGGGGCCGTCGACCCATTCAAGCTCCACCTCAGTGCCGACGGCGGTGCCGCCGCGGACATCGGTCAGCGGTCAAACCGCGAGCACGGGCTCGCTGCGGACGAGCTGCAGCCAGGTGGCCCATCTCGGCGACTCGACGTCCGAGAGCCTTATCTCAGCGGAGTACCTGCCCGACCCCGCTCAGCGGCTTGGTGCGGAGTACTCCAAGGTCGGCGTGAGCCGCTCCCTCATGGAGATCGTGGGTGCTAACTCTATAGTTGAGACTCTCCCCGGGGACCAAAACGGGTACCAGATAGCGCAGAGCCTGGTAGCCCAGGGTTACCACGGCTGCTGGGTGATCGCCCTGGGCACAAATGACACCGCCGACGTCTACGTTGGCTCCAATGTGGGGCTGGCCCAGCGCATCCAGCGGATGATGTCGGTGATCGGCAACCAACCTGTTCTTTGGGTCAACGTGAAGACGCTGCTCAGTAGCGGTCCCTATTCGGAGTCCGACATGCAGGAGTGGGACAACGCCCTGCTGGCCGCCTGCCCCTCGTACCCGAACATGCGCGTGTTCAATTGGGCCGCAATGGCGCAGCCCCAGTGGTTCATATCGGACGGGATCCACTACACCTCGGCGGGTTCCGCAGCTCGCGCCGCGGCCATCGCCGACGCCCTGGCCACGGCCTTCCCGGCCGGGACGAGCACGGGCTCCTCCGTCAACGACGTCAGGGACCGCAAGAACACGGCGGCCAACTGCACCGTGAACGGGAACGCCTCCTGGCATCTCCCCGCCTTCCAGGACTAAGGGAATAATCGCGGCACAGGCCGCGGCTTCAAGCGCTCAGCGTCAACGCCTAACGGCTGGCCGCCCGCCGGAGCGCCTCGAGGCAAAGGCGGAGGTCGTCTTTGTCTGTCGACCAGTTGCTGTGGCAATTCTCCGTATTGCCTCGTCGGTGGCAGTCATAGGAAAAGAGTAAAAAGGGTCTATGGAACGGGTTCCTTTGCTGGTCATCGGGGCAGGACCGTACGGCGTGGCCGTGGCCGCCCGGGCGCTCGAGCGCGGGATCGAAACGGTGGTCGCGGGGTACCCAATGGGATTCTGGACAGACCACATGCCCGAGGGGATGTTCCTGCGGTCCGGCCCGGATTGGCACCTCGACGCGTCGGGCGTCCATACATTCGAATCGTTTATCGAGGAGCGAGGGCTGTCTCCCGCCGATCTCGACCCCGTTCCGATAACCGTTTTCCTCGAGTACGCGGCTTGGTTCCAGACCCGGAAAAACGTCCGCCCCCGGGACCGCCTGGTTTCGCGCCTCGAGCGAAGCGATGGCACGTTCGTGGCCACCTTCGATGACGGGGCTCAGATTGCTGCGGACTTCATCGTGGCCGCCCCCGGCGCCGGCTACTTCCGGCAGTTGCCCGACTGGGCGAGCACCCTTCCGGAAGGGCTCAGCACTCACACCTGCGACCTGGTCCGCTTCGACGAACTTTCAGGCGCACGGGTGCTGGTGATCGGCGGACGCCAAAGCGCCTACGAGTGGGCCGCGCTGCTCGGTGAGCACGGCGCCGAACGCGTGGACGTCGTCCACCGGCACGACACGCCCCGTTTCGATCGGGTGAGCTGGAAGTTCGTCGACCATTACGTAGACGAAACGATCTCCGACGGTGGGTGGTGGCGCTCCCTGACGCCCGGCGAGCAGCAGGAAATTGGGAGGGAGTTCTGGGAAGTCGGTCGTCTCACCCTGGAATGGTGGCTGACGCCCCGGCTGCTAGGGGACTGGTCCCACCGCTGGCCGGGCACGCAAGTTGCCGGCGTCACCGCGCCGGGCACTGGCGAGGCGAAAGTGAAACTGTCGAGCGGCGATTGCCTGACAGTTGACCATATTGTCTTTGCCACCGGGTACAAGGCGGACATCGCGAGTGTCCCGTACCTCGAGGACGTCATCGGCGAACTTAGTGTGGCCGACGGGTTGCCCGTGCTGGACCCGGCCTTCCAGTCGTCGCTACCGGGCCTGTACATAACCGGTTTTGCCGCGACGCGTGACTTCGGCCCCTTCTTCGGCTTCACCAAAGCGTGCCCGGCCGCAGCCGCGCTTATCGTCGACGACATGCTGCGGCGACCTTGAGCCCGCTATCGGGCCGCTTCATCCGTGACGTGCCTGGTCACGGTCGGTTTTGCGAAGCCGGAAGTAGGCGCCAAGCGGTGCCGGCACCGCCGTCTAAACTGACTAAGTTGCTCTGCGGGTCAACTGCTTCGGCCATGAGCCTGTGGAGGGCAGTGCATACCATCCCGGAGGTATGGTGGCAACGGTTGCTTACGCCCTTCGACGGGTGGTCGGCATTCCTTGAGAAGCAAGAACTGCAGGTCAAGAAAACAAGCGCTCGTAGCTCAATGGATTAGAGCATCTGACTACGGATCAGAAGGTTGGGGGTTCGAATCCCTTCGAGCGCGCTGAAGACGTCCAAGTGAGAGGGCCTTTGCTCCCCGGGAGCTGCTTGACGGGACCGCCAGTGGCAGCCAAACTGGCAGCCAAGACGATCGACACCGTTCGACTAGCCGCCAACGCGGCAGCCCACTTCGGAGGTAGACCGATGGCGACCAAGGG
>DATJUH010000422.1:0-3169 GCA_035502515.1 Acidimicrobiales bacterium
CTAGCTCTGAGGAGGGTCGACCGCCTGCAGGCTGGCCCAGGGCAGGTTGGCCACGACCTGGTACTCGACCAGGCCGTCCCAGCTCGCCGTTATCGGGTCGGTGCCGCTGTGGCCCTCGGCCGCCCAATCACTTTGCTGCTCGGCCTCAATGGCCACGTCCCCGCTCTGGTCGGTAATGACCAGGCCGTAAGTTTGGGCCGCCTTGAATACCATCTGGGCAAAGGGGGTTAACCCCGACGGCATGGCCAGGTTGGCCGGGAACCGGAACCACTGGCCCTCGGCCGGCTCACCGGGGTCGGAGCCGCAGTCATAACGGGTGGCCGGGTAGGTCCCGTAGTTGCACCGCGGGACGCTCATGGCGATGGCGTGGTCGATTGTCCCGGAGGCCACATCCTCCTCGGTGACCGCCGTTCCCAGGTAACTGATACCTGTCGCCGACAGCCCGTAGGGCGCCGGGAAGACGCCGTCCGAAGTGGCCATGTCCAGCTTCCCGCCCCAGCACGCCGTATAACCCGAACCGGATTGGTGGACGTCCCATAGCTCCCAGTCCGAGGCGGTCGATGGCTGGTAGATGATGAGCGGGCTGTCGGACGAGCCGTTCAACCTGGTGTAGGAAGGGATCGGGACCTCGCTCCCGGTCTGGGCGAGGAACTCGGGATTGTTGACGCCGCAGTTGCTCGCCACCGAGAACGGCACCTCCGGCTGGCTGGCGGGGACACCGTAGATCGGCATCGTGTTCACCCCGACGGAGCCGTAGTCCGTCTCGTAATCGTTCACCAGGTCGGCCACGTACCCGGTCGAGTTGGCGTCGACTGACCAACCCTGGACATTCTCGTTGAACAGGCTGTTCGGGAACAGCGAGGCCGGGGGGACGTCGAGCGAGTCACCCTGAGCGGTCGTCGTCGTTGTCGCCATCGTGGTGGTCGTAGTCGTTGGCGCAGCTGTAGAAGTGGTCGTGGGGGCGAGCGTGGTGGTCGTGGTTACCGGGACTGTCGTCGTGGTCCCGGTAGTCGTGGTAGCCGCGGCGGCCGTAGTCGGCTCAGTGCTCGTTGGGGACGAAGTGGTGGGTGCAGAAGTAGTGGGTGCGGGTGACCCGCCTCCGCCCACGCTGACCGGCGCCGAAGTGGTCGTCGTCGAAAGTTGCGCCGGCGCCGTAGTGGTGGTGCTGGAAGACGGCGACAGGCGAGGCGGCGGGCCCGGTCGCGGGCCTGTAGTTACCGTTGGCCGGAACTCCGGGGCATTGCCGAACCGGAAGAAAACCCCGTCGCTGGCGATCTCGTTGAACCCCCGGCCCGTCGCCGACGGGATGATGGCCACTACCCCGGCCGGGCCCTTCGCCGCCACCACGGGCGCGTCGCCGAAGCTCAGGATGGCCCCAGCTGCACTCACTTCCCAATAACCGTGACCGTCGTTCGTGGCGCCGAGAGCGACAAAGCGATTGACGTTGGAGGCCGAGGCCAGGGGGACAGCCGACCGCGGGTTGGAGGAGGTGAAGACCGCGGCGTCACCGAAGTGGTAGACGCGCCCGGTGGAACTGAGGAGCCAGTAGCCTCCCCCGTTCGGAGTCGTGACGATGCCTACGAAGGGCCCCGACCCTTTGGGCGCCTGCCCGTAGGAGGGAGCGTCGCCGTAGGAGTAGACGTGACCCGCCGAACTGAGCAGGAAATAGCCATGCCCGTCCTTGCTCGAGGCAATGCCGGCTGTTGACCCTGGGGGGACCGGTCCTCGATAGACCTTGGCATCCCCGAAGCCGAGGACTTTGCCATTGCTGGTGACGACCCAGTAACCGTGGCCGTCCGGCGTCGGCGCGATCCCGGCCAAGGACCCCCGGCCGGCCGGCGCCGAACCCAGCTCAGGAGCTCCGCCATAGGCGACTACCAGGCCTTTCTGGTAGGCCAGCCAGCCGCTCGAGTGGCCCGGGCGGGCGGCGAACCCGACGGCGTTTCCTGCAGAGGGTGCCGCCTTTCCTGCAGAGGACGTCGCCCCGGAGGCAGCGGCGACGCTGGTCAGGCTGCCCGAAAGGGCGACTGTCGCCCCGACGAGCACGACGCAGGCCGACGCGGCCAGAGCGTTATGGGAGTAACCCCACCGGCGCCGCCTGGGCCGGGAGGACGGTCCTGCCACGTACAAGTTTGTGCGCGGAGCACGGCCGTTGTGCATGACTCTACGTAGCGCCCTACCCCATAACCGCCGGGGCACTCAGGTATCGACCAAACGTTTCCGAGAATTCCGGCCGCGCCGGGAGTGAACGCGACCTCCGTTTGCTCCCCCGTCTCGCCGTCGATGGGCTCTCATGAGGTCACCATGGCCGTTGTGGCGGGCGTCCTCCTACCAGCAGCCATCTCAGCGAGACTCGCCTCTGGCCACCCGATGCAGAGTGGGATTTCCCGGTAATCGGGCCAAGCCGGCCGGCGGGCCGGCGGGCCGCCCGCCGGGCTCGTGAGGTCCGCCCCCTCGATCAGGCTATTTGCCGGCGTGTGCTCCTTGTACGGGGGAAGTGGCCGTGTGGACGGCCGAAAAACCCTGTCGCCAGCTGGGGTACAGGAGCGACCAACCAAGCTCGCGCTTGGCTTTTTCGTTCGAGGCGCCTCGGGACTGGGTGGCCCCCATCACTGCGTCCGCGCCGGCGAAAAGCCGGACCAGCCAGGCGGGCATACGACGGGGTGGCTTCGCTCCTAGCGCGTCAGCCAGAGCGGGGAGCCACTCGTTGGCCGGCGCAGGCTCGTCGTCGACGACGTTGTACAGCGCCGGGCCCTCGTGCTCGAGGGCGAGCGCAGTCGCCGAGGCGGCGTCGTCGAGGTGGACCCACGACGTATACCCTTCACCGTTGCCGATGATGGGGAACCGGCGCTTGCGCACCATCCTGACGAGCTGGTCTTCCGGTTCGCCGTAAAACCCGCCATAGCGGAGCACGATGCCACCAAAATCGGTGACTACCTGGTCGAGGTAGGCCATAGACGAGTTGGTCTGGCCGGCACCGGCCGGCGGTCTGTCGTCCAACCGGTCGGATTCGGTCTTCACCATGCCACCCTCGCGGGCATAGCGATAAGGGGCAAAACTCTGAGCCACAAAACGGCCGACGCCGGCTTCGCGGGCTCCGGCTATGAGAGCGTCGGTGCCCTGTGTCCGCAGCCGGTTGGTCTCGGCGAAGGTCTTGTCGAGTTTCCTG
>DATJUH010000423.1:0-15477 GCA_035502515.1 Acidimicrobiales bacterium
CGGGACCGCGCCTGAAAGCAAGCCGTTCGGCTCGGCCTCGCCGTCCGCCCGGCTTAGGACGGCCGCTGACCGCTGAGCGTCTGGTGCCACCTTTCGTCCTTCGTGAGCCTGCTCGTGTGCGTCAGTCCCGTCTATATGGCTCGATTGTCCTTGTGACTCACTGCTTTTACAGCCGCTCAGGATCCTTCTTCTGGTGGCCGTGGTCGACAGCGAAGCCGCAGGCTGCCCAGCACGCAACGACACCGGGACCGCAAGGAGCTGAAGGTGGTCCCACTTCGGCGGAGCTGGTACGTCGCGGATCCGATCGTCCGGGCCACGGGCCGTCGACACCTGCTTCAGAGGGTGAGGGGGACAGCACCCTTGCGCGCCGGCAGCCACTTCACATCCTCGTCGGTAGGACGGGCGCCCGCTATGACGACCGGTGAGACCGTTCCGTTCTGGATTGTCTCTTCACTTGACAGTCCGTTTACCGAGTATAAGGTTGTTTCATGGCTGCTCGTTCGATTGCCGACACCTACTTCTCGATCCCCGAGCTGATGCGGGTCGCCCGCGGCAGCTACAAGCGTGCGGCCGACATAGAGCTCGCAGCTGCCGGCTTTGAGGACCTCCCCACCGCCAGCGGCTACTTACTGGCGTACCTAGAAAATGACGAGGACTCGGTCCCGGAGAGGATCGAGGGGCTCGGTTTCAAAAAGCGTGAGCTCAACCAGCTGGTCGACACGCTGGTGCTCCGCGGCTATGTCACGCGCAGCCTCGACCCGACGACCCAAGCAGAGTCACTCGCCCTCACCGAACGCGGCCGGGCGGCCAATGCGGCCAGCTCCCGGGGCGCCAGCTACGTCGACCAGGAGCTGGAGCGCAGGCTGACGGCGGCTGAGCTGGCCGGCTTGCGCCGCGGACTTGCGGTGCTCGGCGAGATCAAGCAGTCGTTGCCCGGTCCGGTGATCCGTCGTGGTCTGCCGCCTCTATATGGCTGACCACCCACGGGACGAGGACGTCCCGGTGTTGCAGTTGATGCGAGAAGCACGCGACGTGTACCGAGAAGCCATTCGACAGAGGCTCGAGAGTGCCGGCTCCGACGACATTCCTCGCAACGCCACCTTGGTGCTCGCTTCTTTGGACCACGAGTCGTCAGAGTGCGTATTCAGCCCCCAAGCCGACGTCGTTGCCCGTCTGGGTCTGAGCAAGCAGATGGCGAGCCAACTTATCGACACCTTGGTGGTGCGGAACTACCTCGAGCGTCGCAGCGATCCGCTGGACCGTCGCCGGATGGAGGTGCGGCTGACCGCTCGGGGACGTACGGCGGCGACCGCCATCCAGGGGGCGATCGACGCGGTCGAGACTGAGGTTGCGAGCCTAATCAGCCCGAAGGAACTGGCGGGGCTGCGGACCGGTCTTGCGGCATACCGCAGGGTGCACAAGCAACGCACGCACGAGACGGAACTTCAACGGGCCCGTTCGTTTGGTGGCGAGTGCTAGTGGCACGCTCGGGCACAACCGCGAGGAAGGCACTAACGAGTGCGGCGACCGCGCGCATAAGGCTGCCCAGGAAAGGTTGAGCAGGCTCCGAGAAAGAGCCTTTGGGTAGGTCCGAACCGGCGGCTGAGCCCGGCGTGGGGTACTTGACCAGTCACGTGCCCCAGACCGTTGGCAACAAGCGATTTTGAGCACACTCCCCGGCGCCTTCCTGCCCCGTCCCAACGGGTCAGCCGTCTTCTTATGGCCCGCTTGTAGGCCACCCCTGGGGACACAACGTCGTCGTTATGGCGTTTTCCCTTACACGAGGACGACTTTCTTGAACCGCACATATGGGGCAATCCGAGCGGGCGCACTCCTCCTCCTCTGTCACAATGCCAGACATGCTCCTCGATGAGCCAATGTGCTGGGCCGAGTCGTTGCGCGACCCGATCCACGTAAGCCGTCGCCCGTACGCGTTGGAGTTGAGACTCGGCTCGATATCTCGGCCAGACATCTGTCCACCGTCGAACTCCTGGCGAGCGCTCGCCACCAGCGAGTGAACGGGATTGGAAAGCCGAGTCAAACGCAACGCCCATGACTGCCGACCCCGCCCGAATCGCAGCAAATCAAACTTCGTTGCCATCGAAGGGTGGATCTGGCCGAAGTCACCCTCTGTACCGTGCGTTTCATGGTCAGGAGGGGAATGGGAACCCAAAAGGATCGCCGCCACCGGCCCCTTGGCGACCGTCGGCCCGGCAAACCAAAAGGAGCGCGAGTAACTGATGAAACTCGGTACAAAAACAAAGAACTGATGCGAGGGACCTGACTGCCAAGGGTGAGAAGGCTCCATGTGATCCCGTCCGCAATTGACAACCCGCGTCATCGTGGGGGGACAGATCATGGTAGACCACGAAAATCGGGCCTGGCCGCCCTGCTTCGGGCTCTCTCAGTCATTCGAGTTCCGAGCCCACCACGGGGCTGCGTGCGAAACAAGGAACTCGTGGTCATGGCGCCGGGCTCGGGCCACCGGAAGCTCCTTTCAAGCTGACGACGTCCAACCAACTGGACTGGCGCCGATCAGGCAGGGCGGGGGAACCCGGGTGGCGAGCTCGACGGGCGTTGCCGAAACGATATTGGGCCGCGCCGGAGTTGGCCAGTGGATAAAAGTCGTCACCGCCGGTCGTCCTCCGGGCAGAGCCGGCTAAGTGGGAAATGGAGTTCTTTACTTCTGCTCGAGCGGTTGAATTTTCACTGCCGGGCAACCTCTGTCAGCCCCGGGACGGCTGTAATGACGGCTTCGGCTGCCTCGTAGCGAGCCGCTGTTTTGCTGGGAACCTTTCACCATCGGCACCGGCCAGAGCGAGAGGTGCTGCCAAATGGCCCAGCGCCTCCCTCAACACCCGGGCCAGGAGCACCGACAGGTCCGCGGCGCGCCAAGGGCGAAGTGTGGCGCAGGCCTTGTGCTTGGACCAACGCCGGCCAGGTCGGTGCCCTCAGGCCTGCCATGGATGAAGTACCAGCAAAGTGCCACACCGAGCGAGAACATCGCCGGTTCGTGGTAAAGCGTGAAATCAATAACCGCCACCTCGTGGCCGTCGATGAGCACGTTGTCTGGGCCGCCGCAGCTGGCCGCCGGCAATTGAGCTCAGGGCAGGATGTGAAAATGTTGAGGGCGCACGCCGTCTGTTGGAGGATGCACCATGGCATTGCCCGCCAAGCAGCTCACTTTGGAACTGGTCCCTCATTGCACCTCGGTGACGCGCGACGGCTGGACCTCTGACGATGACCTCCGGCCCCTGGCCGAACTTGGGCGGCGGCAGGCTACGGCGCTGGTGGCTGCCATTGGCACTGAGGTCGACGGCATCTTCTCGAGCCCTGCAGTGCGCTGCCGGCAAACCGTCGAGCCGCTGGCAGCCACACTGGGACTGCCGGTGCAGGACCTGGCAGGACTGTACGAGGCGGCTGACTTCGGCGAGCCGGCGGCAGGCAGAGAGGGGTTCTCCGACCTGATGGTGCGGGCGATCGGTGGCGCGTGGGCGGCTGGGCGGATGTTGGGAGCCGTGACAGTGATGATGGACGCATGCCCGGGCGGCCGGACCGTGGCGGCCTCGCACGGCGACGTCATCCCCGTGTTGCTGGCCACGTTGAGTAGTGCCTTTGCTGTCCCAACACCGGGCCCGGTCGACCGCGGTGGCTGGTACACCCTCCATTTCGGGCCTGGCGGCCTGGCCGTTACCCCCCACAATGCGGTCCCGGTGTGAGTGAGCATGAACGAGTGGCGGCACCCTAACCACCGGCCGGCAGCAGCGCTGCCGGCCGAGCTGCGCCGGGCGCCGGTCCCGGAGGGCGTCCGGGAGTGGGTGCACCTGCGGGCTGGTTCGCCGGTAGTGTCCCTGCGCCGGCTGCCAGGTGCGTCAAGCACGGCCGTCCACGCCCTCCGCCTGGCCGACGGCGAAGTGCTGGTGCTGCGCCGCTACGTGTGGGAGAAGTTCCGGGCCGAAGAACCTGAGGCACCAGCCCGCGAGGTGGACGCCCTGGAATATGCAGGCCTACACGGCCTCCCGGTGCCGGAGGTCATCGCCGCCGACCCCTATGGGGCTGTCGTGGGGGACGGCATCCCAACCCTGTTGATGGCACGCATTCCCGGGAGGGCCCAGCCTACGCCCGACGTCAGGGCTTTGGCCTGGCAGGCAGCGCAGGTGCACGCTGTTAGCGGGTCCGGGTTCGGTCACCGCTACTTCCCGTGGTGCCGGGGAACTTCCACCGCACCACCGCGGGGCTGCCGGCGCCCGGACAAATGGGAGGAAGCACTGGGGCTGTGGCGATCGGCGGAGCCGGCCTATGAAGAGTGCTTTGTCCATCGCGACTTCCATCCCGGCAACGTGCTCTGGTTGCGAGGGGCTGTTGCCGGTGTGGTCGATTGGGCCAATGCCTGCGTCGGCCCCCCAGGCATCGACGTCGCGACCTGTCGCTGGAACCTCCACCGCTGGGCGGGGGAAGGAGCGGCCGGCTCCTTCGTGACCGCTTACGAGGACTTGACCGGCCGGGCGCACCACCCGTATTGGGACCTGGCCTGGGTCATGGAACACGACTGGGACCTCGTCGCCGACCCCGAGCGGGTCTGGGCCGCGGAGGACATGCTCGCCCAGATCCTGCCTCGACTCGTTGTCTGAGCAAAACCTCAGGGATAATCGGGACTTTCGTGGACGAAGCGTTGCCGGGAGATTCTGGTCCGAAAACTCGGCGCCTGTTACGAAAAAGCTCGCCACCATCGGTGACAGCAGAGACGATGCCGTGCCAATCTCAGCCCGCTTACAGCAAGGCCCATTGAGCGTCATAACTTCTATTCCGCAGCGGCCGCAGCGGCTGATCTCGGTGACCCGAGGAATACAATACGAGTTCTTATCGCGACCGGTTCAAGACATTCAGCTGGCGCCAGAAACCGAAGGCACGAACATCGTGTCCGGACGATAGTCGTTTCGTTTCTCCGCCACGCGAAAGTGCAATCCTGCTTGGGTTTCCGGTATCGGGTGTGTCGCAAAATCACGCCGGTAGCCCACTGACGTTCTGTGGCCGCAGGGACGGCGTTGGTGGAGTTCGTGTGTGGCCCACTCGCGCAACGCTTCGCTTCCTCTTCGGCTGCCCCAGGCAATACATTTTGGCAGGACGTCAGCAAGGTTCGACGAGGACTCCAGCGCCTCTTTTTCAATCTGTTCGAGCAGCGTCTTCAACTTTGGATCCGCCTGCTTCCGCAATATTGGCGGCTCCTCTTTGCGGCCTCGCACACGACGGTTCATCGTTAGCCGCTTGCTGTCAGCCGCGCGCCTTCGGTAGCGAACAGGTCTACGGTCAAGAAGGCCCGACCCAGCTCGTTGAGCCTCAGCTCGATCCGGTACTGATCTACCTCGCCCACAATATTCCCGTAGGGTCGGATGCCCCTCTCGACGAGAGCGCTGCGCCACTCCTCGAATTCCTGGGTGAGAAACCGTTCGCCATCTTCCCATAGGACACTCCGTCTCGTATTGGTCGTACTCCGGGTCGTTGTATGTCTCTTCGTGAACATGGGCATCAGCCCAGGCGAAGAGCTTCGGCACCGCCTCCGCCTACCTCGCCGCTCCGACGAAGAAGTGCCATGTAGCCAACTCCTCTGGTTCGCTTCCGTCCTCGTGGTCGATGCCGATTGAGACCGTACCTCGGCCGGATGTTTTGTTTATGCACTCCTCGAAATCAACGATAAGGCGGGTGCCGCTCTTCAACATCTCCATCCATGGCTTAGCCAGTCGTAGCTCACGCAACCTAATCCCATTAAGCAAAAATGATGTCGTCCCAACGCTCGGGCTCAACGGACGACACCAGCAGCCACGTCAGGTCGGCGCAGCCGTTAGCGGACCGGACGTCCTCCCAGTCAACCAGAACGATGACGCCGTCCGGCGACGTCCGAGTGTTGCGCAGCGAAGCATCGCCGTGGACAAGCGTCCGCCGTGGGGCCTTAGCCTCGCCGAGCTCGAGCGCCGTCACCTGGCCCACAAACCTGTCGCCGAGGTCCCGGACAGTTGGCGTGAGGTCTGGCCGGCCCTGCATGCGCCAAACCGGGGACGACGATATTTGGGAGGCCGGCCATCAGGTCGCGCCATTCTCCTGACGACGCCCCGCTTCCTCACACAAGCTGCTCGCTATCCGGGCGGCCAGATGCTGCGCTTCCTCGGGCGGCACCACCAAGTACCCGTCTTCCTCATGCATCAGCGCCCGGAACTGCTGCTTTTCGTAAGGTACCCCCGGAGGCAGGGGTGCGACGTGCCAGTGGACGTGGGTGTTGCCCTGTTTGCTCCCCAGGCTCACCACGTAGAGGCGTTCGGTGGGTAGGACTGAACTGACAGCGCGGCCGACCCGGTAGATGAGGGACTGCAGCCGCAGGTAGGCCGCCTCGTCGAAGTCAGCCACGACGTCTTCTTTGTGCTCGAGCGGCGCGACCAAGACGTAGCCAAGCAGGGTCGGGTAACGGTTCAGGAAGGCGATGGCAAAATCGTCCCGGTAGACGACGGGATGGGGGTTGCGGCCGGCGACGAGCTCGCAGATGAAGCAGGGGCCCGCCTGGGCCCTGGCCGCGTAGGCGTCTAGGTCCAAACGACCCCTTTCGTGCTCCGTCATAGCGCATCACCTCGTGGTCTCGGGTCGGCAAAGGTCCGACGCAGAAGCTCATGGTCAGCTCGTCGACGAATTTGTCATCGCTCGGCTACACGACCGCGGAGCCCGCCATTCCCAGCATGGTTGTGGGCAGGGCAACGACTCGTCTCCGGTGCCACGACATGCGGCTGGGCCACGCGGGCCGTCAATTGGCCTCATGGGGCGCGGGTCCCGCTATCGTCATCCAGGCCTGCACCGGCAGGGCACTCAAGGCCTATGCCAAAACCGGCCGGGAGCTTGGGTATCTCCCAGTCCCCCGGTGGGCGCCACGTGGTCCACTCCTGGCCGAACGGCCCTTGGCGCTCCTCGATGAGGTGAACTACCCGCTCGGCTTCGAGTTCGACCAGGCGGCGGTCCCCCTCGTCGACAATGCCGCGCCGGATAGCCGTCTCGAAGTCGGCGTCGTCCTTCCAATGCCAGTCACAACTCGGCGTGACAACCAGGTCGACCACGAGGTCCATCGAGTCGTAGCCGGCCTCGGTGCGCACGATGGGGCGCTGGAAGTTGATGTACCAGCCCAGGAACCGCCCTTGTGCCGACCAGCCCAGCGTGGTGCACGACGGGTGCTCTTCGTCGACGAAGTTGAGGGCGCCCATCTCGAACGCCGCCGACGTGTACAACCATTGGCACGTCTCGAGCGTCAACAGCTTCCTCTCGTTGCGCGGCAGGTGCTCTCGACCGGGGAAATGACGGCTGCTGGCGTACACCCCGACGGTGCCTGCGGGCGACCAATCGGCGATGGCCTGGCCCTGGTCGACGACGACGAGGCGCGGGATTGCTGAATGGAGATAACCGCGCCAGTCCTCTCGGGCCACGATCACCGAACCGGTGCCGAAGGGCATGGGCCGAGTCTGCCACCGGACGACGCGGACCGAGATCCCGCGCAGAACAGCTGCACGGAGAGACGTCTTCGGCCAATCCCCTCATATTCTGTGGGGACAACCAGAGTTCGCCTGGCGCTGCGCAGGTATAACGAAGCCAGATGTGGCGCAAAGGGACACCCTTCCCTGAAACGGAAAACTGGGCCCGGGGCCGATACCGGCTCACCACCAGGAAGGCGGGGGGCGGCCACCCCTGTTCTATCAGCCTTCGACTAAGGCGTCTGGGGGCCTGGAGGGGCCAGTTGCTCGGCCAGGCCCGATGGTCCTCGCGGGTTCGCCGTACTCAGCCGGTTAGCCTCGGAGCATGCCAACCCCGGCCGCAGACGACGACGGGCACGCGTCGCTCTACAACGTCACCGGTACGTCCGGCCTGACCAGGTTGAGCTTGCCGCCCGGTTCTTCAAAGAAAGAGATAAGCCGGATAAAGGGAGACTTTTACGTCCACATAAGGGGGAGCCGGGGCTGAGACGCCCCCGGCCACCCGGCGTCCCCCCTCTCCGCGACACTACTTAAAGCGGCCGGACGCTGACCTAAGGTGGTGCCAGTCGACGCATACCCCGCGGCATTCTTGTGGAGTCACTCTATAAGCCGCTCAATCGCTGCGCGAATCTTAGCGGCGGCCTCCTCGGCTCCCTGGGCCTTTTCATGAAGGTAAGCCAGTTGGGAGTAGGCGCCAATCGCATCCATTTCTCCATCCCAACAGGCGGCGAGGCGCATTGTGTAGCCCTCCAAGGCGCAGAGGTTCATGTTGATCCCCTGAGCCTCTCCCTTCGTCTCCATTACCGCAATTGAACCCGGGAGCTGGCGGCGATGGTCAAGGAGGTCGCCTAGGCGGTTGTCGATGTCGGCCATACTGACGACGATACGCGTCAGCGTTTTGTGACGCAGTTGGCGGTCGAGCAGAGCGTCAGTCGCGAGCGCCCATTTTCGGCGGCGGTGGCCCGACTCTCCAGGCGCTGCGCCAGCTGTTTCGGCGCTCGGTGCTGTTGAACATGCGGACCGGGTGCCCGGTCGCCGATGTCGGGAAAGGGGTGGTGCCCGTCCGACATGCTGAGAGGGCTGGCGCATCGGTGAGGAGGTGTCAACTGTCCGGAGGACGTGACCAGAAACCTGGCATATCCCGGCTCAGCCACCTTTGGGATACGTTGTGATACAATGGGTCACGTGACGACTCGGCAGCGGTCCTTCCGGCTCTCGACGGAGACTCTCAGCCTGCTTGACCGGGCAGCCGACCGGGTTGGGGGGTCGCGGAACGCTTTGGCCGACCGCCTGCTGGGAGAGGCGCTCAGAGTGGAACGGCACCCACTGGTCCGTTTCCAGCAGGGCGCCGGTGGGCGCAGGCAGCCTCTGCTCGCCGGGACCCGTCTATATATCTACCAAGTAGTGGGTACCGTCAAGGCGAGCAACGGCAACGTGGCCAATGCCGCTGAATACCTGGGCCTCCCCGAGCGGCTGGTCCGGGCGGCGTTGGACTACTACGCAGAATTCACCGAAGAGGTCGATGGTGATGCCGAGGTGGCACAGCGCGCTGAGGACGATGAGCGAGGTCGCTGGGAGCGTCGACAGCTTGCCCTCGGGTGAAGCTAGCGCTGGACCATCACTATTCGTCCCAGATCGCGGTTGGTCTCCGTGACCTTGGGCACGACGTGATTACGGTCTCCGAACGGGGTTGGGAGGCCGACACCGACGAGGATGTCCTGGCACTGTGCTTAGGGGAGCAACGTGGCCTTCTAACCAACAATGTGGCGGACTTCGCCGTGATCGTCGGCCGTTGGGCGCTGGAAGGCCGGTCGCACGCTGGGCTCGTCTTCAGCTCTGACAAGAGCATGCCGCGCAGCAGCGATTGGATTGGTCAATACGTCCTTGCTCTTGATGATCTACTGCAATCCCTGCCGGGGGAGGATGCACCCACCGACCAGGTTTGGTGGTTGCAACCCGTCGAGCCTACGTAGGCGCAGTTCTGTCCTCAACGGTGCAATCGCCCCTCCGACAGATGAAAGGACATGAAAGTTGTCTTCTCGACCGGTCGGTGGTATCCCTCGCGGCCTGATGCTTTACGTGAGGGATTCGATCGCGGCAAAGAGCTAGAACTTCTTAGTGTTCTGCTCTCTGGATCTTGTGACAAGTTCTGGGCTGTTTGGTTTTTGTGTCCGTTTTACGCGGCTGAGCCGAGCCTGGCATTTTTGATGTAGTCCTCGGTAAAAGCGGAGATCGTTGCGAGGGCCCGGCGCAGCTCGAGCGGTGCGGGGGGCCGGTCGGCCTCCAGCAGGGGGCGGAGCAGGCGGTCTTGTAGCTTGGTGTAGAAGACGGCTACACGCAGCCCGTCGGCGGTCACGGTGTAGGTGTTCGTCCGGTCTTGTCGCTGTACGAGCCCGTGGAGCCGCAGCCGCCGCAGGTCGTAGCTCATCTGCGAGGAGCTGTAGTCCTTGCCGAGGAGCCCGGCCACCTGCCCGCGAAGGCTTTTGTTGGTGAAGCCGGTGACGGCGTGGACGACCAGGCAGAGCGAGCCGGCCAGGGCCATGGCGCGTTGGTCCCCGAAGCGCAAAGCCCCGGTTCGTTGGCCCTCCCGTACGTAGGGCTGGTGGATGCGCTCAAAGAGCGCAGAGCCGATGGCACAGCCCTGGCCGGCACGTTCGATCATAAGCAGGCGGTCGTTGACCTGGCGAGCCTTGGCCATGAGCTCGGGCAGGTGCTCGAGGCGGGCCAGGACCCCGATGTCGGACGGTTTGTTGATAACGGTCTCGAGGCGAAGCGCCCTCCCTTCCTTGAGGTACTGCTTTATGCGGCTGTGCTTGTAGGAGAAGTCGACGTGGACGTCGGTGCCCGGGCTGAAGACCCGGGTCTGGGACGGCAACGAGGTCCTGGCGCCTCGGTTGGTGGGGATAAAGACGGCCCGGACTTCCTCGGGGCGGCCTATGCCGATGTTGTCGGCCACGAGGGCCTCGAAGAACCCCCTGGCCCGGCGCGGGTCGTCGAAGACGACAGTGCGCGAAACCTCGACCTGGCGCATCGAGAGCTCCCAGAAGTACCCGGCTTGCTTGTCAGCCTCGGTGAACGGGGCCGGGGCTACGGCACTCCAGCGGTCAAAGAAGGCCTGTACGTCAGCTGGGCCGAAGCGGTCGCAGATGGCTTGGAGGCGGGCCGGGTCCTCACAGGAGGAGAAGCCGTTCGAGAGCTCGGTGAAGCCGAGTTGCTCGCGCCGAGCCTGGCGCTTGGCCCACTCGTGGCCGTTCAGCCACACCTTGGCTGGGTAAGGGAAGTACGTACAGATCTTGATAAAGCCGGGGCCGAAGTCGGCATCGTAGATGTAGAAGTAGTAAGTCCCGACCCGGCGCTCTTCCTTCACGAAGTCGAAGCTGACGACGCCGGGCTTGGCCGAGCGGTTCTTGGCGCTATAGACCCACTGGAACTCCTGGGCGTGCACGATGGCGACGACGCCGCTGCGCCCTTCGGCCTCCGCCTTGTCCAAGTAGGGACGGACGTGGTCGAGCTTGCGGTCGTCCCAGCGGGTGCGGTCGGGCTTTTTCAAGTTGAGCACGGGCAAGGCGCGCTCAGCGGCAAAGGCCTTCACGTCACGGCAAAAGCGGTTGCCGATCTTTCCGAGAAGAGCGGGAGAAGGGACGGGGAAACCTAGGTGCTCGGTCAAGAAGGTCACCACTTGGCCGGCCACCTGCAGCTTCGGGACATAGGCGTTCAGCAAAAGACGGTCAGCACAATGCACTTCGAGGCTGACGTGGCCCTCCAGCACTTCGTTGATGTTGATGGTCTTCGAGGTCACACTCAGGTGATAGCGCACGAGGGCTGGCTCCGCCGGCCCGACAAACCTTGGTCAGCACGCGGTCCGCGCTCGGAGGGGGCCGGGGGGAGGGCCTGCCCTCCCCCCGCTAATGAACCGCTACATAATTCCTGCTTCTGCGCAGGGTCATCCCGTCGAGGATGAGCTGCACGCTGCGGCGGACCTGCTGCGGCGCCTGCCGGCGGCGCCGTGGGCGGCGGCGTCCCAGTCGGGGTAGGGCACGCTCGAGATAGTTCACCTCCGGTTCCTGGCGGAGCCCTGATTCGTCTCCGAGCAGTGAGGAGCCGGTGGAGATCCCGGCGTTGTTGATCACCAGGCTCACGTCGGAGGCCACCTGTGCCGCTTCGGCGATCGATTCCCGATCGGTCAGATCCAGCCGGATCGGCACCAGGCCCGGAGCACTGGACTCCGGGCGGCGCACTCCGGCGTACACCTTGGCCGCGCCTCGCTCCAAGAGCGCTTCGGCAAACGCGGCCCCGAGCCCCCGGTTGGCGCGGTGACAAAGGCGATCGATCCGTCAATGTTCATCGGACTCTCCTGTCTTGAATGGTGATGTCACGGTGTCGATGTCGATGTTCTGCAGTCGCAACTCCCCGTGGGCGATGAGCCGGCCTTCGCTGTCGGCGATGTCCACCTGCCATAGCTGTTGGGTGCGGCCCTGGTTGAGCGCCACTGCGGTCACGGTGACCAGCCCGGCGGTGAGCGGCCGCAGGAACTGGGTGGTGTTGGTCAAGCCGACCGCCACCATTCCCTGGTCGGCGACTGCGGCACTGGCCCCCAGACTGGCGGCGCTCTCCACCGCGGTGGCGTACACGCCGCCATGGACGATGCCCCACGGGGTGTGGTGCTCGGGGCCCAGTTGCATGTGCCCAACTACTCGGGTGGTAGCCAGCTCGTCGACTTTCAGTCCCATGGCTTCTCCCGCGACGTCCGGGCGGGCCGAGCGCTCCAGCACCTGAGTCAGTTGCTGCTGCACCGTTCAGATCCCCTCTAAGCGATGGCGGGTGGAGCACTCGGGACCGGGCGGGGCCGGCGCAGCAGGGCCACAGCGGGAACGACGCCGGCCGCGGAGATGGTTGCGGACACCCACCAGACGTGCTGGAAGCTGGCCAGCCGGGCGCCGTGCTCGGCGGCCCCGGTGCCGAGCACTGCTATCAGCACGGCCACGCCGAGAGCCAGACCGGTCTGGCGGATCATGTTGACAACCGCCGAGCCGGTGGCGAACGCGTACGGGGGCAGCGAGGCTGCCGCGCTGGCCATCACGGTGGGCAGGGTGAGCCCTACGCCCACCCCGGTCAGGATCATCCCGCCAAGCACCCCCGGCACGTAGTTGGCCGAAGCGGTCACAGCGAGGGCCCACCAGGCCACGCCGCCGGCGAAGACCACGCTTCCCAGGCTGATCACCAGGGCTGGCCCGTAGCGGCGGATGAGCCGGCCGGCCACCAGGAACGACATCACGGGCACCATGAGCGGCCCGGGAGCGATGGCTAGCCCGGCGTGCAGAGCCGACCAGCCCCAAGCGCCCTGCTCCCACAGCACGATCGACAGCAGCATGGCCCCAAACGACGACGAGAAGAACAATGCGACCAGCGAGGCGCCGGTGAAGGGACGGGACCGGAACAGGTCCGGGTTCACCAGCGGGGCGCGGCTGTGCACGCAGTGCAAGACGAACAAGGCCAGCAGGACGACCGCGGCGGCCAGGACGGCATCGGTGCGGGTCGACGCCCAGCCCCAGTCGGCGCCTTTGACCAGCCCGAAGGTCAAAAGGCCCACCCCAGCGGTGACGAGCACGACACCGAGGAGCCGGGGCCGGTCGGTGGAACGGGGAGTCACCTTCGGCAGGCGGCGCCCGCCCACCACTATGGCCGCTAACCCGACCGGCAGGTTGACCAGGAACACCCATCGCCAGCTGACCGCCACCAACAGGCCCCCCACCACCGGCCCGATGGCGGCGGACAGGCCGCCCACGGCCGTCCAGGCCCGCACGGCCCCGGTCCGGCGAATGGGATCCTGATAGGAGGCGAGCACCAAACCCAAAGAGGCGGGGGTCAGCAAGGCGGCGCCGGCCGCCTGCACCACCCGGAAGCCGATCAACATCCCGACACTGGCCGAGGCCGCACAGGCGACCGATGCCGCTGTGAACACAGCCACACCCAACAGGAACGCTCGGTCCCGTCGGTAGCGGTCGGCCAGCCGACCGAAGAACACCAACAGCGACGCGTACACGATGGTGTACGCGTTGAGCACCCACGACAGCTCCCCCAGGTCCCGAGCGTGCAGATCCAGGGCAATCTGGGGCAGCGCCACGTTGACAATGAACAGGTCCAAGCTGGCCAGCACCACCCCGGCGCACACGATCAACAGCAGCCCCGCGGGCGAGGTCTGGGTCCGGGGCGCAGGCTCGGCACGAGTCTCAGCAGTCAATAGTGTCATGCAACTTACTCTAACAGGGTTGCGTTCTATTATGCAACCCACTATTATGGGTTATGTGGAACGCAAGAGCTTCGCCGACATGCACTGCTCGGTGGCCCAATGCCTGGAGGTGGTAGGCGAGTGGTGGTCGATGCTGATCCTGCGCGACGCCTTCCTCGGGGTGACCCGCTTCGACGACTTCCAGGAACGCCTAGGCATCGCCCGCAACATCTTGAACCAGCGCCTGACCCGCCTCGTCGAAGAGGGTGTCCTGGACAAGGTGGCCTACAGCGACCACCCTCCCCGCTACGACTACCGGCTCACCACCAAGGGCCGCGACCTGTGGCCAGTCGTGACCGCCATGCGCCAATGGGGCGACAAGTACGCCGCCCCCGACGGCCCACCGCTGTGGGTGGTGCACAAGTCTTGCGGCAAGGTCACCGAAGCGGTACTGACGTGCTCGCAGTGCGGGGAACGCGTTGGCCCGCGCGATGTCCGTGCGGTGCGCGGGCCCGGGGACGTCGACGGCCTCGTCGAGTCGGCCGCCGCCTCATAGTCATTCGGGGTAGCAATGGGCCGGCGTCGCTTCAGCGCCGCGACAGATATCGATGACACCAGATCGAGGTTTTCCCGCCCAGGCCGACCTCGCCGAGCGGTCCCGCGCCGAGGAGCGCGGCCGCATCGCCCGTGAACTTCACGACGTCATCGCCCACAGCTTGACCGTGTCCCTGCTGCACATCACCAGCGCTCGGCTGGCGGTCGAGCACGACCCGGCTGACGCCAGCCGGGCCCTAGCCGAGGCCGAACGGCTCGGGCGCCAGAGCTTGACCGAAATGCGGGCGACCATGGGCTTGTTGCGCTCAGGGCCCGTCGATGGGATCGCGGCGCCGGTGCCCGGTGCCGGTCAACTGGCCGAGCTCGTCCAACACGTGCGCGGCGCCGGAGCAGACGTTTCCCTGGTCATCGAGGGGGACATCGAGGCGGTGCCGGCCACGACCGGGTCTACCGTCTACCGCATCGTCCAGGAAGCGCTCACCAACGCGACCAAGCACGCACCCGGTTGCCCGGTGGCAGTGCGCGTCGTCGCAGGAGGCGGACGGGCCGAGGTGGACGTTGACAGCGCCGGCCCACCAACCCACGGGTCGGGCACCCAGTGATCCGCGTGCTGCTCGTCGACGACCGGGAGCTGGTGCGCGCCGGCCTGCGCGGCATCCTCCGCCCGCAGTTCGGTTTCGACGTGGTGGGCGAGTGCGCGGACGGGACCGAAGTCTTAGCCGCGGTGAGCGAGCACGCTCCCCGAACAGCCCATCTGCCCGCCACGGGCAGGCGCGGTGGCTGGGGCTTGACGCGCCATACCGACGGTGCGGCGTTCATGCGTACGGTCAGCAGCCGCCAAGACCTCACGAAGCTGACGGAAGCGGGCGAGCAGGAAGACGAGCGGGTCAGTCGATCTCCACGTCGAAGTCCCACGACACGATGGGCTCGGGCCCTTCAGGCGCCCACCGCAGCTGGCCCTCGCCGGTGGGGAGGACGTCGCTCACGGAAAGGGTCACTGCTTTACCCGCAGGGATGTCCGAAGGCACCGCTCCGCCCCCCTCCAAAGTGACGGTTGGGTAATGATCCTTGCCGAACTTGCGAGCAACTCGCCCCCGGAAGGCCCCGCCGAAGGCCAACCCAGGACGTAATTGCCGACGTCAGCTGAGCGGCCCGCGTGCGCCTTGCTACGGCGCTACCAGTCGTCGTAAG
>DATJUH010000424.1:0-5944 GCA_035502515.1 Acidimicrobiales bacterium
GCGCACCTCTGGGACTGCATCCCGTCGAAGGCGATGATCGCCACCGCCGGCGCACTGAGCTTCTCCCGCCGGATGGGTGGGCTCGGGTTCTCACCCGTAGCCTCCCCGAGCTACGTGGACTACGAGGCTCTCCGTCACCGGATAAAGGAAATCACCTCTCGTCTGCAGGGCTCCGTCGAGGAGCTTCTCGCCTCTCAGGGAGTGCGGGTAATCCGCGGCGAGGGACGGCTTCTCAGCCCGCAAACTGTCGCAGTCAGCCTGCCCGACAACCCCGAGGAGGAACTGAGCGCCGATGCGGTTGTGATCGGGACCGGTAGCCGCCCCCGGGTGCCCGACTGGGCCAACCCTGATGGCATCCGCGTCCTGACCACCCGGGAGGCTTACCCGCCCCCGGACCTCCCCGAACACCTCGTGGTGGTCGGATCGGGGGTGACCGGCGTCGAGTTCGTCCACATGTTCAGCTCTCTCGGGTCCAAAGTGACATTGATAGTGAGCCGCCAGCACGTACTGCCACACAAGGACGCCGAAGTTGCTGCCGCCCTGGAAGACGAGTTGTTGCGGCGGGGGGTGCAGCTTTTCAAAGGGGCGCGCGCCGTGAGCGTGGACCAGGCCGGCGGCGGCGTGGTCGTCAATTGTGACGACGGCCGGGTGGCCCGGGGGAGCCATGTGCTACTGGCTGTCGGTTCCGTCCCCAACTCCGAGCACCTCGGCCTGGAGCAGGCGGGAGTAAAAGTCGACAAATGGGGATACGTCACCGTCAACCAGCACTGCCAGACCAATCTCCCCCACATCTATGCCATCGGCGATGTGTCGGGGAAATTACCCCTCTCCTCGGTGGCCGCCATGCAGGGACGCAAGGTGGCCGAGCACATAATGGGCCTGCACACCCGGGAGCATCGCCACATCGATTACGACAAGGCGGCGTCGGCTGTCTTCACGGAGCCCGAGATAGCCGATGTCGGGCTGGCCGAGGCGGAGGCATTTGCCAGCGGCCGCAAGATCCGGGTGACGAAAGTACCTTTCGGCGCATCGGCGCGGGCGTTGATCAACGACGACCCGCGTGGGTTCGTGAAGATAATCTCCGACCCCGCCACCGGCGTGGTCCTCGGCGGCTGCGTGGTCGGGAGCCAGGCCTCGGAGCTGATCTCGGTGGTGGCCCTGGCCGTGACGGCGGGCCTCAAGGTGGCTGACCTGGTCGAGAGCTGCCTCGTCCACCCGTCTCTCGCCGAGGCCATCGCCGAAGCCGCCGACTGAGCAAAGGGACCGTCGCTCCCTTTTCCCGTAGCCGGCCAATGGCCGGCGACCTCGCTTGACAACGTCCCCGAAGGCCCCTACCGTTGGGTCGCACCGGCCGTTTGGGAGCGCTCCCAAAAAGGCGATGTGCCAGGTAGAGCGGGGACGTTCGCCGGAATTGGCTGGGGCCAGTCCGGCGGAAACGGAGCGGGCCATTTAGTTGAGGGGGCTTCTTCGTACCCCGGTCTGGCAACGGGGGGTTCACCGACGCTTACGGCAAGCGCCCGCCCGCCCCTACTAATCCGTAGCTGCCAAAACGAAAGGCCGAAAACGAAAGGACTTGGGGAAATGAGACGTCCAAATCTCCACCGGGCCACGATCGCCCTTGTGGGTTCGGTGCTTGCCGTCGTACTGCTCGCCTTGCCCGCGTCCGCCGTCCAATCAAGAGCGTCGAGGAACGGACCGGGCGCCGGCACGCGGGCTCAGGCCATGGACCGCTCCGCCCAACCACCGACCATCAACTGGGCCCTGTCCGGTCAAGCGACGGCGGCAACGTCGCAAGCGGACAACCCGGCCCAAAATGCCGTGGACGGCGACGCGGCCACGTCGTGGTGCACGGATTCCTGGCCCGATACGTTGACCGTCGACTTGGGCCAGATAAGGAACCTGGATGGGATCGGCATCACCCTCGACAACGCCAGCTCGTCTGCCAGTGCCTCGGTGTCCCTGGCGACCCAGCCAGGAGATTGGCAGGTCGTACCGTCCGCTCGCAATATCGCCCTCGACCCGGGCAACCCCATGTACGTACCCCTCGGCCCAGCGGGCGGCGGGGGCGGAGGGGGGCAACCGTCGGCGGGGAACGCTACCGTGCCCGCTCGCTATGCCCAGCTCACCGTGTACGACAGCGGGAGCGCGCCCGTGTGTGTAGGGGAGTTCCGTCTGTTCGGTCCAGACCCTGCGGCAGCCGGGATGATGCTCGGGGCCGACCTTTCGTTCACGGCCCAGGAACTGGCTGCCGGCGCTGTGTTCAGCGACAACGGCGCCCCGGCTAATCCGATCGACATCATGGCCGACAACGGTGCCGGTTGGGCCCGTTTACGGTTGTGGGTTGACCCACCCCCCGGTTACAGCGACCTGGCCACGGACCTCGGCCTGGCCCGCACCATCAAAGCGGCGGGAATGAAGCTGTACCTCGACATCCATTACTCCGACTTCTGGGCGGACCCGGGTAAGCAGTGCATCCCGGCGGGGTGGCCGACCGACCTCACCGGCCTGACGGCCAAAGTGCAGTCCTATACGCAGCAGGTGATATCAGCCTTCGCCGCTCAGGGGACTCCCGTGGACATGGTCTCCATCGGCAACGAGATCACCAACGGGATGCTCTGGGCTCCCTCCAGCGCGCCTCCCGGCCCCGACTTTGGTTGCACCGGCCCCGGTGTCGGTGGCCTTACCTGGACTGGCGACACCTCGGCCACCGGCTGGGGCAACCTGGCGCAGCTGCTCAAAGCGGGCGTCGCCGGTGCCGACGCCGGCAACCCTCCGGGCCACAAGCTGCTCATCGCCATCCACACTGATCTCGGGGGCGGAGAGACGCCGTACGGAGCGAACGACACCGAGAAGTCGCAGTATTTCTACTCCCAGCTCGAGAGCTACGGCGTCCCGTTCAACGTGATCGCCCTCTCTTACTACCCGCTTTACCAGGGATCGCTTTCTGGGATGCGGGCCACGGTGGACAACCTGGCCTCGCGGTTCGGCAAGCCCGTCGTGCTGGCCGAAACCGAGTACTCGTGGACCCTCGCCAACGGGGACGCGCTGGGGAACGATACCTGGCAACCGAGCCAACTGGTGGACGGTTACCCGGCCAGCCCCGGGGGACAACTTTCCTTCGTGAACGACGAGTTGTCCATACTTGCGGCCGTCCCGAACGGGCTGGGGGCCGGGCTGTTCTACTGGGAGCCGGAGTGGATCCCGGGGGTCTCGTGGGCGCCTGATGCCAGCCCTCCCGGCACACCGGATGACAACGAGACGCTCTTCGATTTCCAGGGCCGGGCGCTGCCGTCGATAGGCATATTCGCCAACCCGGTCCAGATCTGCGCCAGTGCCAATCCCTTTACCGTGCCCTGCGTGGTGGGGTCGTAGGCCATAGGAGGCCTGGCCGGGTGCCGATTTGGCAAAAAAAGGCCTCTTTTTCGGTGCAACCCGACGATCTTGTCGCGCTTTAGTGCAAGGAGTGCCGCAAAGCGCGACAAGATGCGTCGACTGCACCGAGAAAGTGGGTAGTGGCGCGGCCCATCGGCGTAGTGGCGCCGCCCACCGGGCCAGTGGCGCAGCCCACCGTGCCAGTGGCGCCGCCCACCGGGCCAGTGGCGCCGCCCACCGTGCCAGTGGCGCGGCCCACCGGGCCCATCAGGCCTACGGAGGCAGGCCGGGCCCGGCAAAATGCGCCGACTGCAACGAGAAAGCGGGGAGCGAGGCGGCGCACCCGGCCGACCAGGCCCAGCGCGGCAGGTTTGGCGCCACTCGACCCGTCCACTGCACCAAAGCGCTGGTGGGCCGGCCCACCAGGCCAGCGAGGCTGGGCTACCGCGATTCGGCTTCGACTGTGAAGCCGATGAGGGCGCCGAACATCAAGATGCCCCCGATGATCCAGAACCACTTGCCGAAAGCCAACCCGAGCGCCAGCCCCACGGCACCGAGGCCCATGGAGACGGGCCAGATGCTGTTGCTGGGGAAAAAGGCGACCTCGCCGGCCCCTTCCTCCATCGTCCCGTCCGGCTTGTCCTCGGCTCGAGGGATCCGTTTGCGCCTCAAGAACACGAGGAGCATGAACACGAACATCAGGCCGTAGGCGAAGCAGCCGAAAATGAGCATGACCGTCCCGGACACCTCGCCGCTCCAGACCCAGTAGATCACGCCGACGATGGCGAGGAAAGCGGCCGTACATAGGGCCAGGAACCACTCACCCCTCATTCGCGCTCACTCCTCATTTTACGGCCCCCCGTCTCCGGGGGTGCTACTTCCGTTACCGCCTCCGGCATGGCCGTCACCCGAGCCGTCACCGTTGCCGTGGCCATTTATGTGACCGTCGCCTTCCGTCACTACCCCACCGGCAGGACGGGCGCCCCGCTCACCGTGGGCCACTCCCGCCAGCGCCGCTTCGTGGTGGGCGTGGGCCATCTCCCGGGCGTGCTTGCCATGGGGAAGAGTGGGGTGGTCGGGGTGGTTGAGGTCCCATACCGGCCTCTCCGAGCGGATGGGAGGTATGAACTCGAAGTTGTGGCCGATCGGAGGCGACTCCGTGACCCATTCGAGGGTCATGCCGTCCCAGGGGTTGGGGCCCACCTTCTTACCTTTCCTCAGCGTCTCCCACACATTGATGAGGAACGGGATCATCGAGAACGCCAGGATGAACGCGCCGATGGACGAGAGCATGTTGAGGAAGCTCCATCCGGCGGCGGACGGGTAAGTGGCGATGCGCCGCTGCATGCCCCGCAGGCCCAGTTCGTGCTGGGGAAAGAACGTCAGGTTGAAGCCGATGAACATGATCACGAAGGTGACCTTCGCCAATCGTTCGTCGAGCTTCTTGCCGGTGAACTTGGGGAACCAGTAGTGGATGGCCCCGAAGGCGGCAAAAACCGAGCCCCCGAAGAGCACGTAGTGGAAGTGGGCCACCACGAAATAGGTGTCGTGCAGCTGGAAGTCCAGCGGCGGGAGGGCCAGCATGATGCCGGTAAACCCTCCGAGCAGGAAGCACACCAGGAAGCCCAGTGCGAACAACATGGGCGAGTCGAGCCTGACCGAACCACGGAACATCGTCCCGATCCAGTTGAAGAACTTGATCCCGGTGGGCACCGATATCAGCAGCGTCATGATGGTGAAGAAAGGCAGCAGCACGGCGCCGGTGGTGTACATGTGGTGCGCCCATACCCCCATCGACAGGCCGCCAATGGACAGCGTGGCGAAAACCATGCCCTTATAGCCGAAAACGGGCTTGCGCGAGAAGGTCGAGATTATTTCCGTAGCCATGCCGAAGAAGGGCAGGGCCAGGATGTACACCTCGGGATGGCCGAAGAACCAGAACAGGTTTTGCCACAGGATCGGTTGGCCGCCACGGGCCGGGTTGAAGAAGTTCGTGCCCAGGTGCCGGTCGGCCCACAGCAGGGCCAGGTCGGCGGAGAGCACCGGGAAGGCGAGCAGCACGAGGAAGGCGGTGACCAGCTGGTTCCAGGTGAAGATGGGCATCCGGAACATGACCATCCCCGGTGCCCGCAGGCAGAACACAGTCGTGATCAGGTTGATGCCGGTGAACATGCTGGAGAAGGCGGCCAGCGCCACGCCCACTATCCAGAGGTCGCCGCCGGGGCCGGGGGAGTGGATGGTCTCGGTCAAGGGGGCGTATGCGAACCAGCCCCACTGGGCGGCGCCCGACGAGCACAGGAAGCTCGACAGCAGCGTGACGCAGCCGCCAAGGAAGAGCCAGTACGAAAAGGCATTGAAACGCGGGAAGGCCATGTCCGGGGCGCCGATCTGGATCGGTACCAGGTAATTGGCGGTCCCGAAGGCGAACGGCCCCAGGAACAGGAACAGCATGATCGTGCCGTGGATGGTGAACAACTCGTTGAACGTCTCCAGGCTCACGAAGTTGTTGTTGGGCACGGCCAACTGAACTCGCATGAGGATGGCCATGGCGCCGGCGATCAAGAACATGGTG
>DATJUH010000425.1:0-6792 GCA_035502515.1 Acidimicrobiales bacterium
GATGGTGTTGGTCGTGGGGTCGACCGCCGCCCCCCCGGCGCCGGCGTCGGGGAAAGTGGGTACGACCACCGAGTTGCCGCCTATCGACAGGGCAGGGGGGACCGGCCGGCACCCGGACGACGCGACCGCATTGCAGGTGGCAGCATTTACCACCGACACGTCGCTGTCTCCCTGATTTACGGCGTAGACGGTGCGGGTGGCCTGGTTTTCGGTCAACCAGACGGGGCCGCTACCGTCCGGGGTGGAGCGCGGCGCCTGTCCGCAGCCAGATGTAACCGTCCCGTTGCATGTGGCGCCGTTGATCATCGCGAGCGAGCCCAGGCTGGGCCCGCCCACTTGCACGTAAACGGTGTCGCTCTGCGCGTCCATGACCAGGGCAGAGGCCATCGGCCCTACGGGGACGGTGGCGACTGACGCCTCGGCGCAGCCTGTCATGTCCTCGGCGTTACAGGCCGCCGTGCTGACCACTGAGACGGTGCCGTCGTTGAAATTGCCGACATACACGGTTCGGGTTTGCTGGTTGACGGCTACTGCACTGGGGCCCGACCCGACGGTGACGGTCCCGACGTCCGTGCACCCCGCCGCGTCGGTCGCGTTGCAAGTGGCCGCGTCAAACACCGACACCGTGTCCCCGTTGCTGTTCGGCACATAAACGGTGCCCGTGGCCTGGTCTATGTCTAGGAGTGCGGGCCCGCTACCGACGGATACCGTAGAGGGGACCTGGCTGCACCCGGCGGACTGTTCCGAATTGCACGTGAGCTCGTTGATCATCGAGACGGTCCCATCGGAAAGGTCGCTGACGTACAGAGTGTGGTTTTTCTGGTCGATCGCCAGGGCGAGCGGTCCCTGCCCGGCGGGCGCCGTAACCGGCGCCTGGTTACACCCGAAAGTGTCGGAGCCGTTGCATGTGGCCGCGTTGATCACCGCCACACCGTTCCCGTTTGCCACATAAACGGTGTGGGTCGCTGTGTCAACTGCTACCCCGACGGGATCTGGCCCGACCAGGGCGGTGGCCGCGGTGCCCGGGACCCCTTGAGCTGGGCCGCTTGGCGTCCCCCGCCCGAACGGCCCGCTCGGCGATTGTGGTGCTCCGGGCCATTCTGGCCAACTCTCACCGTGCCATGCCGTTGCGGTGACGCGTTGGTCGCTGACGGCCGCCATCCCCGGGCTCCCGCTGAGCACCACGGAGCGGCCGTGGGCCCCGCTCTGAACGTCTGCGGCGACGGGGCCGGCAGAGACAGCGCCTTGGACGAGGAGGCCAGCGACAAGAGCGAGCGACGCCAGCGCGGCGACGAGGTGAGACCGAGGTTTTGAACTTACGACCTTCGTACGCACAAAACACCTCCTTTGAAGGTCCTGCCAACGACCGGGGGCTGAGCTTGTCGGCGTTGGCCCAGGCCCGGCAAGCTACGCGTAAGGGGTCGGCCTCCAGTCGTGATCTGGTCGAACCGCAGGTAGCCTGGCCTTTTTCTGCGCCACGAGTTATGTTCTGAGTACCTCGCGCGTTCCGTCGTGGTCCGAAAGGGAGAGCGTGGACATCAGGGTGCTCGGGACGACCGAGGTGGTGGTCGACGGGGCCAAGCTGGCCTTAGGCGCCCCTATGGCGCGAGCTGTGCTCGCTGACCTGGCTCTTAGCGCGGGACTGACCGTCCCCACCTCCCGCCTGGTCGACGACCTGTGGGGCGGGTCACCTCCGGCGACCTCTACCCATACTGTCCAGGCCTACATCTCCCAGTTGCGCCGCTCCTTTAATGTCGGCCCAGAGCCGGTGCTCCATACGAGCGGGTCGGGGTACCTGCTCGACGTGGCCCGCTCAGAAGTCGACGCTTTGAAATTCTTGGATCTGGTGGCGGACGCCCGGGTCGCCCTCGCTAGTGGCCACGCCGCGTTGGCTGAAGGCTTGCTCTCGGCCGGGCTGTCGATGTGGCGGGGCCCGGCACTCGCCGACGTGCGCGACGCCACATTCGCCTCATTTGCGGCCGCGCGTCTGGAGAACGATCGGCTTGCCGCCCTGGAGATGCTGTTCGACGCCCGGCTGGAGTTGGGCCAGGACCGAGAACTCGTGTCCGAGCTGCAGCTGGCCGCAGCCGATAACCCGTTCAGAGAACACCTCCACGCCCAGCTGATGATTGCGCTCTACCGGTCGGGACGCCAGGCCGAGTCCCTGGCTGCTTTTCAGCGGGCTCGCGACCGCCTGGTGGGGGAGCTCGGCGTCGAGCCTGGTCGTGAACTCCGTGAGCTCGAACGGTCCGTGCTCCAGCAAGCCCCGGAACTGGAGTTGCCCCGTGACGTACATCAAAACGGGCCCGTCGCGTCAGGTGGCCATGGGCCCTTGGCCACCCACGCCGCCCGTGCGGCGCCTGGCCAGCTTCCACCAGGCGACGGCCGCCGGCGGTCTCGGCGGAAGGGCCTCCGGCGGCTAGGAGCAGGCATTGTCATCGCCCTGATCGTGGCTGTCGGTCTAACCAAGCTGTCTAGCCCGGCAACGGCGCACCCCGCGGCTGTCGGTATCGATGAGCTGACTGCTATCACTGGCAGGCTCACCGGTAGCTTCTCACTCCAGAGCGAGCCGGGCAGCGCCACGTCAGGGGACGGGTCGGTGTGGGTCACTAGCCCGGTTAGCGGGATCCTTTACCGGGTCGACCCGGCTAAGGCCGCCGTAGAGGCAACGGTCCCGGTCGGGAACGGCGCGGGGGCGGTCACAGTCGACGGTGCGAACGTTTGGGTCGCCAACACCATCAATGGGACGCTTTCCGAGGTCAGCGCCGAAACCGACGAGGTCGTCCAGAGCTTGGCAGTTGGGCCCGAGCCCACAGGGATCGCCGTCGGCGACGGCTCGGTTTGGGTGGCTGACGCACCCGCGGCCGCCCTGTCGGTGTTCAACCTGACGACGGGCCACCTCACCCGTTTCCCCCTTTCCTCGTCACCCTTCGGTGTCGCCTTCGGCGCGGGTTCGGTCTGGATCAGTAACCCGGGCGACGACAATGTCACCCGTTTTTCGACCGCAGGCGGCCCCCCTGTTCAGATCCCGGTAGGCGCCAGCCCGACGGCTATTGCCTTTGGCCTGGGTTCGGTATGGGTGACAAACGAGCTCGACAACACGGTGTCCCGCATCAACCCTCCTACCGACTCTGTCGTTGCCACCGTCGCCGTGGGCGACGGTCCCGACTCGCTGGCGATCGCCGGCGGCTCCGTGTGGGTCGCCAACCGGATCTCCTCCACGCTGACGAGGGTCGATATTCGCACCAACAGTGCCAGCAAGTCAGTCTCCACCGGAGGCAGCCCCCTGGCGTTAGCGGCATTGGGGCGTAGTATCTGGGTGGCCACCGGGGGAGTTGTCAACGGCGGGCCGTCCGGAGGGACCCTGCAGGTCGTTTCGTCGGTGCCCACCCCGTCCATCGACCCCGCCTTGGCATTTCCATTCGAACCGTTCCAGTTGTTCGAGGGCGTCTACGACACCCTCGTTACCTACCAGAGGGTTGGTGGCGACGATGGCCTTCAGCTCGTTCCTGATCTCGCTCTCACCATGCCCACGGTCACAGATGGCGGGACCACGTACTCCTTCGTGCTGCGGCCCGGGCTCCGCTATTCGAATGGCCAATTTGTCCGGCCCGAGGATTTTCGCAGAGCCATCGAACGCGTCCTGGAACTCGACCAGAACGACGCCGCGTTCCTGAGCGACATCGTCGGGGCCGACTCGTGCCAGACCGGTAAACCGTGCAACCTGGCGGCCGGGATAACTGTTGCGGACCGGGCCGACGCCGTGACGTTCCACCTGACGGCGCCTGATCCCAACTTCCTATATCAGTTGGCCCTTCTGTTCACCGCGCCCGTTCCGCCGGGCGTGCCTGACCACGACGTTGGCACCCGACCTGTGCCTTCCACAGGGCCCTACATGATCGGTCGTTATGTACCTGGGCATGAAGTGCTATTTGTCCGCAACCCGTATTTTCGAGAGTGGTCGGCGGCGGCCGAGCCTCCTGGGTCGCCGGACCGGATCGTGTGGACGTTTGGTGAGCCCGTCCCGACGGAGATCGCCGACATAGCATCAGGCCGGGCTGACTGGACCAATGATCCCATCCCCGATGTGGGGGCCCTTGCCGCTAAATTCCCGGCCCGGGTCCACGCCAACTCTGCTCCTAGCATTGACTACGTCGCCTTCAACACCAGGGTGGCCCCGTTCAATGACGAGCGAGTGCGCCAAGCCTTCTCCCTGGCTGCCAACCGTGGGGAACTGGTCGACATGTTGGGGGGCCCCGACGCCGCCCGCCCGACCTGCCAGATCTTGCCTCCAGGCGTCCCGGGCTACCAACCTTATTGCCCATATACAGTTGACCCTGGTCCGGCTGGCGCCTGGATCGGCCCGGACCTGGCCGCGGCCAGGAAGCTCGTGGCCGACTCGGGGACGCAAGGCATGCGGGTCGTTTTCTGGAACTTCCCCGGTGCCAAACCGACCAGCACTTTTGCTGTATCGGTACTGCGCCAGCTTGGTTACCGAGTGTCGATGGTCTCGCCGTCGTTGAACGAGTACTTCAAGGTCATCAACGACTCGCGCCGCGGCGCACAGGTGACGGACGGCAGTTGGTACCTCGCGTACCCAACCGCGTCGTTCATTTTCGACCAGTTCTTCCGCTGCTCAGACTGGAAACTCGCCGACCCTGGAGCGACCCGAAACGGCTCGTTCTTTTGCGACCCGGGCCTCGACCGCCAAATGGAACTGGCGGACCACGAGGAAGCAACGGATCCGGCCCAAGCCGCCGTCACCTGGGCAGCGGTAGACCGCGAACTCACGAACGCCGCACCGTGGGTGGTCCTGGCCAACCTAACCCTCGTTGACTTCCTGTCATCCGGCGTAACAAATTACGAGTACAACCCGGCCTTCGGCGTATTGCTCGACCAGCTCGAAATACGCCAGGGGCGGGGTCACACGGGCGAGTGATAGGTCTGGTGCTAAACATATTTGTTCGAGAAATAGAAGGATTGTTCAACGCCCATGGTCGACGAGGAGAGCCTGCCCTCGCTCCTGCAGAAGGCTCTGGACGGGGTGAAAGAGGCGCACCGAGATCATGGCACCGGGACGGGCACGGGGCGTGCTCGGAAAGGATTCGCGTAGTGGGGTGCGCCGTCATCCTGCCGTGCTAAGACGCTTCTTCCGGCGGAGAGCCGCTGTCCGCCCGCTCCGCGAAGACCTCTCGTGCGACTCGTTAACTGTCGAATGCACCGCCTGCTCCGGCGTAGGTCTCGAGTTGTATCAGCGCTTTCACGATTTCGGCGGGCGTGACCCCGTCATTCAAGGCGACGGGCAATTGGTCCCCCTAGCGGCTCGATAGTCCCCAATGTGCGGGCGATCGCGACTGACACCAGTGCTCGGGTGCGGACGTCGAGGACGCCGTCCCGTGGCCAGGCGTCGCCGAAGGCGTGCAAGGTGGCAAGACGCTGAAGTCTCCGCCATTGGCTGGTTCTCCGGGCTCGGCTCGAGGAACGGTTCCAGCCGAAAGCCCAATCAGACGCCATCAGATCCACCCTGCCGCGGGCTATGACATAACTCTTCGGCCTACCCGCCGCGGGGACTCAAATCAGCTTCGATCTCCCGTGAGAGGTGGTTCGTCGCCTGAGGTGCTGAAACCGCTTGACCTACGACCTCGGGCGCATCTCATCTCAGACGCCGCGCTCCGACGGCAGCAGCCAGATCCGTGTTCTTCTTACGGGGACGCGATCAGGAGCGCTGAGCTCGCACAGTCACCCCAGGCAAGCCGTCATAGGCGGAGGTGTCAGCCGAGACCAGCTCCCCGTGCTTGGCGCTGGCGGTCGCGGCGAAGATGAGGTCGTGGGCTCCCGTGGTCGACCCTGACGACGCACCGCTACGAGGAGCTCGGCATCTGAAGCAGCGACCGTCGCGTCGTAGTCGACGGTGGGGATGATCTCCTTGACCTCGTCGACGAACTGCCGGCGGCCCCGGCGGTGGGCGCGGTCGGCAAGTAAGACACCAACCAATAGCTCAGCGACCGTCACGGCGGCAATCGCCACCTCGTCGTCATCGGCGATGAACTTGTCGAGCGAGGCGCTAGACCGATCGGCCTCGACGAGGAATGTCGCGTCGAGCAGGAGGCGGCTCACGGTCGCGTCTCTACCTCTAGGAGCTCTCGGACCGAGGCGATGTCTTTGGCGAAGTGGCTATCGCGGCGACGGCGCCGCAGCAAGGTCTTGACATCCGCGCCCTTGCCTGTGGTGACGGGATCGAGTTGAGCGATGACCTTGCCCCGACGGACGATCCTGCAGTGTTCGCCTCGGTGCTCAACCGCGTCGAGGATGTCAGAGAAGTTCCTGGCTGCGTCGGTTGCGCTTACCTCCGGCACAAGATCAGATTATTCTGGCGCGCAGAACAGGCGGCGGGGCCATCGTCAGAGCGTCCGGCGAGCGAGCTGACGGCGTGACTCAACGTGACTCATTTGTTGCCCTTCAGTGCACCTCGGTGCTTCGGTGCCCGAACGACAAGCCGGCTGAACAGGTCATCTGCGCGAACGGGCACGTCAGGAAGAGTCGCGTTACACGTTCGCAACGTAGAAGTCGTGGGTTCAAGTCCCATCACCTCCACCAACCAGCCCGAAGAGCATTAGAGCAGTTCAAGGCCGTTGTGGGCCGAACTACACAAGCCTCATTCGCGACCCTTTGCGACCCCTCGTGTCCCCTCAAGATGGCACGCAGATGGCACGACCGGAAGATGGGTGACCCTCGGGCCGCCGCTTGATACCTCCCCCGGCGACGCTCGACCTACGACGGGTAGGACTCAAC
>DATJUH010000426.1:0-13782 GCA_035502515.1 Acidimicrobiales bacterium
CACAAGGGAGCTTGACTGTGACACCTACAAGTGGAGCAGGTGCGAAAGCAGGGCATAGTGATCCAGCGGTTGCGTGTGGAAGCGCCGTTGCTCAACGGATAAAAGGTACCCCGGGGATAACAGGCTCATCTTGCCCAAGAGTCCATATCGACGGCAAGGTTTGGCACCTCGATGTCGGCCCGTCGCATCCTGGGGCTGAAGTAGGTCCCAAGGGTTGGGCTGTTCGCCCATTAAAGCGGTACGCGAGCTGGGTTTAGAACGTCGCGAGACAGTTCGGTCCCTATCTGGTGCAGCCGTTGGAGACCTGAGGAAGGCTGTCCCTAGTACGAGAGGACCGGGACGGACGCAGCTCTCGTGTGTCAGTTGTCCTGCCAAGGGCACCGCTGATTTGCGACCTGCGGAAGGGATAAGCGCTGAAAGCATATAAGTGCGAAGCTCGTTCCAAGATGAGGTCTCCCACAGGCTTAGACCTGGTAAGGCCCCTGGTAGATGACCAGGTTGATAGGCCGGAGGTGTAAGCGCAGTAATGCGTTCAGCCGACCGGTACTAATCGGCCGAGGGCTTGGGGAGCAAATCTCTGCTCGTGCTCGCTATGGAACGCTCAAGGAGAAACAGCCGGCAACGGCTGTAACAAAACAGAGCAAGGTTCCCGGTGACCATAGCGGTGGGGCCACACCCGTTCCCATCCCGAACACGGAAGTTAAGACCACCAGCGCCGATGGTACTTGGGGGGCAACCCCCTGGGAGAGTAGGACGTCGCCGGGATAGTTGTTGCCAGACCCGTGCCATGGCGGTGGCACGGGTCTTTTGCGCGGGCGGGGCAAATTTAGGAGAAGGATATGCTGAGGCACATGAGCCCGGAGAGCCCTCGTTCGGGCGGCTCGCGACAGGGCCGAGACGGAGCGCCCAAAGCGCGTGGCGGTTCGGATCACCGCGGGGCACCGCGCCCTCGCTCGGACGGGCGGGCCGGCCCGGCCAGGCCCACTCCGGCTCAGAGCGGCACCTGGGCGAGTAGCCGCTCTAATGCAGGATCAGCCCGGTTCACCGGTGCCGGCGGGGCGAAGGGCCGCGGTTCGAGCCGGGGACCGTCGGATGGGGCCAAGACCGGAGCATTTCCGTCCAGGTCGAAAGAGGCCCGGCCGGCCCGTGGCTCCAGCCCGGACCGGCCGGATAGAGGTGCCCCCCGTGGGGCCGGGGCTTATCCGTCCCGGTCGGGAGAGGGGCGGCCGGCCCGTGGCTCCAGCCCGGACCGGACAGAGAGAGGTGCACCCCGTGAGGCTCGACACGACAGGTTTGGGGGCGATCGTGCCGGCTCACAGCGCGCCTTCCGCTCCGGGCCGGCGCGCCGCCCGGCTTCGCAACCGGACGACCGGCCGCCGCGGCGGGGCGCCCAACCCGCTCGAGGCTCGCGCCAGGACGACGGTTTTAGGCGGCGCCAAGACGACGGTTCTAGCCGCCAGGACAACGGTTTTAGGCGCCAGGACCACGGTTTTAGCCCTCGAGGGCCGGAGCCTGGCCCACGCTGGGGCCGGCCGCGAGGTCCCGTCAGCAGTGGGGCGGCGGAACCGGGACGCAGAGCGACGCCGTCAGCCGAGGCGCGCGAGCGTGGGCCCAGCCGCTACCGGTCCCGGGACCAGTCGCGGGACGACCAGCCTTACTCGAAGCGGAGCCCCGATCGCCGGGCGGGAGGAAGGACAGACGGAACATCGTCCACGTCCTCGAGGCGACGAGACCAGCCGGGAGAGTACGGCAGAGGTTCCTCGGCAGGTGGGTATGGCAGAGGTGCCTCCACGGGAGGATATGGCAGAGGTCCGGGCGGCACGCGTGGCGCAGAGCCACGCTCGAGAGATTTCAACTCCGATCGCGGTCGTGGGTACGGCCGGAGCGCGGGCGGCAGCTACGAACGGGGCGGGCGCGAAGATGTCGCTCCGAGGCCGTTGCCCAGAGCGCGTGACCGGGAATTGCCGGCGAACTGGGGCAGTGTCACCCGCCGAGGCGCACGCGCTCTCAGCTACGAGGGACCGTCGGCGTCGGAAATCTGGTCGGCAGCGCGGGAGAGCGCCCGGCCGCAGCCCCAGCGCAACCCCACCAGGGCCTTGGCCGCGGGGGCGGCCCAACTGGCCCGGGAGGATGTAAAGCGCCAGGCCGCTCCGCTCGAATCGGAAGACTGGGAGCTCGTCGAAACGGTTCCTGCTTCGGGGCGTCGCAACAGCGCCAAGCCGAGCAACCGGCGGGCCCCGGCCACTGCAGGGCGCGATGATCCACGAGCCCGGCGGCTCGGTCCCCGCAGCATGGCCTCTCCCTCGCCCGCGGGCCATGACAAGATCTTTCAAAAGGCCACCGCCAAGCTCGAGGATGCGGCCCGGGCGTATTCGGCTGACCGGTACCAGGACGCCCTGAGGATATTGCGGAAATTGGTGGCGCAGTCCCCTGATTCGGCTCCGGTCAGGGAACTTTTGGGTCTCACGCTTTATCGAATGGGCCGTTGGCCGCTGGCCGTGAATGAGCTTCAGGCGCATCATGAACTGTCCGGCAGCTACGACCAGTTCCCGGTGATCGCCGACTGTTACCGGGCCATGCGCCGGTACGTGGAGGCCGATGAGACCTGGGAACAACTCCGGCAGGCGTCGCCCAGCGCCGAGGTCGTCGCGGAGGGGAGGCTCGTGGCCGCCGGCTCCCTGGCTGACCAGGGCGACCTGCGAGGAGCGGTCAAGCTGCTCGAAGCGTCCCTGCGCCGCTCACGGCCGAGGGCGCAGCACTTGCGCCAGTGGTACGCGCTGGCCGATCTCTACGAGCGCGCCGGAGAACTGCCAAGGGCGCGCGATCTGTTCTCGCAGATCGCCTCGGTAGACCCGGATGCGTACGACGTAAGGCAGCGGCTGGTCGCTCTCGGTTGAGAACCAAAGCGGCTTGAGGGGCCAGGCCTGCCGCACACCCATTCGAGCGTTTTGGCGTTATTTTCCGCAGGTTTCGCAGCCCGCCCACCGGCAGCCTCCTGCCGGGACCACATAATGGTCACACCCTCTACCTAACCTCTCAACAAGCAACCTTGTTGGACAGGGTCAGAGCCTCCTGTGCAGGCGGGCGGATGGCGCCCTCAAGTGCTCTCGCAACACAAGAACCATTTCTTCGCCTGGGTTTCGGGTACCGGGCGGACTAGAGGTTCGCCCACCTTGCCGTGGGCGGCGTTGGCTATGGGCTGCCGTCTCTCCCGGCCGCACTTATATCGCGAAGCTCGAATTGGCGTTTTTCGCCGTGTTGACCGACGCCGGCTTTATGCCGGCCGACACAGAGGGAGTTATCGTGCTGAATACGGTTATTGTCATGGGCAATTTGGCCAAAGCGGTCGAGGTCAGGAACCTTCCGAGCGGCGTTTCGATTGCCAATTTCGACGTCGTCGTACCCCAGGTTGATGGTACGCCTGACACCGTCCCGGTAGCCCTCTTCGACCCGCCCGACGAGGCGTTGGAGTGGGAGGCGGGCCGGCCGTTGCTGGTAGTAGGCCGGGTCAGGAGACGTTTTTTCAGGGTCGGGCCCAGCACGCAGAGCCGTACCGAGGTTGTGGCCGAAAAGGCGGTGCCGATTTCGCGTGGTGAGGAGGCTCGCCTGGCCCTGACGAGCGTGGCGCCTGCCATCGAGGGAGCGCTCGAAGAGCTGCAACCTCCAGGATTGTGACTCGCCAGCGGGCCCGACACCCCCGCGCCCACCACCCCCGCGCCCACCACCCCCGCGCCTAACACCCCGGCGCGGCGGCGCTTCCCGAGCGTCGGAGGCCCGAAGCCGTTTTACGCTCTCGGCCCCTCGCCGTCCGGGGCCTTCGGGCGCGCAGCCACCCCCGCGTTCACTGCCAGCCGCCGGATGAGCCGCTCAGGATACACGCCGCCGCTTGTCAGGCTCTGGTTGGCAGGCGCTCTTCCACCAGGATCTCGAGGAACTGGGCTACCCCATCGTCAGCGTTGGAAGGGAGCACTTGTTCCACGATCGCCAATACTTCGGGGATGGCGTTGGCCGGAGCCGCGGCTCGGTCGACGGAAGCCAAGACGCTGAGGTCGTTGTAATTGTCGCCGATGGCAACGACCTCGGCCAAGCCGACACCCAGCCGGTCACAAACCCGCTGGACGGCATGGGCTTTCGTAATACCCGGGGGAGCCATCTCGACCCAGTCCAGCCCCGAGGAAGTGATGTGGACGGTCCCGGTCACCTGGTCCTGCAACTCGGCCAGAAGTTCCGCCGCCGGCGAGCCGGGGCGTCGCACCACCAGCTTGATGCAGCTACTGGTGACCGCGTGGACGATGTCGTCGACCTGTTCGCAAGTGTCCTCCCAGTTCCAGGTGGCCTCCATGAACCCGGTCTCGTGGGTAAAGGTTTCCATCTCCTCCACGGCGAACACGGCGCCGGGGAAGATCTCGCGCACCGCAGTGACAAGTCTCAACGTCACCTCAGCCTGCATGGTCTGAACTTCGATGACTTCCATAGAGGAGGTGTCCACCAAGGCGGCTCCGTTCGAACACACTCCCAGCGGGCCCAGGCCGGCTTCCTTGGCCACGTCCCAGGTAATGCGAGGCGGTCTGCCGGTGATCGGGATGACGTCGATGCCGGCATCTTGCGCCGCCCGCACGGCGCGGATCGTCCGCCGGCTGACGGTGCCGTCGGGGCGCAGGAGAGTACCGTCCAGGTCGGTGGCGACCACTCGCACAGGAGGATGCCCGGCCGCCCGCCAGCTATCCATCACGGCTCTTGTTGCCCTTTCGGCCATCTGGCCGAGGCTACAGCCAAGGGGTGCCCTCGACCCGGCACGGGTTGAGCAAGCGGGCCAAAGAGGAGTCTTCTGCGACTGTTCGCGGTCCAGCGCTGCCTTCAGGCGCGGCGGCGTGTGTGCCCAGACCTCCATGCCGGCCGGGCCAGGCGGATGGGGCGACCGTCCCCGAACTACCCGGCCCCCGGTGCACCGACCGGTAAGCTGAGGGTCTGAACAGGATGTACAGGGGTTTGCGACACCACTCGTCGAGAAGAAAGCGGTCAATGGTGCCTTCCAACATAGGGTTTGCGCTGGTCAGAGACGTCCGGCGTGACCTGCCGCTTGCTCCTCCATGCGCAGCGGGGTTGGCAGGCCACGGTGACAGGGGGCACAGCTTTGGCTGATACAGTTACGACGGGGCGCCAACACATCACTCTCGACCGGGTCGTCATCCGCTTCGCCGGCGATTCCGGAGATGGGATGCAGCTGGCGGGCGACCGGTTCACGACAAGCTCCGCCCTCCTCGGCAATGATTTGTCGACCCTGCCGGACTTCCCGGCCGAGATCCGCGCGCCGGCGGGGACCGTCGCCGGTGTTTCTGCGTTCCAGATCCACATTTCCGATCACGACATCTTCACGCCAGGGGACCACCCCAACGTGTTGGTGGCCATGAACCCGGCTGCCCTCAAGGCCCATGTAGGCGACTTGCAGCCGGGGGCTGCCATCCTGCTCAACAGCGATTCCTTCGACGACCGGGCACTACAGAAGGCGGGCTACCTGTCGGATCCGCGAAACGACAACAGCCTGGACGCTTTCACGGTGTACGAGGTGCCGATGACGTCGCTCACCATGGAGGCGGTAAAGCCGAGCGGCACCAAGGCCAGGGATGCCGAACGTTCGAAGAACTTCTTTGCCCTCGGCCTCGTGAGCTGGATGTACAGCCGGCCAGCTGAACCCACGTTGGAATGGGTGGCCAAACGGTTCGCCAACAATGAAATGATCCGTGAAGCCAACACCCTCGCGTTCAAGGCGGGCTGGAACTTCGGCGAGACGGCTGAGGTTTTTGAATCCTCCTACGAGGTAAAGCCGGCTCACCTGCCGCCGGGCACATACACCAACATCTCGGGCAACACGGCCCTGGCCTGGGGCATCATTGCCGCCAGTCACCAGGCCAAACTGCCGATTTTCCTTGGCAGTTACCCGATAACCCCGGCGTCCGACGTCTTGCACGAGCTTTCCAAGCACAAGAACTTCGGAGTGCGCACATTCCAGGCCGAAGACGAGATCGCAGGTGTCAGCGCCGCGCTGGGGGCTTCGTATGCCGGTTCCCTCGGGGTAACCACTACGAGCGGCCCTGGCCTGGACTTGAAAGCGGAGACCATTGGCCTCGCCATTTCCCTCGAACTGCCCTTACTGGTCATAGACATCCAGCGGGGTGGCCCGTCTACCGGCCTGCCCACAAAGACCGAACAAGCCGATCTGCTGGAGGCTCTTTTCGGCCGCCATGGCGAAGCGCCGCTACCGGTTATCGCACCCAGCACGCCGGGCGACTGCTTTTACACCGTGATCGAGGCCGCCCGGATCGCGCTCAAGTACCGGACCCCGGTGATATTGCTGTCCGATGGTTACCTGGCCAATGGCGCTGAACCATGGCCGATCCCGGACGTGGCCGACCTCCCGGATCTGTCGGCGCAGTTCAGTTTCGCCACGGAGCCCAACAAGGTCCTGCCTGACGGCACCGAAACGTTCTGGCCTTACTTGCGAGATCCGGAGACACTGGCGAGGCCGTGGGCCTTGCCCGGTTCGCCCGGGTTGATGCACCGTATCGGTGGGCTGGAAAAGGCGGACGGAAGTGGGAATGTTTCGTACGACCCGGTCAACCACGACAAGATGGTCCGCTTACGCGCCCAAAAGGTGGCCGGGATCGCCAATGACATCCCGCTCGTGGAATACGACGACCCCGACGGCCTGGGCGGGGCGGACCTGCTGGTGCTGGGGTGGGGCTCCACCTATGGAGCCATTCAGGCCGCTATCCGGGAAGTGCGGATGACCGGCCGCCGCGTCGCGCACGCTCATGTACGCCATCTCAACCCGTTCCCGCCCAACCTGGGCGAAATTGTCAAGGCCTACAAGCGCATACTTGTCCCCGAAGTCAACCTGGGCCAGCTGAGGAAGCTAGTCCGGGCCGAGTTCCTGGTCGACGCCCAGGGGCTCAACAAGGTAAGCGGGTTGCCTTTCCGGCGCATCGACGTGCAACTCGCCATCATCTCGCAATTGGACGGCCCCGCCAAAGGTAACGGCCACGCCAACCCGGAGGAAGCATCATCATGACAGACGTAGCCGTTCCCGTTACTACCAGGAAGGACTGGACCAGCGATCAGGAAGTGCGCTGGTGCCCCGGTTGCGGGGATTACTCCATCCTGACGGCCGTTCAGTTGCTCATGCCGGAGCTAGGCGCCAAGCGCGAGGACACCGTGTTCGTCTCCGGGATCGGCTGCGCCAGCCGCTTTCCCTATTACATGAACACGTACGGGATCCACTCCATCCACGGGCGAGCGCCGGCTCTGGCGACTGGTTTGGCCGTGGCCCGGCCCGACCTCCACGTCTGGGTCATTACCGGCGACGGCGACGCCCTCTCCATCGGCGGCAACCACTTGCTGCACGCCCTGCGCCGTAACGTCAACGTGACAATTATCCTGTTCAACAACCAGATTTACGGCTTGACAAAGGGCCAGTACTCGCCGACGTCAGAAGCCGGCAAGGTGACGAAATCGACCCCGTTCGGGTCGCTCGACCATCCGTACAACCCCATCTCGCTGGCCCTTGGCGCCGAGGCCTCCTTCGTGGCCCGGACACACGACATGGACCGCAAGCACATGACGGAGACCTTCCGGCGGGCGTACGAGCACAAGGGCGCTTCCTTTGTCGAGGTATACCAAAACTGCAACGTCTTCAATGACGCTGCCTTCGAGGCCATCACCTCCAAGGACAACCGCCCGACGATGCTGGTGCCATTGGAGGACGGGAAGCCGGTCCGCTTCGGCCCAGAGGGAGAAAAAGGTGTGATAATCGACGCGCAGGGGAGTGCGGTGATCGTGGATGTCCCCGAGGTCGGCGAAGAGCGCCTGCTGGTCCACGATGAGTCGCGTCCTGACCCGAGCCTCGCCTTTGCCCTTTCCCGGCTGGCCGACGGGCCCTACTCGCCCACGCCTATCGGCGTCTTCAGAGCCATCGAGCGGCCAGACTACGGCTCCCTGGTCCAGGACCAACTGGTGGCCGCCGCCGCCCGCAAAGGGCCCGGGGACCTCACGGCTCTGCTGCACTCGGGCACCACTTGGACCGTCGAATAGCTGGCCGGTAAGCAAACTGTTCGGTGGTCGATTGGCCGCAATTTGCACTCCGACCACCAGGGCTGCAAGCTCCTGGCCCAGGCCTCACGTACGGGACAGCGGGCGTTGGCTGTAACCGGAGCCCCTCGTCCTCGTCTGCATAGGTATGAGCGATGACATGGAGGTGGCGCGGAGCCTGCTCGCCAAAGTACGGAGGTTCGTCACGACCCAGCTGACTGACGAGGAAAGCGAGATGTTCGCCGGTCTGCTGGCACCGGGGGTGGCGCAGGCCTACGACGACGGCAGTGACGACGTAACCGGCTTCCAATCGCCCGGCGTGGAGACGGCGGCGCCGGCCGAGGTGGAGTGGCGGCCAGACGCGCTAGCGGGTGCACTCCGGGAGGCGATACGCGAAGGCGGCGTTCGCGTCGTGGGCCTGGACGAGTAACAGAGCTACACGGTCCGCCCGGAAACTTGCCCGCTCGAACGCCAAAAGACCAAGGCTCCTAAATGGAACATGGCTTCGAGGGCCCAAGTAGTCCTTTGGCGGTCCCTGGTCAGGCCTCGCCTGGGGTGGGTGAGGCCGTAGGCCCGATCGAGGCTGGCGCCTGGGGTGAGCCGGCCTCGGTTGGGCCCTGCTCGAACGCCATGACCTCCGAACCAGCACGCGCGATACACGTCTCGCACGTTTCAACATGCTTGGCCGCCGCCAGCGGGTCCTCCTTGACGAGCAGCTGCAGCTCCGGGCAGGCGAGGTCGGGTTGGCGCACCAGCACCTGAAGGACGAGGGCGTGGCGCATCCGCCGGCGAGCCCGGTGCAGCAGCACCTTGGCCGCCCCTGGCGTGAGGCTGAGCGCGCCCGCCACCTGCTCGGGCGTAAAGCCGAGCTGGGTGACCATGACGATCGCGGTGGCGTCACGGGTCGAGAGGCCGGCCACGCAGCCTCTCACGTGGTCGGCCAGCTCGCTGAGTTCGGTCAGGAAGACGGGGCCGGGCCGGGGGTCGGGCACGTCGTAAGTGGCCGAGTCGTCGAGGACCGTCACTCTGCCACGAGCGCGCAGCTGATCGGTGGCAAGATTCCTGGCGATGGACAGCAGCCAGGGCCGGAACCGGGCCGGGTCCTGCAGGCTGGCCAGGTTGCGCAACGCCCGCAAGAAGGTGTCCTGGACGACGTCGGCGATGGCCTCGCGGTCACGTACCAGGCTGGCCGCTACGGCCCGGACGGCGCCGGCGTGAGCCCGGTAAAGCTCCGAAAACGCCTCCGTATCGCCCGAACGAACGGCGGCCACCAGCTCCGCGTCGCTCTTGGGCGGTGCGGGCGCCACCACGACCGAAATGGTAGCCGGCACCGGCTGCCGGCGATAGTGGCCGGCGCCGCGTGCACATTCGCTGTCCTCTGGGCGACATCGGTCCTTGTTGGCGGTGGGGCCGAGGGCGGGGTGGCCGCAGCCCAGACCACGAGCCCGCTTCTCTCCATCCCGTTTTGCTCAATTTGTCACATCACCATCCCTCCAACTACAGCAAGCACGACGACAACGACGGCCAACCCGTGCCCGCCCACCGTCGCCTATCTCAATTGCCAGACGACCACTACGACGGTCCCGACCACGACGACACCCACCACGGCGCCCACCACGACTACTTCCGCCACGACGACGACGACCACCACCACCACGACGTCGACGACAACGACGACGGTGCCGACGACAACGACCCGGCCGCCGGCCACGACAGCCACCACCCGTCGTACCACGACGACAGTTCGGCCCCGGTCGACAGCGACCACGTCGAAGCCGCATTCCACCACCACTACAACGAGGCCGAAGCCCAAAACGACGCCGGGGGCCACGACCACGACCACCAGGCGGCAAGGAACCACCACCAGCCGGCCGCGGCCGGCGACAACTACGTCGAGGCCCCGCTCCACCACCACGACGACGAGGCCGAAACCCGGGCGCACGACCAGGACAACAAGGCCCCTTCACGTAACCACCACCAGCCGGCGGCGGCCGGCGACAACTGGGCCAGGGCCACGTTTCTCAACCACGACCACCAGGCCGAAGCCGCCCACCTCGGCGCCGCACCCCGTTACGACGGCCCCTCGCCCTCACCGCAGGGCCAGGAAGGCCCCGGCGGCCACGACGACAGTCGCGACCAATATTGGCACGACCACTGCGAGCACTACGTCGGGGCGTCCACTGCGTCACGCACCAGCCACGACCACCTCCGTCCGGCCGGCGCCTACGACGTCGACGACCCAGCCGGAGAAGCGCCCTTCATCGACTACAACGACGCCGCCTCCGGCCAAGAAGCCGAAGAGACGGCACCGTTCGGGCACGGCCACCACGACCACGACGACGAGGGCTCCCACGACGACCAGACCCACGACGGCCACGCCGCCCACCACATTGCCGCCCACGCCGGCACCGAGGCAGTTGGTGGTCGAGCCGACCGCCATATCGCCTGGGGGGACGACCAGTGCCACTGGCCACGGGTGCCGGAGCGGTTCAACGGTAGTGTTCACCGTCGCAGGCCAAAAGGTCGGCCAGTCCACGGCGGCCACCAGTGGGGCGTTCAACGGGCCTCTGGACGTGAGTGGACTGCCCGTTGGCAGTTACCAGGTCGAGGCTCGTTGTGGCGTCGTGTTGTACGCCGATTTGGACGTGGTCTTGGCCAACGAGGTCTACAACGATGCCTCCACCGTTCTGATAATCGTGTTTTTCGTCCTCATCGGCTCGGGGCTCTTCTGGCGACGGCTCCAACGCCGGAACTGACGTATGGATCCCTGGTCGACGGGCACCCCGGCGTCTACAGTTTGCGCTGTGAGGACCGCCCTCTGGTCGATTGTGGCCGCCATCGGCGTGGCTGTGCTCTGGGCGCCGGCTCCGGCGCTGGCCAGTGGCGTAGTGGGGTTGAAGGCCAGCATCAATGGGGCCAACCTGGCGCAGGCCACCGAGGCGCGTCCCGTCAAGGTGACTCCGGGGCGGCCGATCACCATCGCCCTCGTAATGAGGAACGGCACGACGGGCCCTATAGCCGTGGGCTCCGTAAACCTCGAAGGCCGGGTGGCCGGGCTTACGTTCTTCTCGTTCGACACGCTGGTGAGGTTCGATGTCCCCGCCGGGCAGTCGAAGAGCCTCGCCTATGTCCTCGACACCACCAGCCTGAAGGGCCAGGCCACTGGCCTGGTCCCGTCTTCTCTGAGCCTGTCAACCGCTTCGGGCGGGCTAATTGTCAGCGAGCCCTTCGTCAGCGATATCAATGGTTCGGTCATTTCCGTTTATGGTCTTTTCGGGCTCGGCATCCTGGTGCTGACCGTGCTGGGGCTCATCGAAGCACTGCTCGCTCTGGCCCACGGGCGCTTGCCGGCTAACCGCTGGCGACGCGGTATTCGTTTCCTGATACCCGGCCTCGGGGTGGGGGCGATACTGGTATTTTCGCTGTCGGCTTTCGGTGAATGGCTCCCGAGCAACGGTCATTGGTTCGTTATTCTGGCTATTTCCGGCGCCGCCGGCTTCGTTATCGGTTACTTGACTCCGACCCCGCCTTTGCCGGGCGAGGAAAGCGAGGAAGCCGAGGAGGAAGAAGAAGAATTGGACGGCACCGGCAGCGCGCCCATCAGCGAAATCCCGGCCTGATGGCCCTGGAGCGAGACGACGTAGCCCGGGTTCTCCCGAGCTACGAGATCGGTGACGAGCTCGGGCGGGGGGCGTGGGGAGTCGTCATTTCCGCCCGCCACCGCGCCCTCGGGCGCCACGTCGCTGTAAAGCAACTCCCGAGGGCCTTCGCCGCAGATCCAGCCGTGAGGGCGCGATTTGTCACCGAGGCCCGGCTGCTCGCTTCTCTCGATCACCCCCACGTCGTCCCGGTTTTCGATTTCGTCGAAAAGGACGGCCTTTGCGTGCTGGTAATGGAGCTGCTGCCGGGGGGGACGGTTTGGAACCGGTTCAGCGGGCAAGGTTTTACTCCGCCGGCCGCCTGTGCGACCGTTTTGGCCGCGGCCGCCGGGCTGCAGGCCGCCCACGAAAAAAGTGTCCTTCATCGAGACGTGAAACCAGAGAACCTTATGTTCTCTTCTGAGGGTGTTCTAAAGGTGACCGACTTTGGGATCGCCAAAGTGGTGGGCGGCGATTCGACTCTCGCCACCAGGGCCGGCGAGGTGCTGGGGACTCCGGCCTATATCGCGCCAGAGCAGGCGCGGGGGGCGGCGCTTTCTCCGGCCACCGACGTGTACGCCCTGGCGACGATGCTTTACGAGCTGCTCTCGGGCCAACTGCCCTTCCCGGAGGAAGCGGACGCCATGGCTCTTCTGTTCAAGCATGCCTATGAGGACCCCGTACCGCTCGACCAAAATGCGCCGAACGTGCCGCCTCCAGTGGTGCCCGTCGTCATGCGAGGGCTGGCTACCGCACCCGAGGACCGTTACCGCAGTGCCGAGGCTTTTGCCGAGGCTCTGGCCGAGGGGTGCACGTCTGTCTGGGGCCCGGGTTGGTTGGCGGCCGAAAGCGTCCCCGTAATGGGGGCCGGGCCCGTCGTGGCCATTACCGAACGGGTGAGCGTGTCGTCACCTGGCCAGCCGGTGACCGCCGGGCCGGCCGGCGGCACCGTGGCGTCCTCCGGCCCGACGTCCCCCGGCCCGACGGTGGCGGGCCGGCCGCCCCCACCACCACTGCAAAGAGCCAGGGCGACGGTTGTCAGGCCGGCGGCGACAGAACGCGCCGGCGGTACCGGGCTCACCGAACTCGAGCCGGCCTCTTTCGCCAACCTCGTCCCTGTCCAGCAGATCGTGAAGTCGCCGCCGCGGCCGCGGCTGCCCCTGGCCATCGCCATCGTCGCCTTTGCCGCCGCGGTGGTGATCGCCTTCACCGGCGTCGGCGGCTCCTCCCTGGGCGGTACGCTGCCGCCGGGGTCGGTAGAGGTGGCGGGGGTACCGCTTCGAGCGGGGGCCGTGCCATCTCTCAACCTGTCGGGCCCGGTGGTCGTCCGGGTGCTGGAGAGCGGGCCGGCGGCCACTACGGCGCGGATGGCCCTTGTCCTCATGGGCCACCAGGCCTTCCAGTCGAGCGCCCCTCTGGTGGCCGACGGCAACGGCGGTCACACCGCTAGCGTCGACCTCACCAAGGCCCGGTACGTGGTCACGGGCCACACCACGGCGCAGGTCGACTTGATCAAAGACGGCTCCGGCGCCACCGCCGGGTATTGGCGCTTCATCGCTGATCTGTCCCAGCCGGCGTGGCTGAGCGTGGAGGGCATCGTGCTCGTCTTGTTGGCACTGTTCTCACTGGCTTACATCGAGCAGTTCTCGCGTTCGCTGTGGCGGGGCCGGCGCCGGGCGAGTGCCACCCCCGGGCTGGCCATGTTCATGGCCCTGTTAGCCCTTGTCTTCGTCGGAGTGGCGTGGTTGGCCGCCGGCCGGCAGCCGACGCTGGCTGCCGCGGTAGTGTGCGCTGCACTCGGTGCCATATCGGGAGCGGCACTGGCAGAGGCCCTGTACCGGGGAGGGCGTTGGCGACGGCTGCGCCGCCGAGCAGCCCGGCGGGCCGGGCCGCCGGCCGCCGCCCTGAGCTCCTCGCGATGAACCCCGTGCTGCAGGCGGTCGCCCGGGCGGCGCTCGACGCCACCGGTGCCGGCGCCGGCTGGGTGCTGGCCCTCGAGGGCGACAAGCTGCGGGCCGTGGGTGCAGCCGGAGAGGGGACCGGAGAGCTCTACGGGACG
>DATJUH010000427.1:0-17364 GCA_035502515.1 Acidimicrobiales bacterium
GAGCCCGTCCCAAAAAGGTCTCTGCGACGCGCAACCGGGCGACCGTGCGCCCGCCCAGCAACGGAACAGCTGTCGTCATAACTGTCCTCCCGCCGGCTGCAGGGCCGCACCCGCCTGAGGGAGGGGATCGGAAAATAATTCACTTGTCCCGTTGGCCAGGCTCTCGAGGCTGGCCGCGGTGCGCTGGTGCCATAGCTCCGGCTGCCATAGCTCCACGCGGTTGATCGTGCCGACGATCATTACGGGCTGGTCCACTTCGAGGCCGGCGAAGTCGCGCAGGGTCGGAGGGAGGGTCAGCCGCCACTGGGCGTCGAACTCTACGTCTGTGGACATGCCGGTCAGGACCCGGACCAGGTTCCGCCCCTCGCTCCCCCGGTTCTCCATGAGTTCGGCCCGGGCCAGGTAGCGACTGAACTGTGCGGGTGGCCACACAGCTAAGCAACGTTCCAGATAGGCGGAGACGTACGCTTTTTTTGTGTCGAAGTCGCTGCGCATGCGCGCCGGCAGGATGAGACGCCCCTTTGCGTCAAGGGAGTGCTCGAAAGTCCCATGGAATCGCTCCACTTGCCAGCTCGTCTGCTCCGTGAAGGCAAGGGGTCCCTCCCTCCGCCTCTACTTTCCACCACTCTAACCCACTAACCCCCACTCGGCAAGCTTTTCGTTGGCCGGCTTCGTGATTCGCGCCTACGCGCCCGCCCCCAACCGTCACAGGCGCAGGGTTGGCTTGGGTCTATGGATGAAGGAGCCCGAACCGCCCTCTGCCGGTTGGCAGAGGGCCAATGTGGATTGTTCTCGGCGGCACAGGCCGCCCAGCTCGGGATAACTCGCGGCCAGCTCTACTGGGCCGCCCGCCACGGGCAGCTACGCCGGCCCCGGCCGGGTGTCTACGCTTTCGCCGGTTCGGCCGTTCCCGGCTGCGAACCCCTGGTGGCCGCCGCTTTGGCGGTGGGGCCTTATGCGGTCATTTCTCACGTGGGAGCAGCTGCGTTGCACAATCTCTACGGTGCGGTGGTTGGCTCATGCGGGCCGGAACTGTTCGTGCCCCGAGAGCGAAACCCAAACCTGTCGGGTGTCGTAATTCATCGCACCGGACCACTGTCGAGGGCGGACCTAGCTGTCAAGCATGGAGTCCGGGTGACCTCGCCAGCCAGGACCATCGTGGACCTTGCCGGTCGCTACACGCTCCATCTGCTCGGGCGGGTCCTGGATGAAGCTCTGATTGAGCGGCGCTTGAGCGTGGCGGCGCTAAAAGCCTGCCTGGAGAGAGCAGCCCCCAACGCACCCGGGCGGTCACACGTTCAGCAACTGTTGTCCCTCCGGTCAGAGGGGCCGGCTGCGGACAGCATGCTGGAAGTGAAGGCGTTCGATGCGTTGCGCCCGCTCTCGCCGTTCAAGGCCCACTTTCTGGTCGGCGTAGGCAAGTCTCTTTACGTCATTGACGCCGCCTGGCCCGACAAGCGAGTAGGGGCCGAGATCATCGGCCGAACACATCGGGTGGCATCCCGCTCCGCTTTCGACCAAGAACGACGGAAGCTCAACGATCTGGCCTCCGTAGGGTGGCGGATCGCCCACCTTACGTCGGCCATGTCTGCTGACGAGATGCTGGAGACGGTGCGGAGGCTTATATAGCTTCTATAGCTTCGGTATGCGGAGAGCTTTGAAGGGTTTGTAGCAGAAACTCGCACAAACCCTTCAAAACGGCGCGGAGACGGGTTACGAAGGCGCCGGAGAGCGAGCGGCGGCGATGGCCCGCTTGACCCGCTCCTCGCTCACCGGCACCCGCGTCCCGAGCGACTGGGCGAAGAAACTGACCCGCAGCTCCTCTATCATCCAGCGCACATCGGCAAGGGCCTGGAGCTCAGCGGCGCCGGCCTGGTCCACCATCGCCTCGGCCGTGGCCTCTTCCAGCTCCAACTGAAGCGACCGCACTCTCTGCGTGTGAGCGAAGTCCCGACGCGGGTCGGCGGGGAGCCGTTCCAGCCGCCGCTCGATGCCGCTCAGGTAACGCTCGAGATCCGGCAGGCGACCGACGCCCACGCGGCTCAAAAAGCGGGGGCCGGCGAGACCGGCCAGTTGTTGGCCTACGTCCTCCAGCGCCGCCGTCACCGGGGAAGGGCCGGCGCCGGCCACTGTGGCCAGTTCTCTGGTCCGCCGGCCCAGGCTTTGGAGCGTGGAGATGACGCGCCCGGCGGCCCGTACCGCTTTCTCCGCCGAGGCCCCCACCTGCCGCCGGACGGCGGCCACCAGGGCCTCGAACTGCACCGGTCCCCATGCCGGGCCGCCGCTGCCGGCTATGACCTCGTCCAGGCACGCCAAAATGGCGTCCTCAGCCAGCTCCCTGGTGGTCCGGTAGGGCGGGCTGGCCAGCCCGGCCAGCGCCAGCTTGGTGGGGTTGTCGATCAGCCGTTCCAACCCGTCGACAAGCTGACGTCGAGAGGGCAAATTGAGCAGGAGCAAGCGGCGAGTGCCGGCGGCCATAGCCGACTGGGCGGAACGCTCGTCCGGGAAGACTTGGACGGTCACCCCGTCGCCCTCATCGACCAGAGCCGGGTAGCTCGTCAAACGGGCCCCGTTCCATTCCGGCTCAAAGACCTTGGGCAAGGACCCGAAATCCCACTTCGTGTGGAGGACTTCCGGCCCGCCTCCCAACGCTGCCGACCCGGCCGCCGCCCGCAGAGCGGCCAGGAGCTGCGGTTGCAACGCGAGATAGAGGTCCGCCACGTCTTTGCCGGTAGCCAGGACCTGACCCCCGTCGCCGAGGACCTCGACAGTAGGCCGGAGGTAGCCGGGCACCCTGGCCCAATCGAAGTCCCGCGAGGATATGACGGCACCGCCGGCCACGCTCATGTGCGCAGCCAGGACGGTCACCAGCGGGCCGTCTGCGGGCGAGGCCTTGGCCGCAAACTCCCGGGCGTGCTCCGGCACGGGGACCAAGTGCCGGCGCAGATCCTTCGGCAATGACCGCAAGAGAGCGACCACGAGTTCTTCACGAAGGCCGGGGACCTGCCACTCGAGCCGTTCCGACGCCAGTGTCCCGAGTTGGGCCAGCGGGACTTCGACGTGGACGCCGTCGCCGTCTGTCCCGGGGGCCCATTCGTACCGCAAGGCCAGCGGCCCGGCACCTCCGATCGTCCAGACGTCCGGGAAGCTCGAGAGGTCGACGTCGACGACTTCCGGCCCCCAGAGGTCCTCGGGTGCGGCCACCAAACCATTGGGGCCCGGACCACTCGAAGCCGTCTGGCGCGCTCTGCTCCACCAGGCCGAGAAAGTCTGGCCAGAAGTCACCTCCGCGGGCAGCCGGGAGGCGTAGAACCGGGACAACGCCTCGTCACCGGCCAACGGTTCGTGGCGCCGCGCCCGCTCGAACATTGCCTGGGACTCGTCCAGCAGGTCCCGGTTCTGGCGGGCGAACGCGGGAACATCGTCCCAGTCGCCATCGACCAGCGCATAGCGGATGAACATCTCCCGGGCCCCGGCTGCGTCCAGGCGAGATAGTTCGAGGCGCCTACCGGCCACGACCGTCAGGCCGTACAAAGTGGCGCGGGCGAGGACCAGGGCGGCACCGCGGGTGGCGTCCCACTCGGGCTCGCTGTACGACCATTTCAACAAGGCGGCGGCGGCTCTTTCAACCCACTGCGGCCGGACGGGGGCGACGACGCGGCCCCACAGACGGCTGGTCTCCACCAGTTCCGCCGCCATCACCCATCGCGGTGACTTCTTCGCCAACACCGACCCGGGCCAGACCGCAAAACGGGCACCCCTGGGGGCGGCGAAGTCCGTCCGCTCCCCTTCTCGCAGCCCAACCTGGGTCACAAGGCCGCTCAGCAAAGCCTGGTGCACCTCGGCTCGGCGAGCCCGTCCCGAACTCCCGGCACCGGACGGGCGCGGTGACGAAAGCCGGCGCTCCTCTCCCCCGGTGGAACGCTCCCGGTCTCTGACGGGGCGCCTCGCCTGGTCTCCGCCGGAGCGCCCAGACCGGCTCCCGAGTTTGAGTTGCCGGGAGATCTCGGCCAGCTGGCCGTGGACGTCCTGCCACTCCCTCGCCCGCTGATAGGAGATCAGCTCCCGCCGGCACAACCGCCGGAACTGGCTCGAGCTAAGCGCCGCCTGCCGTTCGTCCAGGTAATCCCAGAGATGAAGGAAGGACATGAAGTCCGAGCTCTCGTCGGCAAACCTGGCGTGGAGCGCCGTCGCCGCCTCCCGCTTCTCGGCCGGGCGTTCGCGTGGGTCCTGGACCGAGAGGCCCGACGCGATGACGAGGACCTCGTCCAGACAGCCGAGGCGGCCGGCCTCCAGCACCATCCGCCCAAGCCTGGGGTCGAGCGGCAGCTGGGCCAGCTTGCGCCCGACGGCGCTGAGACGAGGGGCCCGGGCGGCGGCGGTGCCGGCCTGCCTTTCCCCTGCAGACGCCCCTACCCCGCTCGAGGCTGGACCGGCCGGAGCCGCAAAAGCCCCCAACTCCTCCAGAAGGGCGATGCCATCGGCGATGTTGCGCCGGTCGGGCGGCTCCATGAACGGAAAGTTCTCGATGTCGCCGAGCCCGATGGCAGCCATCTGAAGGATTACCGACGCCAGGTTTGTCCGCAGTATCTCCGGCTCCGTAAAGGGCCGCCGGGAGGCAAAGTCCTCCTCGGAATAAAGCCGGACGCACACGCCCGGCCCGAGCCGGCCACAGCGCCCCGCTCGCTGGTTGGCAGAGGCCTGGGAAATGCGCTCGATCGGGAGCCTCTGCACCTTCGTACGCCGGCCGTAACGCGAAATGCGCGCCGTTCCGAGGTCGACCACGTACCGGATTCCCGGGACCGTGAGAGAAGTCTCGGCGACATTCGTGGACAAAACCGCTCGGCGCCCGGCATGGGGCTCGAAGATCCGGTGCTGTTCGGCGGACGAGAGCCTCCCATAAAGGGACAGGACCTCGAGCCCCCTCAAACCGGCCTTGGCCAGTGCCTCGGCTGTGTCCCGGATCTCCCTTTCCCCGGGCAAGAAAACGAGGATGTCGCCCGGATTTTCACGAGAGACCTCGGCCACGGCCTCGCAGACGGCCTGGACCTCGTCCATGGGTTCCTCGTCGTTGCTGTCCTCGGCCGCCTCGGCCAACGGCCGGTACCTGACTTCAACCGGGTAGGTACGTCCGGTCACCTCTATTACCGGCGCGTCATCGAAATGCCGAGAGAACCGCTCTGTGTCGATCGTCGCCGATGTAATGATGACCTTGAGGTCGGGGCGGGCCGGCAGCAGACGTTTGAGGTAGCCCAGGACGAAATCGATGTTCAGGCTGCGTTCGTGGGCCTCGTCGATTATGAGGGTGTCGTAGTTGCGCAGTTCGGGGTCACTGTGCAGCTCGGCCAGCAGCACGCCGTCGGTCATGACTTTTATCAGCGTCGAGTCACCCACCCTGTCGGTGAAGCGGACTTTGTACCCGACGGCGCGTCCCAGGGTCGTCTCGAGCTCCTCAGCTACCCGCTCGGCGATGCTGCGCGCCGCCAGGCGGCGAGGCTGGGTGTGGCCGATCATCCCGGTTATCCCCCGGCCTGCTTCGAGGCACATCTTCGGCAGCTGGGTGCTCTTGCCGGAGCCTGTTTCCCCGGCCACCACGAGCACTTGATTGGTCATGAGGGCGCTCAGGATCTCGTCTTTTCGAGCCGTGATGGGCAGATCTTCGGGGTAATAGGGTGAGCGCGACAGGAGGGCGCGCTCTTCCGAGCGCGCCAACAGCCTCTGTGACGAGCTGACCGGCACTAAGCCACTATGGCGCCCAATCGGCTACTTCCGCCCGCGAGAGACAAGCCGGACAGCTGGAGGCGGTCTTTTGCCCGCCTCTTAACAGGGTCGCCCGCCCAGGACCTCCCTTACTCCCCGGGCGATCTCGAGGTCCTCCCGGGCGGCGATCACGAACAGCCTGACACGGGCGCCCGCCGTACCGATTTCCTGATCGGGTCCGGCCGATTCGTTGCGGGCGGCGTCCATTTCGAGGCCCAGGAACGTGAGGCCATCGGCTGTACGCTGCCGCACCTCGGCCGAGCGTTCGCCGACACCGCCGGTGAAGACCACCGCGTCGACACCGTCCATGGCGGCGACCATCGAAGCGATGGCGGCCCGTAGACGGTGCAGGTAGACGCCCATGGCGAGGGCCGCGTCCTGGTCCCCGGACCTCTCGGCGGCCAGCACCGCCCGCATATCGGCGGTGCCCGCCAGGCCGAGCAACCCGGACCTGTGCTCGAGGGTCGAGGCCAGCTCGGACGAAGGCGTGCCGGCGTGTTCCTCCAGCCAGAGCAAGAGGCCGGGGTCGACCGAGCCGGAGCGGGTGGCCATGACGAGGCCTTCGAGAGGCGTGAAGCCCATGGTGGTGTCGACCGAAACTCCTCCCCACACGGCCGCCAGGGAGGCACCGGCACCGAGGTGGCAGGTCACCAGGCGTATGCTGTCGCCGGTCTTTGCCGCACCGGTCGTCGCCGCACCGGTCGTCACGGGCCGGGTTATCACCGCCCCGCCATCTTCGCCCATGAGGTCGGCGGCCCGCCGGGATGCGTAGGAATGGGACAGACCGTGGAACCCGAACCGGCGGAGGTCCCAGCGCCGGCGCCATTGAGGCGGCAATGCGTACGTCGCTGCGGCCGCCGGGATGGTCGCATGGAAAGCCGTATCGAAACAGGCCACGGCGGGCACGTTGGGAAGAACCCGGCTAACGACGTCGAGCGCCTCGAGCGATTTCGGTTGGTGCAGGGGGGCCAGGTCGCTCAGCAGTTCGAGCCGGTGCCGCACGCCCGGGTCGACCCGTACGGGGACCGTGAACTCGGTGCCACCGTGTACGACCCGATGGCCAACCGCATCGACCGGGCCGTACCCGGCGACAAACTCTTTGACGGCCTGTTCGTCCACACGACCTCTGGGAGCGTCCACCTGTTCCGAGCCCGCCAGCTCATTGTCCTTCTCGAGGACCGAAAGCTTCAGGCTACTGGAACCGGCATTTACCACCATTACCCTCATCGGTACGGTTGACCTCAATAAGGCCAGGCCCAGTTCTGGATTTCGGGGTCGTCGTCGCCGACAGAACGCGTGTAAGCGCGCGCTCGCACCCTGTCGTCCTCCATTCGCTGGCGCAAGGAGGCGGCGTGGGGGCCGAGCGAAGGCACCCGGTCGATCACATCCATTACCAGGTGGAAACGGTCCAGGTCGTTGAGCATGACCATGTCGAACGGAGTCGTCGTCGTACCTTCTTCTTTGTAACCGCGGACATGAAGGTTGGGATGGTTGGCACGCCTGTAGGTAAGCCGATGGATGAGCCAGGGGTAGCCGTGGTAAGCGAAAATAACCGGGCGCTCCCTGGTGAAAAGGGCGTCGAACTCGGTGTCCGACAACCCGTGCGGGTGCTCGCTCTCGGGCTCCAGGCGCATCAGGTCGACGACATTGACAACCCGCATCTTCAGGCCGGGCAACTCGTAGCGCAAGATGTCAACCGCGGCCAGGGTTTCCAGGGTCGGGATGTCGCCGCAGCACGCCATCACGACATCGGGGTCGCCACCGTCGTTTGACGCCCAGTCCCATATCCCGATCCCCCGGGTGCAATGCAAAATGGCGTCATCCATCGAAAGGTAATTCAGCGACGGCTGTTTGCCCGCCACGACGACATTTACATAATCACGGCTGCGCAGGCAATGGTCGGCCACGGATAGCAAGCAGTTCGTGTCGGGCGGGAGGTAAACGCGAATGACGCCGGCCTTCTTGTTGACGACGTGGTCGATGAAGCCGGGGTCCTGATGGGAAAACCCGTTGTGGTCCTGACGCCAAACGTGCGAGGACAAAAGATAGTTCAGCGAGGCTATCGGCCGCCGCCAAGGGATGTTCCGGGTCGACTTCAACCACTTGGCGTGCTGGTTGAACATGGAATCCACAATGTGTATGAACGCCTCGTAACTCGTGAAGAGGCCGTGCCTCCCCGTCAACAGGTAGCCCTCCAGCCAACCTTCGCACTGGTGCTCGGACAGCACCTCCATGACCCGGCCCTCGGGCGCCAGGTGGTCGTCGGTGTCGCGTACCTCGGCCATCCACTGCCGGTCAGTGACTTCGAATACCTCCTGCAGCCGGTTGGAGGCCACTTCGTCGGGCCCGAACAACCGGAAGTTGGAAGGGTTCCGCACCATCACATCCCGCAGGAAACCGCCCAGCACCCGGGTTGCCTCAGAGAGCGTCCTTCCGGGCGTCTCCACGGGCACGGCATATTCCCGGAAGTCCGGCAGGTCCAGGTCTCTGAGCAATAACCCGCCGTTGGAATGCGGGTTGGCGCTCATGCGCCGGTGGCTCTTGGGCGGCAGGGCAGCCAGATCTGCGACCAGGCGCCCTTTGTCGTCGAACAGTTCCTCCGGCCGGTAACTGCGCATCCAGGCATCGAGTAACGCCAGGTGCTCGGGGTTGGTCCTCACTTCCGCCAGCGGGACCTGGTGGGCGCGCCAGGTACCCTCCACCGGCAGCCCGTCGACGGTCTTGGGGCCCGTCCATCCCTTCAGCGAACGGAGGACGATCATCGGCCAGCGGGGCCTCTTCGACTGGCCGTTTTCGTGCGCTGAACGCTTTATGGAACTCACCTGATCGACCACTTTGTCGAGGGTGGCCGCCATCAGCTGGTGCATTTCGGCCGGGTCCTCGCCGGCCACCCAATTAACCTCGTAGCCGTACCCCTCGAGTAACGAGGTCAGCTCGTCGTCGCCGATCCGGGCCAGCACCGTGGGGTTGGCGATCTTGTACCCGTTCAAATGCAAGATGGGCAGGACGGTGCCGTCCGAGACGGGGTTCAAAAACTTGTTGCCGTGCCACCCCGTCGCCAATGGGCCCGTCTCGGCCTCCCCGTCGCCAACGATGCAGCACACAAATAGGTCGGGGTTGTCGAAAGCGGCCCCGAAAGCGTGGGACAACGCGTAGCCGAGCTCACCGCCCTCGTGGATCGAACCGGGAGTTTCGGGGGCCACGTGCGAAGGGACGCCGCCCGGGAAGCTGAACTGGCGGAACAGCTTGGCCATTCCCGCTTCGTCGCAGGTGATATGTGGGTACAACTCCGTGTAGGTGCCCTCGAGATAGGCGTTGGCTACGGCGGCCGGGCCACCATGACCGGGGCCCATTACATAGATGGCGTTGAGGTCCCAGGTGCGGATGATGCGGTTCATATGGGCGTAGACGAAGTTGAGCCCTGGGGTGGTCCCCCAATGACCGAGCAGCCGCGGTTTCACGTCCTCGGGCTCGAGGGGTTCCCGGAGCAGAGGGTTGTCGAGGAGGTAGATCTGGCCGACCGAGAGGTAGTTGGCCGCTCGCCAGTAAGCGTTGATGCGGTCGAGTTCGTCCTCCGACAGCGGCCGCCCTGCCAGGGCCCCAGTTGCCGGGGCCCCAGTTGCCGGGGCCCCAGTGGAGGCCCGCCCGAGAGAGGGCTGGCCGGGCTGAGCTGTCGCCTGAGTCGTCATAGGTGCCTTCTTTCCATCCAGCTACAGAGGCGCCCGCTCCGGCTCCTCCCGGCCATTGTCGGCCAGGTTATGCCCCCCTCAACAGGTACCAAGTGCCCGATAAAAGCAACCCAGGGCCTCTTGACATGGGGTTTCGCGGGGCGGGCGGCCCCCTTACCGGCCATCTTCTCTAACCGAGCGGGTATCTCCACGACCTCCGGTGCGGGCTGGCCCGGGGCGCAACGGGCTGTCTTCGCAGGATCTTCACAATTTGATGGCAAGCTAACCAATAACTCTGGCGAACACTTGATGAACACTTGATGACCAAGGGGCCAAAGCGGCCCACCTGGAGGAGGGACCGCCTGTCCATGGGTGGCAATGTCATGCGAAGTAGTTCAGCGGTGGCCACGGGCACCAGAGCTTTGATTGGCGCCTGCGTGGTGGCGGCTGTGGTGAGCATGTCGGCCGCCCCTGCCTGGGCACGGGTGCGGCACCGCGTCGACCTGACCACCACCACGACGACGGGCGTGGTGCTGACGAGCACGACGACGACCGCGGCCACCATGCCGGCCCCGGCTCCCCCCGTGCCCGCCCCCGTCGACGCTTGCGGCAAGGGGATCTGGCCGGTGGAAGTTCAGGGCCGGCCTCTGTCCTACCAGGTGGGCGACGGCGTGTACCTGTGGGACGACCCCGACGGCGGTTGGGCCATTCGCGCCACTCACAGTGGGCTCGACGACAGCGCGGTTATCTCCGGCACCCTCACCACCACCACCGGCAAGTTCGTCGACGTCCGGAGGGCAAAAGGTGTCAACGACATCGTCGCCCTCAGTGGCAACAAGCGCACGATCCTGTTCCGCTTCGTCGACTATGGCTGGGTGGACGGGTTCGACTTCGCCACCCGCTGCGCCGAGGGTTTCTCGGCCAGCTTCTATATCGGCGGCAACCTGGCCCCGACTACGTCCATCCACCTCGGTGCCGGCGCCACCGGCCCGCCCACCGACCCGTTCAAGGTCCAGCGGGGGCGGGCGGCGGTTGTGTCGAACAGCCTCAAGCCGGTCCCGTCCCTGGCCGGCCCGTACGCCGCCATTTTTTGACCTCCCTGTAGGGCACTCCCCTCCCGACAGGCAGGCACAGGCGCCGGCGCCTGCACCGCGCCGGCGCCTTTTTCTGTTCCATCGGCTAGCGGGAAGGTGCAGGGGCTCAGGTGCTCAGTGCCGGCCCGGCAGTCCCTGCCGCCAGCGCTGGTAACGCTCGTCCGCCGCTGCCGTCCAGTCACGTACGGGTTCAACCGGTGCCGAGCATCGGGCCCATCTGACGGCACCGTCCATAGAGCTCTCACGACCGAGCGCCATCCGGGCCAGGAAGGCTCCCCCGAGTGCAGCTGTCTCGGGGACGGCCATGGGCTCGACAGGCTGCCCGAGCACGTCAGCGATGGCCTGGAGCCACGCCTGGTTACGAGTGCCTCCACCAGTGGCCACAAAGCGCTTGGCTCCCGTGCCAGTAGTCGAAGCCGCGTCGACAATTTGGCGAATGACGAACCCGCTGGCTTCAAAGGCGGCCCGTCGCAACGCCGCCGGCCCGTGTGACAGGTCGGCTTCAGCCAGGCCGATGCGGAGGGACCGGTCGTGCCACGGCACTCGCTCACCCTTGGCCCATGGCCACCACAGAGGCACTTCCTCCGGCGCTCCGGCGGCGTCGGCGGGCCGGACGACCCGGTCCACCCAATCTGCCCATATGCCACCCGCGTTGCTGGCCCCGCCCACCATGGCCTTGCCCGCTGCAATGTGCGGCACCCGCCACAGGTTCGGGGGTTCTGCCGGCCACCCGGGCACAGTGAGCCAGACCACCAGGGTGGAGCCGAGGCTGATGAGGACGTCGCCGTCGTTCACTGTCCCGGCTACCAGCTGTTCGCAGAGGCCGTCCACCGATCCGGCGCCGAGCATTAGTTCCCCGTCCTGCGCCTGGGTGCCCAGAGCTTCCGGGCCGACCTGACCGACCGCCTCCCCGAAGACCGCCACTCTGGGCAGCTGGGAAGGGAGGAGCCCGGCGGCCGCGCATGCTCCTGCGTCCCACTCGGAACCGTTGAACAGCGGGCCGGACGCAAAAGCGGACGCCAGGTCGGTGACACCCTCGCCTCCCAGGGAGGCGTTGGCCACCGCCTGGGCAGGCCAATAGCCGGCTGCGCCAGGAGCATTGCGGGCCACCCAACCGGACAGGTGGGCCATCTCCTCACTCGCCGTCGGGTCGCCGCTCCCCTGCTGCCGGCCTCGGTTATCGCCGTAGAGCAGGCCTTTCCCAAGAGGGCGCCCGCTTCCATCTACAGCCGCCACCGACGGCATCATGGCGGAGACCGAGACCGCCTGAGCCGGGTTACGAGACAGCACCTGATGCAACACTGCTCGCGGACTGTCCCACCAGGTCTTGACGGCGTCGTGCTCGAAGCGGCCGCCCGGGCCGATGACGAGATCGCTGGCCAACTTGGCCCGGCCAACGACATTGCCGTCTTCATCGGCCACGACCGCCTTGACGGATGTGGTACCGATGTCGACGCCGGCGGTCAACTCCGAACGCCGGCCGGATTGGGACGCGCCTGACATGGTCGGACAATATTGCAACCGTGCCCACCCCGATCACTTCGTCAGCACAGCACACCGCCTTCGTGACGGCGCCCATGCGGGGGCCGGGGCTCGACAAGCTCGCCCGACTGGCGCGAGTGGTGCACGAGCCCTGGACGGACCAAGAACCGCTCCGCATTTACGATGGGGCGGGGTTGGCCAAGCGCCTCGTCGCCGAAGACGCTGACATTTTGGTAGTCGAAGCGGATTTCGTGGACGCCGGCGTCTTCGAGGTGCCGCTCATCGCAGTGGCGGCAACGCGGGGCGACCCGAACAACGTCGATATCGGCGCCGCCACCCGCGCCGGGGTACCTGTGTTACGGACGCCGGGGCGCAACGCCGATGCAGTAGCCGAGCTGACGATCGGCCTTTTGATCGCTCTCGCCCGGCGGGTCCTGCCGGCCGACCGGGACGTCCGCGAAGTCGAGGTGTTCCGGGACGGCACCATCCCTTACCAGCGTTTCCGTGGATGGGAGGTGGCAGGCCGGCGAGTTGCAATTGTCGGCTACGGTGCCGTCGGCCGGGCCCTGGAATGGCGTCTGCGCGCGCTGGGCATGATTGTCTCCATATACGACCCCTACGTCGACGGCGCGGGCCGAGACCTCGAAGCGGCAGTGCGCGACGCAGACGTGGTTTCGCTACACGCCGCCCTCACCCCCGAGAATGTCGGTCTCTTCGGCGCGGAACAGTTCGAGTGGATGTCACCTGGGGCCGTCTTTTTGAACACGGCCCGGGCCGGGCTGCACGACATCGGTGCATTGGTCGCCGCCCTCGAGTCAGGCCATCTCGGTGGTGCCGGGCTCGACCACTTCGACGGCGAGATGCTGCCGGCCGGGCACCCGCTCCTGTCGATGGCCAATGTGGTTCTGACCCCGCATATTGGCGGAGCCACCATTGACACCGAGGCCCGGGGCGCCCAGATGGTGGCAGATGACCTCGAACTCCTGCTAGCGGGTGCACTGCCGCTCTACGTCGTAAACCCCGAAGTCCTGGCGGGCGGGGCCGTGACCCACCACTCGTGAAAGGCCAGGTATGAGATCCAGTTGTGAGAGGCCAACTCTGAGATGCCAGTCATGAAACGCCGATTACTGAGACAGCCGTCGTGAAAAGCGTCAGCGATGCCCCGGCCGCGGTTTTGGCTACCGCGAAGGAGATGCTGCGCAAGGGCCTGGTCGAAGGGACCAGCGGCAACATTTCTGCTCGCCGGTCTGACGGCAACATCGTGTGCACGCCGTCCTCGGTCGATTACGAGGACATGGTGCTCGACGACCTCGTAGTGGTCGGGCCGGCCGGTGAGGTGGTCTCTTGTAAAGACGGGCGTACTCCAACTTCCGAGCTCCAGCTCCACCTCGCTTGTTACCGCGCCTTCGATGACGTCGGCTCCGTCGTCCACGCTCACCCGGTGTGGGCCACAATGTTTGCTTGCAGCCGCCAGCCTGTGCCGGCGTGCATCGACGAGTTCACCGTGTACGTGGGTGGGGACGTCCGGTGCGCTGAATACGCTATGTCCGGTTCCCCGGCCGTCGGCGAAAACGCAGTGCTGGCATTGCAGGACCGGGGGGCGGCACTGCTGGCCAACCACGGTTTGGTCGCCGTCGGCCCCAACCCGGCCAAAGTCCTCCATATCGTCGCTCTGGTAGAACGCACGGCCCAGATTGCTTGGGGAGCGCGTGCTCTGGGCGGGGTCGTCCCCGTCCCCGAAAAGGTCAGCCAGGATTTTGCCGGCGTGTACCAGTTGATGAGATCTCTATAAAAAAGGCGGGCTGGCTGCGCCAGCGCTGCCTCAAAGGGCGACGGAGGCGACAAGATAAACAGGAATGTCCTCTTTGACGCCTCCATGGCCCGACGACGTAACCCGGGGGCCAGGCTCGTCCGGGCCCGTGGACCAGCTCTGGCGCCCGCCGCCGGCGCCCCCGTTTTCCTCAGGATCGCCGGCTCCAGCTCTGACGGGCGAGCCCGCCGTCCCGGCCGGCGCCCCCTCGACGGCCAGCCGCCTCCCTCCCGTTCCGGCCAAGCCGGCATGGCGCGACGCCGCTGCCCCCGGTGGCTTGCTGCTGCTGTGCGTCGGCCTGCACGTTGCCGCCATGTTCCCGGCTTACACCGGGAGCCCGCTCACCTCGGTGGTCTCGCTACCGTACGAACTGGCCGAATACGTCTGTCTCGCCGTTGGCTGGCTAGTGGCCGCTCTGCTGGTCCTCTCTCGGGTGTCTGTCCGGGGTGGAGTGGCCCTTGGCATCGGCATGGCCGCCGTCGAATTGGGCTTCCTCATTACCGACCTGGCCGGGTCCGTCCAGGTCTCCAACCGTATTACGCCGGGCATTTGGCTGGCCTTCGCCGCCCTGGGCCTCGGAGGAGCGGGAGTGCTGCTGGGGGCCAGCATCGTACCCACGGGTAGCCCACGGCTGCGCCCTTTCGACGAGGCCTTCAACAGTCGGGCCGCGGTCACCGTCCTCGTGGCCGCGCTGGCGGTAGCCGCCTTCTTGCCTAGCTGGGACGAATACACGGTGATCAATTCGGCCGGCCACACAACCACCATCACACTGGGCAACGCGTTTGCCCAGCCGGCCGGCATCATGGCCGGCGAGCTCATCGCCGCTTTCGCTATCGGGGTCGTCGCCATCCTGGGAGCGTTCTGGGCGCCCCCGGCCGTGGGCGCGTGGATGACCGTCGGAGTGGTCGTCGCCCTCTCCTCGCAACTCATTTCCGCTGCCGTGCAGGTCAGCCAAGCGGCCTCGGTCACCGTTAACGGCGAGCCTGCAAGCATGTCGCTGACGTGGTTCTGGGCTGTGGATGTGGGCGCCACTGTCGCATTGGCAGGCCTGGCGCTGTGGTCCGGGTTGGCGTCCCGGAGACCGCCGGCCCGAGCCTTATCGGAACCGGCTGCGGTCTAACTCTAACTCGTCCCCCGCCAGGCCCCGATCAGCCACCGCCTCGCGTGTGGAGAGGGCGCCGTTTGTTTGCGCGGTGGGGTAACGATAACGACACCTGGCGCGCACGAGCACCGGGGCGAGGGGCCTTTCGGGCCTCACTTTCGCCCGGCCACGCCTTCGCCTGGGGCCGGCTGGGTCGGTCCGGGCCGACATGGCGCCGCGTTCGTCTCGTCGAGCGCCGGTATGGCCTCTGACCAGCGGCTTGTGCGCGCCAATGTCACGATAACGACACCTGGCGCGCACAAGCTGGTGCTCCAAAGCGGTCCCGGCCCGAGGCCACCAAGTCCTCTTGGCCGGAGGCCACCAAGTCCTCTTGGTCCGAGGTCACCAAGTCCTCTTGGTCCGAGGTCACCAAGTCCCTTCGGTCTGAGGTACCAAGTCACCTCGGGCCCGCAGCTTTACGAGCCTTCCGCCCTGGCACGCTGGTGGGCTGCGCCGGCCTGGTCCACAGCCTCCCGGCCGGGGCCGCCCGAGGTAGCCGGTTCGGGGTGATAGCTCTCCCCCAGCATGGCGGCCAATACAGCGCCTGTGCTGGCGCTGAGCGCGGCAAGGTCGTAGCCGCCTTCGAGGACAATGAGGGCCCTCCCCGGCCGCGGGGCGAAGTCCTTCGCTCGCGCGGCCATGGCCCCGAAGTCGCCGGCACTGAGGGCCAGTTGGGCAAGGGGGTCAGAACGATGGGCGTCAAAACCCGACGATACGAGAACCCATGTTGGCCCGAAGCCCGCCACCGCAGGGGCAACGACCTCGTCCAGTGCGTAGAGCAGGACGTCGCCAGTCGCCCCCGGGGGGAGCGGGATGTTCAGGGTCAACCCGGGTGCTCCGGCGCCGCCGGTGGCGAAGACCTGACCTGTCCCCGGGTACAGCGGAGATTGGTGGGTGGAAACGTAAAGAAGGTTCGGCTCTTCCCAGAAAATGTCCTGCGTCCCGTTGCCGTGATGGACGTCCCAGTCGAGGACCAGCACCCGTTCCCCTCGCCGCAAAAGGGCGGCGGCGGCGACCGCCACCGTATTGAGAAGGCAAAAACCCATCGCCTGGTCCGCCGTGGCATGGTGACCGGGGGGCCGGTAGGCAATGAAGGCCACACCGTCACCGGCTTGGGTGAGTGCGTCAACCGCGGCGAGCGCGCCGCCCACGGCCCGCAGCGCCGTCTCCCACGACCCCGGACTGGCTACGGTGTCCACGTCGAGGGCACCCCCACCGCCGGCACAGAAATCCTCGAGCATGCGCAGGTACTCGGGTGTATGCACTCGCTCGAGCTCCTCCCGGGTGGCAGTGCGGGGCGGGAGGTGCACCGCACCGTCGGCCACGCCGGCCCGCTCGATCCCGTTCAAGACAGCCGGGACCCGCTGTGGCCGTTCCGGGTGGTGCGGACCGGTGTCGTGATGGTCGTGCTCGGGTTCGGCGCTGAGGAAGAGCATTGTCAGAACAATATTTCGCCGGCCCGATGCATCCAATTTCGGCGGGACCGTCTGTTGCCGGGAACTCTCTCCACACTCACGAAGCGATAATCACGCCGCGTTCAGCCGGACTGCGCCCGCCTTCAGGTTCGCCCGGGACCGGTCCTGCGGGCCGAAGAAGGCGCTTTGGCCGCGCCGGTTTTAGCCGCTGCGGTTTTGGGAGCTGTCGTCGTCGCGGCTGGCGGTTTGGCCCCGGGCGCCCTGGAAGTTGGCGTCGCCGTGGCCGGCGACTTGACCGCCGTCCTGGCTGCCGCCGTCTTGCTTGCCGACGTCCTGGCCCCTCCGGCGGTCCCGGCCTGGCTTACACCCGGCCCTCCCGATTTCTCGGCCCCGGCGGTACCCGCGGTCGTGCGTGCCGGCCGCGACGCCTTCTGGGCCGGCTGTTTCTGGGCCGGCTGTTTCTGCGCCGGTTGTTTGCCGGCCGGCTCCGCCTTGGCCGCGTCCCTTTTGGCCGCCTTCCCCGCCGCCTTTTGCGCCGGCTCCTTTCTCGCCGGCTCCTTTCGTGCTGCCACCTTGGCCGCCGTTGCCCTTTTAGGCGTCTCCTTTTTGGCTGGCGCCTCTTTCTTGGCCGGCGCCTCTTTCTTGGCCGGCGCCTCCTTTTTGGCTGGCGCCTCTTTCTTGGCCGGCGCCGCCGGCCGGCCCTCGGCAGCTGCGGGCCGATGCGGCTCAGGCCCGTCACTGACCGTCGACACGGCCGCCGGCGCCGCCAAAGTACCTGCCTCTTTAACGGCCGTGTTGGCGGCCAACTTCTTCGCCGCACGCTTCCGTGGAGCAGCCTCGGTGCCACTCCCGACCCTGGACGCCGCCGCCCCTGCTCGAGGTGCGGCTCGCGGCGCCACCGTCTTTTCCACCACCGCGTCGCCGCCCGGCGGCTGCGGGGCCACGGCCGGCGTCCTGGTCCGTCTCGAGGCGGCCCGGCGCCCGGCCCCTGTCC
>DATJUH010000428.1:0-4260 GCA_035502515.1 Acidimicrobiales bacterium
AAGCCATGACTGCACGCCTTGCTCAGGCCTCCAGGGTCCTTGTCGACGCAGCCGACTAGCTCGACCGTCCCGACCTCTCTCACCACCTTGGAAGCCCAGTCCAGGCCCCAGCGACCCAACCCGACCTGGACTATTCGCACAACTCCTGCCATACGTCTTCTCCTTGCTAGCGGCCTGCCAGTGGCCGGGCAAAGGTCCCCTGCCCACCCCTTTCGGGGCGCGGCCCAACCTAGTCGAAGGCCTGTTCGAGGTCTAACCCGTCACCGTAGGGCACCGGATTGCCGGCCTGCCACACAACGATCCCACACAACGACCCCACACAACGACCTTGGTGAGCATCACGGCACGGGCCTATAGACCCAGGCGACGACTTGGCCCTACGATGCGCAGGTGCTCGGCACGGCCGGACCTGGGAGCCGGCGGTATTGGTGCGGCAGCTACACAGAGCAAGGCGGGGAAGGAATCTACTTGCTGGAGCGGGCCGGCGGGGACGGCCCACTGCACGTCGTAGGGCTGGCTGCACCGGCCACGTCGCCGAGCTTCTTGGCTCTGCACCCCAGCAAGCCCGTGCTCTACGCGGTGCTAGAGGGCGACGTCGGTCAGGTCGAAGCATTCGCTGTTCGTGCGGGCGGTGAACTGGCTTCCATCGGGCGCGCCCCATCGCTTGGCAGCCAACCCTGTCACCTCTCAGTCCTCCCCGCATCGGGCGCCGTGGCCGCTGCGAACTACGGGAGCGGAGAGATCGTCGTCATCCCGACCGACCAGAGCGGAGGCTTTAGCGCCAGAGCACCGAGGTCACTAGCCGGGCACGGTCGCGGCCCTGACACCCAACACCAAGACGGCCCCCACGCCCACGTGGTCGCCCCGGCCCCAGACGGCCACATACTTGCGGCCGACCTCGGTGCTGACCTGGTGCGGATCTTCACCGAAGATCCGTCCTTGCCGGAGCTGCGGCCCGTAGCCGAAATGAACCTGCCCGCCGGAGGCGGGCCACGACACATGGCCTTTGGGCCCTACCCCTTCGTCTACGTCCTGCTGGAGCTGACAAGTTCGGTGGCAGTACTGCGCGCTGAAGGAACTTACTCTCGGCTCTCCCTCCTCGACGAGGTGCCAGCGTTCGTCGAGCCGGTACCGGCAGGGACGTGGGCCGCCGAGATCACCTACCAGCAGCGGCACGGGATGCTTTACGTCTCGCTGCGGGGCGCCGACCGGATCTGCTCGTTACGGGCCGACGATGGAGGGCAACGCCTCAAGGTCGTCGCAGAAACACCCTCGGGTGGACGGTGGCCGCGGCATTTCTTGATTGACGGCCAAATGATGTACGTCGCCAACCAGTACAGCAACGAGGTCACCTGCCTCGGCATACGCGATGCCGACGGAGCGCTTTTCCCGACGGGGCAGGCCGCGGAGGTCCCGGCACCGGCTTGCCTTCTGCCAGTCCCCGCAAGCTGACCGAGCTCGACCCGCTCGCATTGACATCTCAGCCAGGGAGCGCTAGCGTGACTAAATAAGAGTGCATGATTGAATATCAATGCAGGCCGCAACTTCGGCAAACTTCGGCAAACCCGATGCGCTCAAAGGCGATCGATAGGAGGTAGACATGGACGGTGCCGCCGGGGCCCGGCGCTTTTCGGCTGGGATCTGGATGTTCGGCCGCTTCATCGACCGTTTTGCCACCGACGGTTACGGCGCCGAAGTGTCGATGCAAGACGCTATTCGGGCTGCCGCCACCGTCGAGGGCCTGGAGGCCCTGGACCTCAACTTTCCTTTCTGGGGCCCGGGCGCTACTCTTCCAGCTGTCCGCGCCGCCCTGGACGACACCGGGCTGCGTGCCCAGGCCATCACGCCTGAGATCTACACCCGCAAGTTCCGGCTAGGGGCTTTCACAAACCCTGACCCGGGCGTACGCCGAGAGGCACTCGACCTGATCGCTCGCGCTACCGATGTCGGCCAGGAACTGGGGGTCGACTACATGAAGATCTGGCCCGGCCAGGACGGCTTCGACTACCCGCTCCAGGCCGACCCCCGCCGGCTCTGGGAGCTTTCGGTCGAGGGCATGCAAAAGACCGCCGGTCCCCACCCGGGCCTCCCATTTGCCATCGAGTACAAGCCAAAAGAGCCTCGAACGCACATGTTCTTTTCAAGCGCGGCGCGCACGCTGCTTGCGATCGAGGACATTGGGCTCGACAACGTCGGTGTCCTCATTGATTTCGGCCACTCCATGTACGGGGGCGAGTCGCCCGCCGCGGCCGCAGAGCTGTGCCTCGCCAGAGGCCGCCTGATCGACATTGACTTGAACGACAACTTCCGCTCCTGGGACGACGATATGACGGTCGGTTCGGTCCACGTCGTCGAGACCCTCGAGTTCCTCCTCAGCCTAAAGCGCGCCGGCTGGGACAAACCATGGAAGCTGGACCAGTTCCCGTTCCGGGAGGACCCAGTGGAGGCGGCACGGGCCAGCATCCGTATGTTGTCAACCCTGCTCGACGCCGTCGAGCGCATAGACGCTCAACAGCTTGCCGAAGCTCGCGAGCGCCAAGACGCCCTGGCAGCCCAGGCGCTGGTCTTCGACGTGCTCTTCGGGGCCCTCAAGCGACCGTGAAAAAAACAAGTTGGTCCACAAAGGAGGAGGCGGAGAGTGCCGATGACTGAAAAGGCGGCACGAACGGTCGCCAATGCTATGAAGCGGGGCCCGCTGCATCCTTCTCTTTGGGAAGGTTGTTTTTTCGCTGGCACCAAGACTGCAAAATGACTCGCGGGGTGAGCCAGGCCTTGCCCGTAGGCCGTGTCGACCCGAACTTGCCTTTGGAGGAGCGGGCCCGCGTCGTCGCCGAGGCCGCCCGGGCCGTCCGCCGCCGCGACTTGGAGATGGTCCGGTCCGCCGGTCTTGGCCATATAGGTGGCGATTTCTCTTCCGCAGATATCCTGGCTGTGCTCCTCTTGGCCGTCCTCCGCGTCGACGTTTCGCGCCCGGGCCTCCAAGAGAGGGACCGGTTCGTGATGAGCAAGGGCCACAGCTCCGGCGCGCTCTATGCCACCTTGGCGGCGGCCGGGTTCTTCGACCCTGGCTGGCTCGACAATTACATGGCGCCCCTCTCGCCCCTCAACGGTCACCCCGACCTAAAAAAGGTGCCAGGCGTCGAGGCCAACACGGGCCCGTTAGGGCATGGCTTGCCGATCGCAGTCGGCATCGCGATCGCTGGCCAAATGGACAGTTCTGAGCGAAGAACCTTTTGCTTGGTCGGCGACGGGGAACTCCAGGAGGGCTCCAACTGGGAGGCGCTCATGGCGGCCGGCCACCGCGGGCTCGAACGGCTCACGGTCATCGTCGACCGGAACGGCTTCCAGCAAGGCGCAACCACTGAGGAAACCAGCCGCCTCGAACCGCTGGCCGACAAGGCCCGAGCCTTTGGGTGCGCAACGGCAGACGTGGACGGCCACGACCACTCCGCACTTCTCAAGCTTTTCGAAAACTTGCCCCTTGCCAGCGGAAGGCCCAGCTTCATAATCGCCCATACTCACAAGGGCTACCCCGTGTCTTTCATGCGCGACCGCGTCGAGTGGCACCACAAGGTGCCTTCGGCGGGGCAGGTCCGGGCAGCGTTGCAGGAGCTGAGGTGACCACCCTCGCTGCACAGTCGGCCCTTTTTGACTGTCGCGACGCGTTCGCGTCAACCGTCATGGAACTCGCCGATGCCGACGCCCGAGTCGTCGTAGTCTGCAGCGACTCGGTCGGTTCCAGCAAGCTCGTCGATTTCAAAGAGCGTTACCCCGACCGTCTGGTCAACGTGGGTATCGCGGAGCAGACCCTTTTGGGCGTGGCCGCCGGGCTCGCCAACGGAGGCAAGCGCCCGATCGTCTCGGCTGCCAGCTGCTTCATTACCGCACGCGCCTTGGAGCAGATAAAAGTTGACCTCGCCTACGGCAACGCTAACGTCGTCGTTTGCGGGATGAGCCCCGGTGTCGCCTACGGCGAGCTCGGGCCCACCCACCACTCGATCGAGGACATAGCCTGGCTGCGCGTGATCGACAACCTGGCCGTCGTCGTGCCGGCTGACCCCTGGGAGACCGGACAAGCCCTCCGAGCCGCCCTCGACCACGATGGGCCCGTGTTCGTCAGGGTGAGCAGGATGCCGGTCCCGGCGGTTTACGGTGACAATTACCACTTCCGCTTGGGCAAATCGTGGCGCTTGACAGAAGGCGCCGACGTCACTGTTGTCGCCACCGGGACAATGGTCGCCCGCGCGGTCCAAGCGGCCG
>DATJUH010000429.1:0-32512 GCA_035502515.1 Acidimicrobiales bacterium
GTTATCAGGTGGGGGACAATTCGGAAAGGGTCTAGCGAGACGGCACATTATGCCTTTTAAATTAGATAAACCCATCAGAAACCGGCCACAGTGCCCTAGCCACCCGGGAGGTGCGACCGGCACGCCTTTTGGGCTGTCTTCACCGGTGACGAGCGGAAGTCGGCGCCGCCGCCGATGATGCTGTGGCCGTTGGCGCCCTATTTCGGGTCGGGGAAGTTGGGCACGCCGTGGGAGCGCATGCAACAGGGTTGAAACCGGTGCGGTTGTGCCACTGTTACCTCGGCCCAGCCCGTCACTCTCGTGGAAGGACAGCACGAGGCGCCGGTCGGGCTCCTATCGGTGCGCACCCCCGGCAGCCTCGCTCATTTTCTCGAGCACCTGGTCGATCGTAAAGGTGGCGGCCTTCTGGCGGGGCGGGAAGTCCTTGAAAGTGGCCAGGAAGCTGGCGACAATCGGTTGGGAAGCCTGGATTATGGGCGCCCGCCGGACCATCCAGTCGTAGTAAGTGTTCGACGTTATGTCGGCTCGCTCATAGGGGTCGGTACGCAGGTTGTACAGCTTGGGTACCCGGAGAGGGGTGAAAGGCTCGGCCCAGATGCGCAGGGTTCCCTCGCAGCGCTGCTCCATGAACACGATCTTCCAGTTATCGAACCGGAGCGCCACGAGGTCGCCGTCGTCGTCGAAGTAGATGAACCCGGGACGAGGGCTTTTGGCCTCCTGGCCAGTCAAGTACGGCAGCAAGTTGAAGCCGTCGATGTGGACCTTGAAGCTCTTGCCTGCCGCGTGGTGGCCGTTCTTCAGCTTCTCGACTATGTCGGCGTCGCCGGCGGCCGCCAGGAACGTGGGCAACCAGTCGTGGTGCTGGACGATCTCGTTGGAGACGGCCCCGGCCTGGATATGGCCGGGCCAACGCAGAAGCAGCGGCACCCGGAAGGCACCCTCCCAGTTGGTGTCTTTCTCGCTGCGGAACGGGGTCATGGCCCCGTCAGGCCAGGTGTTCATGTGCGGGCCGTTGTCGGTGCTGTACATGACGATGGTGTCCTCGGCGATGCCGAGTTGGTCGATCAGGTCGAGGATCTCGCCCACGTTCCTGTCGTGGTCGATCATCGTGTCGTGGTACGGGGACTGCCATCTCCCGGCCTGGCCGAGGCTTTCGGGCTTCGTGTGGGTGAACACATGCATATGCGTCGTGTTGACCCAGCAGAAAAAGGGTGTGCCAGCCGCGTGCTGACGGGTTATCCAGTCCTTGGCTGCGGCGACGAACTCGTCGTCACAGGTCTCCATACGTTTCTTTGTCAGCGGGCCGGTGTCCTCGATGACCTGCTTCCCGACCCGCCCGAAGCGAGGGTCAACCGTAGGGTCATCGGCGTCGGTGGCCCGGCAACGCAGGACTCCGCGAGGTCCGAACCGGTCGCGGAAGTGGGGGAACTCGTCCGCCGGCGGGTAGTCGGGGTTCTCAGGCTCCTCCTCGGCGTTCAGGTGGTAAAGATTGCCGAAGAACTCGTCGAAGCCGTGCACAGTAGGCAGGTACTCGTTGCGGTCGCCCAGGTGGTTCTTGCCGAACTGGCCAGTTGCGTAACCTTGCACTTTGAGCAGTTCGGCGATGGTCGGATCCTCCGCCTGCAGGCCCACGGTGGCCGCCGGGACGCCGACCTTGGTGAGCCCCGTCCGGAAACCCGACTGGCCGGTGATGAACGAAGCCCGCCCGGCCGTGCACGACTGTTCGCCGTAGGAGTCGGTGAACATCATGCCCTCTCCAGCCAGACGGTCGATGTTCGGCGTCTGGTAGCCCATCAGGCCGCGCGTGTAGCAGCTCAGGTTGCTGATGCCGATGTCGTCGCCCCAGATGACCAGGATGTTGGGCTTGCGTCCTTCAGTCACAGTTGTCTCCTCGCGCATTACAGGGTTGCCAGGCGGTCAACATGTTGTTTACCACGCCGTCAGCGGCCCCTGAAGATCCCGGCCTCATTGTGGACTTGTTACATTTTCCGCAATGTCGTCATCCGCGTCGGCACAGCTGGTGGTCGAGCCCGGGACTTCAGCACCGGCATGACATAATCTCCCACCTAAAACGATGAGTGCTGGGCTGAGCATCGTCTAAACCTGTGACCGCAAGAGAATGAGGAGCTTTGGATGGCCACGATTACCGCCAGCATGTTCATGGCACTCGACGGCGTCGTCGACCCGGGCGTTGGCCACTGGCATTTCCCCTATTTCAACGATGAGCTGGCCAACGCCGTCGCCGGTACCCACAACGCCGACGTCATGCTCTTCGGCCGCACCACCTACGACAGTTTCGCGGGCGCCTGGCCGGGCCGAGAGGTCGCCGGCGGAGAGGACGCCGCCTTCGCCAAAAGGCTCGGCGATATCCGCAAAATCGTTGTCTCGCACCAGCGCCTGGATTTCACCTGGCGTAACTCCGAGCAGCTAGACGGTGATTTAGTGGAAGGTGTAGCTGCGCTCAAAACCGACCCCTCCGTCCGCCGGATCGCCCTCAGCGGCTCGGTCTCCTTGGTGCGTCAGCTGCTCGCCGGCGGCCTGCTCGACGAGCTGCATCTTTTCGTCCACCCGGTGCTGGCCGGGTCAGGGCTGCGCCTGTACCCGGAGGGTAGCCCGGAACAGCCGCTTCGCCTGCTGTCGTGGGAACCGTTTGCTACGGGTGTCGTGTACCTGGTCTACGGGCCAGACCGGAACCCGCCGGCCGGCGGCTACGAACGAGCCAAGGAGAACTTGCCGCAAGAATGACCTTACTCCAAGCGCCGGACAGCCCGTAAGCCATTCGAAAGCGAACAAATTTGTGCCATAGCCGTGACGACCAGCTTCGGCCAGCCCATCCCGGGGCACCGGCGAGGCCGACGGGACCAGCGTTGTCACGCCGGCGACGACGGCCAGTCCAAGTGCCCCTCAGCGGGAAGGGTTAAATTTCCCGGCCCACCCTGCAGCGCCAGACGAGAGTATTTCTGAGCGTGGCTCGAGTTCTTATGGTCGTCCAGGAATTCCGGGAGGCCGGCGGCCAGGCCTTTGGCGGCCGCCCGCTGCCAGGTATTTGTAGTGATAAGGGCAGCATCCGTGGGGTTGCGCATATTGGCGCACTTAATGAGGACTTTCGGGACAGTCGTCAGGTTGAGAGCGGCTAAGTCGTCGCTGGGCTCAATACCATCGGCTCCGAAATAAGTACTGACTGGCTCGTTGGTATAGGCCCGAAATGCGGCTCGAATATCCAGGGCGGGCCTCCTGGCCCCTGGCACAAGTTTCGCGCCTATGTGGAAGAGGGGCGGTCCAACCGGCTGGCGGCGGCATCGCCGCCGGCCGGCACAACCATGCGTTTAGCGGAAATAATGGCCTTCGTTGATGTCGTCGATAAGGCCGGGGCGGGTGGGCGTCCAGCCAAGCAGCTCCCGGGTGCGGGCCGAGGAGGCAGAGCTGCCCATCTGGACAAACGGGGCCAGGAACCCGAAGTACTCGGGGGCGGCATCGGGGCCGAGAGAGCGCACCGGGACACCGAGGTTGCGGCCGATGGCCTCGGCCATGTCCTTGAACGGGACGCCCTCGTCAGCCACGGCATGCCAGCGGGTGCCGGCTACCGCCCGCTCGAGGGCGAGCCGGTACAGGTGGGCGGCGTCGAGGGTGTGCACGGCGGACCACGGGTTGGAGCCGTCGCCGACGTAGGCGGCGAAGCCCTTTTGGCGGGCGGTCCCGATCAGGGCCGGGACATAGCCGTGGCGGTCGAGTTGGCTGTGCACCGTCGGCGGCAGGCGCACGACGGAAGAGCGCACCCCTTGCTCGGCCAAGTCGACCACGAAGTTCTCGGCATCGATGCGAAATCCGCCGCCGACGACGTCGTCTTCGGTCCCGGCTTTGCCCGGGTAGGCCAGGGCCAAGAGGAGGGTGCCGGAGGTACCGACGAAGGGCTTGCCCGTCCCCTCGAGCGCCTCGCCGACGGCCTTGACGGCGCCGAGATCGGCCGACGCCGCCCCGCCCATGTCGCCCGCTCGCATCAGGTCGTGTTTGAACGCGAGGTGGATGACGCCGTCGGCGGCTGCGGCGGCGGCTCGTAGCCCGTCGCCGTCGTCGAGGTCGCCGCGGCGGACCTCGGCGCCCATCGCCGCGATCTTTTCAGCGGCCGCGTCGGAGCGGGCCAGGCCGGTCACCTGGTAGCCGGCGGAAAGCAGTTCGGGAACGACAGCGGAACCTATGTGGCCGGAGGCGCCAGTTACGAGAATGCGCATCGCAGTTTCCTTTCGCTCAAGCGACGTCAGACTCTGACATCGCTTATGTCACAGTATGACATCACGGCCCAGTGATGTCAAGGTCTGACATCACCAGGTATGATCGGGACATGGCGCGATGGGCACCCGGGGCACGCGGTCGTCTGCAGGCCGCCGCCTTCGAGCTCTACACCGATAAGGGCTACGAGAAGACGACCGTCAGCGATATTGCCGCTCGGGCGGGTGTGACCGAACGGACCTTCTACCGGTACTTTGCCGACAAGCGCGAAGCCTTCTTCGACGGTGCGCAGGACTTTCAGGACTACCTCGTGCACGCCGTCGAGGCCGCCCCCGCCGAGGTCGGGCCGCTGGCCGCCATTATGTGGGCGCTGGACCGGGCGGCCGTAGAGATCTTGGCCGAGCGCTCAGCCTTCGCCCGGCAGCGCCAACGACTGATCGACGCCTACCCCGAGCTCCACGAACGTGAGATCGCCAAACTATCCCGGCTCGCCACCGCACTTACGGTGGCGCTTCGCTCTCGAGGGGTCGACGAACCCACAGCCAGCATCGCCGCCGAAACCGGGATCGCCCTGTTCCGGGTGGCGTTCGCACACTGGGTGGAAGAGGGCAACACCACTGGGCTCGAAGTCCTGTTGACGACGGCGCGGCAACAACTTTGTGCCATCGCCTCCCGTCCTTGACCGGGCCCGGCCGAGGGCTAAGAATGGCCCCGCCGCGCCGGCCAGGCGACCTGGGGCCGGCGCTAACCAAAAACACATACCGGCCAAGTCACACTGGTGGCAAAGGCGTAAAGCTTCCCAGACGGCGGGTAACCGGACCTGCTTGGGCCTCGCTCGACAGAGGCCAACTGGAGATGTCTGTGCGCGCCAGTTGCTCTTATCGTTACACCAGCGCGCAAAAGTCGTTGGTTCATCGGCGGTTTGAGGCAGGAGACCGGTCTTGGGCCCGAAAACCTTGCGCCGACAACGGTTTGCCAGCCCGGTCACGTTTTGGGGGCCCAGCCAGTCCACCCAACCAGTCCACCCAGCCAGTCCACTTCCCGACGTCGTCGGCGTCGGCCAGGCCGCCTAGGGTGGTGATGCGGCGGAGTGACGACCGCCCCCGCGTCTGCTGTGCCAAACTTCGAGACCTCCAGGAGAAAGGCGGACCTGCCATGACCACTGTCTCCACTGTTGTTCCCGGCTCCGTTGAGGCCCGCCCGGGACGCGGTTCGACTTCTTCCCGGCTGTTCCCGACCTGCGTTGGGCTTTCGAAGCGCCGGCAGCAGAGGGCCGGGGCAGTGACAGCCGCCTTTTGTGTGGCCTTCGCCGGCGCCATGACCGGCAGCCCGGCCTACGCCGCCAGCCCCTCCTGGCTCGCCTACGTCAATACTCAGACTGGCCGCACATGCTCGATCCAGTCGACCTCGGCCACAGCGGCCAGTGGGAAGACGGCCAAGGAGACGATGACGCTCTTGAGCAAGTCGGCAACGGCATCGGGCACCCTTCTGCACTACCGCATAGTCACCAGCGTCGGAGCCGCCGGCAGCGTCAAGACCGTGACCACCAACAGCACATGGGAGATATTCGGGAACGGCTCGGTGGGGCTCCCGCCCGGGTTCTCCGGGTCGTCCGGCGGCTACACGGTCACCTTCGACGGCAGTGAGCTCTACCCGTCGCCCGGTCAGCTCCAGGCCGGCCAGACAGCCACCCGGGTCCTCACGCTCACCCTGGCGGGCAGCACCGGCCAGGCCGCTGCGGCGCTCTCGGAGTTGGCCGCCAACGGCAAAACGTTGACCCTCCAGCTCACCGTCAAGGCGTCGGCGGCCACGACCGTCGCTTCTATCGCCACCCCGGGAGGGACATATCACGACCCTGTCGGCGTCGTGACATCCGTCCAGTCGATGAAGCCTCTGAACGGCTCTGCCCTTTTGGACAAGTCGTGGGTACTGCTGTCATCGACCTTCTCCCAGTTCCTCACCTCCACCATCTACTTCGCCCCCGGCATAGGCCCGGTCAAGTTGACGGACCCAGGCGCCGGCCTGACCCTCGAGAGCGCGGGCTGCAGCGGCTAGCCGGCGGAATGTCCCGGCGCGGGCCGCCGGCAACCACGCTGAAGGCGGGCAGGCACCCGACCGGGCCCGGCGCGCCGCGCCCGCGGGGAAAGGGCAGGCGCCTCGCCAGTTGAGCTGAAGCTCGCCCCGGCGCCATCGGTGGTTCGTATTTTTCTTGGTCGGGACGGACTCGTCTGACCAGCAAGGCTCGTTTGCGGGTTGAGGATCGGACGCAGGGCTGAGATCTCGGTTCTGGCGGCCAACGCCACCGTGCATGAACGGGGGCCAAGAGGATCGGGAGTTGCCTGTGCAGACCATGGACAAGCCTGGCCTGGCCGAGCCGTCAGACCGGGGCCTGGCAGGGCGGCTCGGTGAGGGCGTCGCCCGGGGAGCCGTGGTGGTCGCCAGCCTCACGATACTGTCGCGGGTCCTCGGCCTCGTGCGGACGCTGGTGTTCTCCCAGACCATCGGGGCCTCGTGCCTGGGCACGGCCTACGTCACCGCCAACCAGGTCCCCAACCTCCTCTACGAGCTGATCCTGGGTGGTGCCCTCACCAGCGCCATGATCCCGGTCCTGGCCCGCTCGGCGGAGCGAGCGCCTCATGACCCGGCGGAAAAGGCACGGGTCAGCGAGATCACCTCAGCCCTGCTGACCTGGTCCGTCATCATCGTCGTACCGCTGGTCCTGGTCATCATCGCCGCCGCCGGGCCGATCGCCTCGCTGCTCAACCCGGTCAACACCAACGCTCATTGCGTCAGGGCGGACATGGTCGCGACGACGAGCAACATGCTCCGCGTCTTCGCCCCCCAGGCCCTGCTGTACGGCCTGTCGGTCGTCCTGTACGGGCTGCTGCAGTCCTACCGCAAGTTCGCCGCCCCTTCCATCGGCCCGGGGATATCCAGCCTGGTGCTCGTCGCCTGCTACGTGGCTTTCGTGCCGTTGGACAACGGGCGCTCCTTGGCCCAGCTCCCGCTCTCAGCCGAACTTGTGCTCTCAGTGGGCACCACTCTCGGCATAGCCACCCTGGTCGTCGTGGCCATCCCGCCCACCTGGCGCCTGCACCTCCGGTTCCGGCCTGTCCTGCGGTTCCCGAGCGGCGTGGCCCGCCGGGCCGGCGGCCTGGCGCTGGTCGGCGTGGCCGAGTTGATCGCCGTGGACCTGGCCAACGTCGTGGCTATTGCCCTGGCCAACGGGCACGGCACCACCGGCGCCATCGTCCTTTTCAACTACTCTTCGCAGGTCTTCAACTCGATCTCGGCCATCCTGGCCCTGTCCATCGTGGTCAGCGCCTTCCCCGTCCTGTCAGTGCGCGAGGGGGCGGAGTTCGACCGGACCAGCGCCGGGTCGACACGGGCCGTCCTGCTTATGTCCGGGCTGGGCACGGCCGTGATGGCCGCCATCACCGTCCCCGCCGCCCACGTCCTGGCCAAACAACCCGACCAAGTACCAGAGCTGGTACAGGCCTTCGCCCTGTTCGCCCCGGGCATCGCCGGCATCGCCCTGATCGCCAACCTGTCGCGGATGATGTTCGTCATCGGGCGGCTCAAGGTGGCGGCGGCGGCCTTGGCCGGGAGCTGGCTGATCGTGATGGTGGCCGACGTGGTGCTGGTCCAACTGGTCCCGCCCCACCTGGTCGTCGCCGCCTTGGCCCTGGGGACCACCATCGGCCAGACCGTGGTGGCGGTCCCCCTGGTCGTCCTCACCAGGCGGATCTGCGGCAAGGCGGCGCTGGAGGGCTTCAGCCACGCCGCCCTCGCCGCCCTGGCCGCCTGCACCGCGGGCGCCGCCGTGGGCGTAGCTCTCAGCCTGGCCGTGCCCATACACCACAAGGTGGTGGCCTTTGGCCTCGCCATACCGGCGGCCGCCGGAGCCATCGTGGCCTTCGGTTTCGTCGCCTACCTCCTCGATGATGGTGACCTGAGGGCCGTCCTGGCCTGGGTGCGGCGAGCCACCAAGGGGGCGTCACTGCGGCGCGGCACAGTCGCCCGGCAGGGCGAAAAGGTCCGCAACAGCTGAGACTTCCCTCGCTGGAGCGCCTTTATGACCAACCGGCGTCACCGTCCCGCCGCCCCCGCCGGCTAAAAGTCCGCGTTAACTACCCCGGCACTGTCCGAATAAGCGCGTACTTTTATCTGCAGCACGGGCACCACTTGCACTTTTACCCGAAAAAAGGATAAAACCCCCTACAGGCGGGCCTCCATGTCTAAAAGTCCCATCAGGCGCGCCAGCCGACGCCGCGCCGAGTGGGACTTTTCCACGCGACGCAACGTTTTTTCTGCCCTCGCCACGGGGTACCCGGGCGCCCGCCTTTTGAGGGAACAGGGAGTGGAGGCCTGGTTCCGGGGGCGGAAGTGCTATTTCGTTCTTGTTCCATGGGTGTGGCCTTTACCACAGGTGGCCGCGACCTACGCCGCCCTGGCCACCACCAAGCCGGCGGACCGGCTGATCGCCCCGGCCTTTGTCAGGTAGGCTCGCCGGGCGAGCTGGTCCGGTGGTCTCAAACGTGGTTAATGACCAAGCATTTGGTGCCGAGCAGGCTGTTTCGACACCGCCGGCCGATGATGGCCAGCTGAGGCGGGCAGTCCGGGCCACGTACATCGCTTTCGCGGCCTCTGGGTTCGCCTTCGCCAATTGGGCCGCCCGGATCCCTCAGGTCCGCCAGCACTTCCAATTGCAGCCGTCGGCTCTGGGCCTGGTGCTTTTGGCCATTGCCACCGGCTCGGTCATCTCTTTGCCGCTGTCCGGACCTCTCATAGCCTGGCTCGGGCCCCGGCGGGCCGTTTCGATAACGGCCGCTTTACTCAGTGCCGGCCTGGTCATCGTGGCCACTGGCTACCTCGTCGGGTTGGCCACCGTCGTTGCCGGCCTGTTTGTGTTCGGCCTGTCCACCGGGGTCTGGGACGTGGCCATGAACATACATGGCGGGGTGGTCGAACGCCGTCTCGGCCGTTCGATACTGCCCCGCTTCCACGCCGGATGGAGCGTTGGCACCGTCGGGGGCGCGATTGTGGGCGCGGTGGCCGTGGCTGTGCACCTGCCCGTTACTGCTCACCTGGTGGGGGTGGCCGTCCTGGTTGCGCTGGTCGTGCCCCGGGCGGCGAGCCAGTTCCTGCCCGATGTCAGCCAGCCGGAGGAAAACGCCCGACCCGGGGATGCGGAGCAGGAGGAGCAAGGGCGTACCGCCCACCGAACGGTGCTTCGCGCCTGGCTGGAGCCACGCACACTCGTGATAGGTGCATTCGTACTGGCTTTTGCTTTCGCGGAAGGAACGGCCAATGACTGGACCAGCCTGGCCGCCATCGACGGTTACCACCTCCAGGCCGCCGTCGGGACGCTTGTGTTCGCCACGTTCCTGGCCGCCATGACGATCGGGCGCTGGTTCTCTCCTATTTTCCTGGACCGGTTCGGGCGGGTGCCGGTGGCGCGTTCCTCCGGCCTCATAGCTATCGCCGGTGTGGCCCTGTTCGTCTTCGGGCCAGTAGTGCTGTGCGCTTTTGCCGGCGCCCTGTTGTGGGGGACCGGCACGGCGGTGGGTTTCCCGCTGGGGATGAGCGCCGGGGGCGACGAACCGGATCTTGCCGCCGGCCGGGTCAGCGTCATCGCCTCCATCGGTTACTGCGCCTTCTTGGCCGGGCCGCCTCTGGTTGGCTTCCTCGCCGACCAATTGACAATTTTGCGTGCCCTCATCTCCGTGGCCGTCCTCTTAGCCGTCGCCCTTGTGTTGGCGCCGGCGGTCCGCCCCCTACGAGCCCCCGACCCGAAGGCCGGGTAGCCGGCAGGCAATTTCGTCGGCAGTTGTCGCTGCGGGTGAAAAACCGAAATGGGCCGGCGCCGGGCCATTCCGCCACCGTGCTCAGCGCAGGCTGACTCGCCCCTTTCCCGCCTCCAGAGCCTCTTCTGACCCGTCATCGCGCACAAACAGGACCGGGACCGGGCTATCGATTACAGCCTCGCCGCCCGAGATGCGCACCTCGAGAAAACCATGTGGCGTGGGGACGGCGGCGGCCGCCTCGGTGAGGGAACCAAGCCGCGGCGCGATGCGGGCCCGGGTAAAGCCGGGCTCGGCCGGCGAGATCCCGAGCACGTATACGACCAGGTCGCGCGCCGGGGTCGCGCTCCACCCGTGAACAGGCGTGCCCCAGCCCCAGCACTCGCCGAAAGTGTCGTAGCCGTCAGTAAGGAACTGCTGCCAGCGCGGCACGAGGTCGATCAGTTGCTCCGCCCGCCCGGCACGAGCTACGGCGTCGTGGACGACGTAACTGAAGAATGGTTCAGCCAGAACAATTTCCCGTTCGACGTCCCAGTCGATACGGAGGATGCCGCGAGACACCTCGGCGAAACGCTTGAAGTCGTAGCCGCCGTCCGCCCCACCGATCCAGGAACGTACGACAAGGCGGGCCGGGTCGGTAATCCGCTCGACGATACCTTTCCACCGTTCGGCCGGCGCCAGGCCGGAGACGACGGCCACGGCGTTGGCCGCTTGAGAGGCGGCGGGACGGCGCTCGCCGTCGACGATCTGGTCGACGTACAGCCCTCGTTCCCCGTCGAAGAAGTCCTCGAAGCCCTCCTTCGCCGATTGGTAGCGGGCGCCGGCCCAGGCCGCCGTCCCGTGGTCGCCGACCGCGTCACTGAGCTCGGCCAACTCGGCCAGGCCTCGCGCCCATAGCCCGGTGAGGATCGAACTGCGGCCGCTGGTGAAGATGCTCGCCCAGTCCACGAGGTTCCACTCCGGGACGTCGGCGATCGTGCCCCGCCTATCGGCATAGGCGGCGTACCAGCGCAAGACGCGCTGCATGCTTGGCAGGTGGGTGGCGATGAAGTCGAGGTCGCCCTCGTACCGGTACAGGTTGTGCAGGCCGTGGGCCCAATGCAAAGCCCAGTCGGGGATGGTGACCCCTCCGGAGGACTCGATGTCGCCCACGACGCTCATGGGCAGGATCCCGTCGGGACGCGGCGAGTCGCCGAGCACCACGTAGTTGCGGGCCAAACCCCAGTCTGCGTTGGTGACCAGGTCGACCTGCTGGTGCACCACGCCGTCGCCGACCCAGGCGCGCTGCTCGCGGGTGGGGCAGTCGGTATAGGAATCGAAGGAGTTCAGCTGCACGGTGCGCACGCCGGCGTGGTACAAGGCGTCCAGCGCCGGGTCGCTGCTCGAGAAGTACGCCTGCCCTGTCCTCGGATAGAGGTGCTCACGGACCCGCACCGCCCGGACGGTGACGCGTGCCGGCTGGGGTGCATGCAAACCTATGTAGGCGTAGCGCAGCCCGTTGACCTCGGTGCCGGAGAGGCTGCCGGCGCCGCCGGCGGCAATGAAACGGGCGCCTGTCGTCGGGTCGCTCATGGTAACGGCGCCGGGGCGAAAAGCCCGCTCGCGGTAGTAGCAGTCCAGTACGGTCCCGGCCGGCGCATCGAGGTCGATCTCCACGAAACCGGCCACGACCCGCCCAAAATCGAGGCCGATCAAGGCCGCCCCGGCTGGCCCGAGGTCCACCGTGAGCGGTAGAGAGGAGGCGGCGAAGGTCACGCCCGGCCCGCCGAGCAGCTGGCGGACGACCTCTACGGGGTGGCCGATATCTGGGTCGGCGGCCGCAGCGTCGGCCAGGGTGACCTGGCGTGGCTCGACGTGGCCGCCCGCCAACGGCGATATCTGGCGAGCCAGAAGGCGCCCGAACGGGTACGTCGGCGGCCGGGCCCGTCCCATACCGCCGACGTGCACGGCGGCCAGCACCGTGGCCGCGTCCCAATCGGAATCGTCAAAACCCACGTCCTGCCAGCCGGAAGGGAGCAGGCGGGCGTCGAACACCTCCACTGGCAGGCCGTCGAGGCCCGAGGTGGCTGCGGCCAGCGTCCAGGCGTTCGAGCGCCGGGCCCGCCAGGACTCGTCTGTAATGAGCAGCTCGGGCCCGACGACGGACTCGAAAACCAGGACGGCGTCGCGTCCGATGGTGCCGCCGGGCGGCGCCGGCATCCAGAACGAGGTCGGCCGGCCGTAGTACGTGACCAGGACGGCCACAACGTTGCGCCCTTGGCGCAGGTAAGGAGCGATGTCCCAGGCGTCGTAGCGCTGGCGCGAGGGCTGCGACCGGGCCGGGCCGCGCCCCGCCTCGGCGCCGTTCACGAACAGCACATAACGAGAGTCGGCGCTCACTCTGGCCCGGCTGTGACCGGGGACGGCGCTCAGCTCGAAGGCGCGCCGGAACATGCAGCGGGAAAACCCGGCTCGCCCGGAGCCGAACATCATGGCTGCGGCGGCATCCCCCTGTGGCGGCGGCTCGACGGCGATCCAGTGCGCCGTCCATTGGGCCTCCTGGTCGTCGCCCGGCGCGCCGGTATTCGATGACGATGTTGCGGCTGAAGGCAAGCTCGACATGGCCCAACAGTAGGCCCGACGCGCCGAGGCGCACATTGGTTCTCCGTGGCTGCCCTGCCAGCCCGGCCGGTTCAGGTGGAGAGGCCGGCGATGCCGTCCCCCACCAATTTGGCCCCAAGCACGAGCAATACGACGCCCATGATGACGGCGTTGTGGTCGGCCATGAACCGGCTGATCTCGGACAGCGGCCCCTCGGCCGCTTTGCTGGCCAGCATGTAGAACACGACCGGGCCGGCCACGGTGAGGGAGCCCAGCACGACGAAGACGGCGACGGCGACGGCGCTTTGGCCAGCATCCAGGCCGACCTGAGCGATGGAGCCGGCGGCGGCGATGGTCAGGGCCAGGTTTTTCGGGTTGGCCGCAGAGAGCAGGGCGCCTAAGCCCACGGACTTGGCCGGCGTAAAGGCATCGAGGGTCTGCATCCACTTCGGCAGGGTGGCCTGTTCACCTTCTTTCGGCCGCTTTTGCCATTGAGCGGCGGCCATGAACAGGAAGACGGCACCCAGCGCCAGCTTTATGGCGTTCACGGCGGTGGAACTGCCGCTACTTGGGTTGGACGCCCCGCTCGCCAACAACAGGACGACCACGCTGACCACGACCAGGCCGGAGACCCAGCCGAGGGCGAAGGCAGGACCGTTGGAACGAGCTTTGGGTGTACCGAGGACGAGGATTACGGCGATGATGGGGACGGGGCTGAGCGCCACCCCCACGGCCGATGCAAGTACGCCGCCGATGGCTTGGCCGAGCATGGTCATCTCTCCTTTTCCTGGCGCAGAGAGCGGTGGCTGTCCGCGGTCCCGCCCTATCATCCCCCCCCAGGAACGAAGAGGGGAACGGTGCAGACCGTCGCGGCGGCAGGATAATCGTTCAGGCCGGCGGGAAAACAGTGGCCCAGTCGTCCTTGACGCTCACCACTGTCCACGAACGCTCTTTGGCGCGCTGCAAAGCATCCTCGGCGCCGGCGACATAGTCGAACTCGCGCTCGGGGTCGTCGTGCAAAACAAGGAGCCGGAGGGCGTCGCGACCAGGCGAGCGGGCGAAGCGCAGCATCGGGACATCGCCGTTGGAGTTGCCCCCTGCCACCAGGGGCCGGCGGCCGGTCCGGCTCCAAATGCGCACCGGCTTTTCCGGCCCGTCGTCGAAAAATTCAATCTTGGACTTGTAAAGCAGGTCCGTACCTTCTTCCGCCAGGCGCAGGTCGAGCCCGAACGCGCTCCCGATGACGCGCTCGGGCGGTACCCCGTACAACTGCTCCGCAAATGGCCGCATGAAATCGCGGTCGCCGCCCGATGCGATGTAAGTACTGAACCCGTTGGCCTCGAGGTAGCGCAACAGCTCGATCATGGGCACAAAAGCGCAACTCAAGTACGGACGGTGGAGCTGGGGGTGCGTTGCTGACTTCAACCAACCGGTGACCTCTTCACTGAATGCGTCTACGGTCATGCCCCCGAAGGCGGTCTCCACCGCCGCCATCAAGAGGTGCAGGTCGTCGTCGTCACCGTGGTAATGCTTGACCATCGCCTCGCCCAACCAGCGGTAATCGCGTTCGACCGCGCTCTTGTACGGCTGCCGGCCGGCCAGTGTGGAGTCCGCTTGGGCCAGCTCGGCCATACGGAAAAGGGTGAAGTCGAGCTGTATGGGTATCGGCTTCTCGCTCCACAGGGTGCCGTCATTGTCGAACACAGCCATGCGCTGCGCTGGTGGTACAAAACCGGCAGAACCCTCCGACGTGATGTTCCCGACAAAGTCGATGACGGCTTTACGGGTCGGAGTGTCGTTCCACGACACCAGCAGGGCTTCGGCCACCATCGTCCTGAAATCCGTCCTTTCAAAGGCAATAAAAAACACGCCGACAACAACCGTCGGCGTTCGTGTGGCCGGCGTCGCCTCCGCTTACCTCGCCGGCAACCAAGGGCGCACCTTACTGCTCGTGGACCGCCTTTACCGATGTCACTTCCGCGAGGGTCAGCGGGGACGAAGGTTGGCTGGCGTCGCTATCCGACGGCGGCGGCGCCGGTCGGACAAGAGTCCCATCGGCTATGACACGACGGCCTTCAAGAGCGCGCATTTCGCCATCAGGACGATCAGCCAGCTCAACGGAGGCACCATCGAGTTCGACATAGGCGATTCGTGTTTTTTTCACCCATTGGCCGTCCGGACCGCGCACCTTGATTGCGTACCCGTGCAGATCCTGAACTCCATAGGTGCCCTGGAGCTGGACACGCGCCCCCTCTCGGCCGGCCAGTTCCGCTGCAGACGTGAGCGGCGACGAGCTCACGTCAGACCTTCACCGCCAGGGTGGTCCCCCGGTTGCCATGGGTCCCGCTGGCCACGTGCTGCCCCTGGAAAGTCTGAGACTTGTACTCGAGACCGTACATCTGGAACACCCAGCTCCGGTTGACCTCGTCATAGGCCTTTTGTTGCAGCTCTTGGTTCTTCACCGGGTCCGGGTCGGTCCCATACGATACCGCGTAGTTTTCCAGAGTGACGTTATTGGGGCCGTCCTTCATCACGACTCCGGCCCAGTGGAAGTTCCAGGTCCTGGGACCGGAGCTGAAGCCCGGGAAGTCGCTGCCGGTAGCGATGGTATAGGCGCCACCGATTTCGGGGTTGGCGCCATAATTGATGCCGACCGCCACGTCAAACGCCGTCCTCCCGTCTTCACCCAGTTCCCAGTACAGTCGTTTAGCGTCTTTGTCATCGGTGGGCGTTATGTACGAGTCCCACAACATTCCCTTCTTGTAATGCACACCTTCCTTCAGGAATTTCTTGTTCTTCTTATCTTTTACGAATTTGGGCATGGCGTCGCTGTAGGCACGGGTGAAGTTCGACGGCTTTGTAGACGGCGCCGTGGCTACCGCTTTGCCGCCGACCCTGTACTCGGCATGAGGGCTGGCGCCCTGAGCGTCGGTGCCCATCACCACTCGAGAGGAACGCCCGCAGTCCGCCCATAACGCGAACTCCTTGTTCTTCTTCCCGTCGTCGTCGGCTCGTTTGCCCTGGTTGATCACCGCCAACTTCTTGTTACCGGGGTCAGGACCGACGGTGACCAACTTGGGTACGACGGTCTGGGCGTCCCCGGACAGCTCCGGCAGCAGGCCGGCAACCGGGCCGCTCTCCTCAACAGCCAACCTGATGAACGAGCCGTTCTGGCCCGCCTTGGCCAACTTCCCATTGGCTTGCTTGACCAGGTCGGGAGTGGCAAAAAGAGTCTGGCCACCCTCCTCCTGTTTGACCCAGAGCGCCGACTTGCGGCTCTCGCTCATCCGCCAGTTGTCCCCGTCTTTGTCTTTCACCTCTTCGTAGCGCTGGATGCGTTGGTCTTCCTTCGCCCTCCCGGCCAGCAAGCCCACAACCGCCCGGTTCCCCGCCGACCGCTGAAGGGCCATGAGATGGCGGGATGACCTGGCTGCTCCCGGCCGAGTACCGAAGAGGTTCCTGACGGGCGCATCCAGGACAGCGTCGTTCAGGGGGTGGTGGCTCGTGGCTGTGACGAGGTCAGTCCCCCGCCGGCGTGTCGTCTCGGGGGGACTCTGGAGTGATGGGCGTGCTCTCGGAGCCATGGGACCTCCTGTGTTGGCGCGTAGTGTACACGCAGAGTGCGGGCTTCGCCACAGCCCCCGCCTTTCGCCGGGAGGAGCCTGGTGCCCGGCCGCCCGCTCGCCTCCCTTCCACGCTCTGACGGGCGCACCTAGCGCCGGGCGGGAAGAACCGGCAGAGCTTTTTGCGGCCGCCGGTCGAGCTCGGGCAGGGCCGGCCGGTACTGCGCCAACGCCGTTAGCGCCAGTTCGACGGCCCGCGCCAGCTGGGGGTCCCGGCCGGTGGCGTAATCCTGAGGCCGGAACAAGATTTCTTCGTCCGGGTCGCTGCCGTAATTCTCCACCCCCCAGCCGACGTCCTCGAACCAGAAGGCGTACTCGGGCTGGGTGGTGATGCTCCCGTCGACCAGGACCTGGTTGATGTCTATGCCGATGACACCGCCCCATGTCCTGGTGCCGATGACCGGCCCGAGGCGCAAAAGCTTGAACCCGTGCGTGAAGATGTCGCCGTCAGATCCGGCGTACTCGTTGGTTATGGCAACGAGCGGGCCCCTCGGTGTCTCTTCGGGATAAGAAATCGGCGCGCCCCTTCTGGGGACGGCCCAGCCGATGCGGTGACGGACCAGCTTTTCCAGTATGAGCGCCGACACATGGCCGCCGCCGTTGAAACGGACGTCGACCACGAGAGCGTCGCGCTCGACCTCCGCCAGGTAGGAACGATGGAACTCGGACCACCCCCATGGCCCCATGTCCGGGATATGGATGTAGCCGACCCGGCCGTCACTGGCCTGGCGCACCTTTTCCCTGTTTCTCACCACCCAGTCCCGGTACCGGAGCGGGTGCTCGTCGCTCAGGGTTTGCACGACGACCGTCCGGGGGCCCGCCTCGGCCGCACCCGGTTCAGTGGGGCCTTCCACCGTGAGCTCGACCGGCAACCCGGCCTGGTTGGCCAACAAGGGACCGAGGCCCGTGCCGGGGTCGACGGCCTGGCCGTTGACGGCGGTTATGGCTGTCCCCGCCCCCACGTCCACGCCCGGGGCCGACAATGGCGAGGCTTCTTTTGGGGCCCAGCTGGACCCCTCGGCCACCCGGGTCACCACCCATCTGCCGGAGGCGTCTTTGGCCAGGTCGGCCCCCAGCTGGGCCAGCCCCCACGGGGGGGACTTGCGGTACTCGCCGCCCAGTTCGTAGCTGTGCGAGGTGCCCAGCTCTCCCTGGACCTCCCAGATCAGGTCCGACAGCTCCGACCTGGTGGCCACCAGTTCGACCAGTGGGAGGTAACGGTCGAGCACCGTTTGCCAGTCCACGCCGGAAAGATCAGCCGTCCAGAAATGGTCCAGCTGGAGCCGCCACGCCTCCCTCAACATCTGGGCCCACTCGGCGCCGGGGTCCACCAGTACCCGGATCCGGCTCAGGTCGACGAAGCCACTCCGGCGCCCGGGGGGCTCTTTGGCCCGCTCTTCGTCGGGCTTGGTGGAGGAGGCCACCACCCTGAGCCGTAGCCCTTCTCCACCCGGCCCGGAGGACCTGTAGGCCAGGTGGCCCCGGTCCCCACTGATAGCGACGTCGGCCAAATCGGTGAGCAAGGTGTCGCGCCTGGCCTCGACGAGGTCGTAGCTTTCGAGAACACCGTTGGCCGGAGGCCCGGCGTCCCAGAACACCCGCTCCAGCGAACCTTGCACAGGCCTGGAAAACAGCAGCAGCTTGTCCTTGAGGGCGAAGATGGCCTCGTAGCGAGCCTCGGGGACAGGCACTTCTACCACCCGCTGGCCGATACCCTCCAGTTCCACCGGGGGCACCGGCTCGGGCGCAGGACCGGCGGCCGCTTCAGCGGCGCCATTGTCGCGGCGGCTGGGGCTGCCCTCGGGGGATGGTTCCTCCGGCTCCGGAGGGACGACGAACGGCGACGGCGCATCGGCCTGAAGGGTCACCAGGTACGGCCGGGCACCCAGAGGGAAGCCAAGGTCAAAGAAGAGGCTGTCATAGACCGGGTCGAAAGTCCGTTGAGACAGGAAGTAGAGGTACTTCCCGGTGGGGTCGAAGGACGGGCAAGTGTCCCGGAACTCTGCGCCGGTTACCGCGGCTTTCTCACCGCTGCCGGCGTTACCCAGCTTGATCTGGCGGGTTTGGGCGCTGGCCGCGTAGCTGTAAGCCAACCATTTCCCGTCCGGGGACCACGTTGGGCCACTTATGCGGCCGAAGGCGGACTCGTCCTCGAGCCTGCGCTCGCCACTGGCCGCGTCCACGACGAACAGCTGGAACTTGTGGTTGGTGACGGCGAGCAGCGAGCCGTCGGGTGAGGGGACCAGTTCCAGGACCCGGCCGAGGCCGTCAATGTCGAGGACGTCAATAGTGTTCCGTTCGCTGCCGTTGTCCGGTCCGGCCGAGGCTCGGTGGACTTCTATGGCGTCAAAGCCGCTGGCGTCGCTCACGGTGACGATGCCGGTCCCCTGCCCGAGGAAGCTGCTCAGGCGGTACCGCACGCCCTGGGATGCGCCGTGCTGGACGACCGGGCCGTCGAAAGGGGCAAAGGTGAACAGCTTGCCTCGTGTGCTTACCACCAAACGCTTGGCCGTCCAGTCGGGTTGGTAGTCGGACAGGTACCGGTCAGCGGCCACGAAGCGAGGCTGACGCTGGGTGCGGGGGCTGCCCAGTTCGACCTGCACTTCTCTGGTGCGGTCCGAAGCCGGGTCGTACAGCCAGAGCCGGGCGGCTACCTGGTAGACGATCCGACTGCCATCGCTCTTGGCCAGCCGGGCGTAATGGTCGTCGTGGTCGGTGTGCCTCGTGATGTCGTCACCTTGCAGCGAGCACGAGTACAGGTTGCCGATGCCCTCGTGGTCCGAGAGAAAAAAGACCCGGCTGCCCAGCCACATGGGCGAAGCCAGGTTGCCGTCGACGGATTCGGGCCGGAGCAGGAGCTCGAAGTCGCCATCGCCCTCCCGGTCGATCCAGATGGCGCCGGCCGTGCCGCCGCGGTACCGCTTCCACGTGGCCGGGTCGGCGGTATTGCGCCCGATCACGACGCCGCCCCCCGGCCCGTAGGAGGCATCCCGCACTGGGCCATAAGGAAGTGGGTCGGGCGGTTGCTGGCCGTCTTCGGCTACGGCGTACGCCATGGTCAACGAAGCGAACGGTTGGCCGGCGTCGCTGGCAAAGGCGACCCGGCCGTCCGGTGTCCAGGACAAGGCCTTGGGGTTGGCGTAGGCCCCCGCCGAGCTGCCGGCGCCCGACCACGTAACGCGCCGGGCCATGCCGCCCGGGAGCGGGAGCACATAAAGGTCCGCCTGGCCCTGCGCCGCGCTCGTGAACGCCACCGCACGAGCGTCCGGGGAGATCACAGGATTGGCCAGGCGGAGCAGGTCGGCTGTCACCCTCCGGGCCTGGCCGCCTTCGGCCGGGACGGACCACAGGTCGTCCTCTGTGACGAAGACGATGGTGTCCCCGCCGATCGAGGGGGACCGCAAATAGCCATCGGGAGCCTGAAGAACCATTTGGCCACGTTAACGCCTGGCCGTCTGAGGCAGGCGCCCGTCCCACTGGCCTTTTCTTGGCTGAGCCGGCCAACCTGGCTCGCTCAATGAGCGAGGCGGCCGCCGGCGCTCAGTCCGCCAGGCGGAACGCCAGCTGAGTCTCCCATTTGCTCATGTCGGGCTGCTGGCCGGGGTCGGTCAGGAATATCTCCAGCCGGCAACCCCAACGATCGCCGTCTGCATCCCATTTCAGGCCCTGGGCGGCTCCCCAGTCGAGCAATTCCCCCGTCGGCGTGACAAGGTCCTGGGGATGGCCGACGTAAGTCACGGTGGCATAACGCCCCGCCGGGAGCACCCCGGCGACTATGCCGTTATCGCCCTCCACGACTGCCGCCACCGGGACACCGGCCTCCATTTCCAGCTCTGCCTCCATTTCGATGACGTTGTACTTGAAGAACGGGGCGCCGGCGGGGGCCAACCCGTGGGCGCCCACCCAGGCGAACACCTCCGGGAACCGGGCTCCCAGCTCGGGCAGTCGGGCCATCGGTACCCGCGTTCGGAGGGCAACGTACGGTTGCTCGGGCCGCGTCACGATCTCTGGCGTGGTTTCCATGCTGTCATCCTCCAGTCGTAAGTATTGGTTGCTGCAGTTCGGTGACCCATTCAGCCGGGTCCGGTGACCACTCGAGGGTGATCTCGCGCGCGTAATGGCGGGTAACCGGTGGCCGGGTCGACGCACGCCGGCCGCAGTAACCCGATGGCGTCGTAGTGGCGGAGCATCCGGACCGAAACCCGCCCGTGCCGTGCGAACTCCCCGATAGTGAACGTGCCTCCAGGTCTACAGCCTGACACAGTGTCAGGGTCAAGACAGTTGCGCCGGGCGCTGCTCCAGGCTGCGGCCACGGACGAGCCTCCGGGCTCCATTCGAAAGGAGTGAGAGCGGTGCTTTCAGGCTTATGGGATGTTCGCACAGAGCGGCACGGCCGGCCCCGGTCCATCAGCGCGGAGAACTTTGACGGCGGCAAAGGCCAGGGTGGCCGGGCGTCGACCGGCACCGGGGCGGAAGCGGCCCGCCAGCTCGGCCAAGGATGGAAGGTCTCGCCCAGTATTCATCTTCCGGCCACGAGCAAGGTGGACCTGGCCCAAATAGGAGGACCGGGAGTGGTCAAGCATATTTGGGTCACCACCACCGGCAGCTGGCGGGAGCTGGTGCTCCGGATGTCCTGGGACGGGGCCGGCGAACCGGCGGTCGAGGTGCCGCTGGGAGACTTTTTCTGCAACGGCTGGGACCGTTTCAGCCCGGTGAACTCGTTGCCTGTGGTCGCGGCGCCGTACCGTGGTTTCAACTCCTACTGGGAGATGCCGTTCCGGACCAGCGCCCGGATATCCCTGGAAAACCTGGGCCACGAGCAAGTCGTCGTGTACTACCAGATCGACTACGTGGAACGAGAGGTCGACGAAACCTCGGGTTATTTTCACGCCCACTGGCGACGCGAGAACCCTCTGGCCGAGCCCGGGCTCTACGAGATCCTTGATTGCCCCGGTGGTCCTGGCGTTTATTGCGGCATTTACCTGGCCGTCGGGGTGAACTCGCCCGGGTGGTGGGGAGAGGGAGAGCTCAAGTTTTTCCTCGACGGGGATGTGGAGTTCCCGACGATTTGCGGCACGGGCACTGAAGACTATTTCGGCGGCGCCTGGGACTTCGACGTGCCCGGCCAGGGCTACACCGCATTCAGCGCCCCGTTCGTCGGGTTGAACCAGGTCGTCCGCCCCGACGGGCTGTACGGCTCGCAGCAACGCTTCGGCATGTACCGCTGGCACATAGCCGACCCGATCGCCTTCGAGAGTGCCTTGCGAGTTACAGTCCAGGACCTCGGCTGGCACCGCGACCGCAGGTACTTGAAGCGACGAGACGACATTGCCTCCACCGCATTTTGGTACCACCGGGACCCGGCCTGCCTTCCCGGCCGCCAGCTGGCCCTCGACCACCTCGAGGTGGGGTAGGCCCTGAGCCACCAGACCTTTAGGCGAGCCCGGTAATCGCCGCCTTTATCAAGTCCGACCCGGGCAGAGGGGCCGGCGTCGGGTTACGGCCCTCAACGATGTTGTCCGTCCGTTCCCGTATAAGGCCCAGCCAGAACTCGTCGTCGTGAGGCAGTACGTAGAATTGGCCCGACCGCACCGCCGCCAGCACCTTTTCGGCCACTACGGCCGGGCCCAGGCCCGACTCGATTATGCGTTCCATGGCCTGTCGCACCGGCTCGTCGAGCCCGGTGGCGACCGGTGCTCCGGCACCGGGCGGCCGGTTCCTGCCCGATTCGTGGATCCGGGTGCGCACCCACGCCGGGCACAGCACGGAAACGCCAACGGGCGCCCCGGCTATCTGTAACTGGTTGTGCAGGCTCTCCGACAGGGCCACCACGCCGAACTTCGACACCGCGTAGGGGGGAGACGTATAGAGCCCCAGCAGCCCGGCCATTGAGGCTGTGTTTACGACATGGCCTTCGCCCGCCTCCAAGAGCCGGGGGAGGAAAGAACGCACCCCGTGGACCACGCCCCAAAGGTTGACGCCCAGGACCCACTCCCACTCTCCGAGCGGGATGTCCCAGACGGGACCACCCCCGCCGGCCACACCGGCATTGTTGCAGACAACGTGGACGGCGCCGTAGTGGGCGACCGTCTTAGCGGCTAACTCTTCGACCTGGCCGGCCTGGCTGACGTCGGTGACCACATCGAGCACGTCGGCGCCCCCCGACCGCAGCCGCCCGGCCGCCTCGGCCAACGCCGGCGCCTCGATGTCGGCGACCACCACCTTCATCCCTTCGGCGCTGAACCGCCGGGCCATGGCCAGGCCGATCCCGCTGGCGCCTCCCGTGACAACGGCTACTTTCCCGCGGAGTTCTTGCATGTCAGCCCTACTCAAACCTCAGGCAACCGTCGTCCAGGTCGGCGGTGGCCAGATCGTCCCTTTCCCGCCAATAGTCCTGGGTGTGGCGCCATTCGGGTTTGTCGAGCCGCTTGGGCAGCAGGTGGGCGCTCCGCATGAGGTACCCGGGGTTCATGTCCTCAGGGTCGAACCAGGGCAGCCGGGGCGCGTCCACGTCCTCGGGCCGCAGCACAGGGGTGACCCGTTTGGCCCCCAGGTCGTCCATGTGGCTAACGAGACGGCAGACGAAATCGCCGACCAGATCCGAGCGGAGGGTCCAGCTGACGCGGAAATACCCGAACACCCACGCCAGGTTGGGGACACCGGTGAACATTATCCCCCGGTAGGTGACGCCGGCGGCGGCGTCGAGCGGGGCGCCGTCGATGACGAAGGGGATATCGCCGAGGACGCTCAGATCGAAGCCGGTGGCGGTGACGATTATGTCGGCGGCCAGTTCGTCTCCCGATTTGAGCGCCACCCCCTTTTCGGTGAAGGTGGTGATCTCGTCGGTAACGAAAGAGACCTTGCCCGCGGCTATCGCCTTGAACAGGTCGCCGTCGGGCACCAATGCCAGGCGCTGCTGCCAGGGCCGGTACCGCGGCGTGAAGTCTTTGTCGACGTCGAAACCTTCCGGAAGGTACTGACGGATGCCATTTATCAGCTCCGTCCTTGTGATCTCCGGCTCCTCCCTGGCCAGGCGGACAAGGATCTCCTGGTCGTGCACCGATTTCTTGCGCATGATGGTGTAGATCCAGTCCTCGGGGACATCTATTTCCCGCAAGGTCTCCGCCAGCTGGGCGCGGTTGACGAGCGGGAGAAAGTATGTCGGAGAGCGCTGGAGAACAGTGATGTGGGCACAGTCAGGCGCCATGGTGGGGACGATCGTGGCCATGGTCGCACCGGACCCGATAACCAGTACGTCCCGGTCGGCGTAGTCCAGGTCAATGGGCCAGTTTTGCGGGTGGACCACCCGCCCCTCGTAGCGTTCCATCCCCGGCCACTGCGGGGTGTACCCGCCATCATGGCGATAATAGCCCTGGCACATCCACAAGAAATGAGCGGTGAAATACAGCCGCTCACCGGTATCGCCTCGGGCCACTTCAATATCCCATTCGTTGTCCCGGCTCGACCAACTGGCACCGGTTATGCGGTGACGGTAACGGATGTGCCGCGCCAGGTCGTTTTCTTCTATGACCTCTCCCATGTACCCGAGGATCGCTTCCCCGGTCGCGATAGGTACGCTGGTCCAGGGTTTGAAGCGGTAACCGTACGTGAACAGGTCGCTGTCGGAGCGGATGCCGGGGAACTTGTGCACAAGCCATGTCCCCCCAAAGCTCTCCAGCGCCTCGAGGACCACAAAACTCTTGTCCGGGCATTGCTGCGAGAGGTGGCAGGCCGAACCGATGCCGGAAATGCCGGCCCCCACGATAACGACATCGAAATGCTCGGTTTGCGACGACGCCAATCCTCACCTCCCGGGTCAAGCAGCGATACCGACAATCTTTATGTGTAGAGTCTTCCCCCCCAGTGACCCGAAGAACGACGCATTACCGAAGCCGAACACTCCCCCGTCGGCGGCCACCATCCAGTACCCGCGGCCATTGGCCGTGGGCGCCATCCCCACTATCGGCTGGTTGAGGCGCCGGGATCCCATAGAGCCGTAAAAAGTGGCGTCCCCGAAGGCGAATATCCCTCCGTCGGCAGCCACGAGCCAGTAGCCCCGGCCGTCTCGCGTGGCGGCGATGGCCACGATCTTCTCGTTCAAGTGCCGGGCGCCCATCGAGCCATAAAAGCGAGCGTCCCCGAAGGCGAATATCCCCCCGTCGGCAGCCACGAGCCAGTAGCCCCGGCCATCGGGGGTGGCGGCGATGCCGACGATCGGCTGGTTCAAAGGCCGCGCCCCGAGGGAGCCGTAATAGCGGGCGTCCCCAAAGTTGAATATGCCGCCGTCGGCGGCCACGAGCCAGTAGCCCCGGCCATCGGGGGTGGCGGCGATGCCGACGATCGGTGAGTTGAGGTGCTTCCCAGCCATCGACCCGTAACGACGAGCGTCTCCTTCGTTCAGCACGCCGCCTCCCCTGGTGGCGAGCCAGTAGCCGGCCGCGTCCGGCGAAGAGGCCAGGCCGACGGCGGGCGACGGCGGGTGGGGGGATGGAAGCGACGGCAACTTCCCGAGCGCGAACACCTGGCCATCGGAACCTGCCACCCGGTAGCCCGGCAGAGCCGGCGCCGCGGCTACCTGGGCCGAGGCCACTCCCTCGCCGGCGGTGTTGACGGCCGTCACCTCGAAGTAGTACGTCGTCCCGTCCTGTAAGCCGGTGGCCGTGTAGCTGGTGCCGGCCACCTGGGCCACTCTGGACCCCTGCACGCCGGCCGTGGTCGAGAGGTAAACGTTGTAGGAGCTGACGGCCGCCCCTCCATTGGCCGCAGGCGGGGCCCACGAGAGCGACACCTGGCCATTGCCGGAGGTGGCCAGCAGACCGCCGGGAGGACCGGGCGCGGCGGCCGGCGTCACCGGGACGGAGGGGGCCGGGGCGGCAGTGACCTGGGCGGAGGGAGGTCCTGCGCCGATCGCATTGACTGCGGCCACCTCGAAGTAGTAATCGTTCCCGGCCTGCAGACCGGTAGCGATGTAGCTGGTGCCGGTCACTTGGGCCACCTTCGTCCCCTGCACGCCGGCCGTCGTCGAGACATATACGTTGTACGCGCTCACGGCCGCCCCTCCGTTGGCCGCAGGCGGAGCCCAGGAAAGAGACACCTGTCCGGTCCCGGGGGAGGCGGCCAGGCTGGTAGGAGCGCCCGGCGGACCGGCCGGGACGGCGCTCTCTTCGTTGGTGGGCGCGCCCTCGCCGGCCAGGTTCAATGCCGTCACCTCGAAGTAGTACCTGGTCCCGTTGGTCAGGCCGGTCACGGTATAGGTGGTGCTGGTCACCGGTGTAGCCCCATTGACCGGCGTACTTGGCTCACGGCCGGGCGCCGTGCTCTCGTAGACGTTGTAGCCCGAGACAGGCGTGCCGCCCGAACTCGCCGGGGCCGCCCACGACAGCGACACCTGGCCGTTGCCGCCCTGTGCCGTCATGGCCCCGGGGGTTGCCCGGCCGAGGTCGGGTAGCGTCGAGCTGGCCCCGCTCAACTGGGGGTCGTGGTGGAACATCGGCCACGCTCCCCCGCCAACCGCCAGGGCGCCATTGGAGCCCGGGATCTCATAGTGCTGGACCACGCCCTCGTTGGCCCCGTTGTAACCGGCAATCGTGATCCCGACGGTGCCGTTGGGGTCGTCGGTGACCAGCGGTGCGTTCTGGAACCCGAGCATACGGCCGAGCACCGCCACCTCGGCCCCTGTGCGGCCGTCCAGGACCTCCACGCCGTGGACGGTAGGCACCAGCAGATCCTGGTAGCCGGCTCCCGTGAGATCAGCTGCCACCACCGAACCGATCACCCGGCCGACGACCGGCTGATGCCAGACGGTGGCGCCGGTCGCCCCGTTCAGGACCCAGACCGACCCGGACGTACCGGTGTCGGTACCCTCGACCACGTACAACTGGCTGCCCCCCTCGACGTTGGCCAGGGCCGGGCTCGAGTTGGTCAGCCCGTCGAGGGTCACGGACCAGACCAGGCCGAGGCGAGTGGTAAAGGCCTTGACCGTGTCGGTATCACTGGCGCCGGCATAGAACGAGCCCGTCCCGACGACGATGCCCGTAGCCCCCCCGGCCAGGAAGTCGCCGACGGCGGGGGAAGAGTCGACCTCTTGAGTGGTCGGGTAGTCATAGATCTGCCCACCTTCCCCGTTGACCACGCGTATTTGACCGCCTTGTGCGTAGTTGACGCCGAGGGCGGAGCCGGCGCTCGAGGCTCCGCCCATGACCAGTTCTTGTTGCCCGGTGCCGTAGAGATCTCCTGCCGCCGCCGTCGAAAACACGCTGTCGGCGGTGAAAAGGGGCCAACCGGGCAGGACGGATCCGCTCGAGGCGTCCAGGGCGTAGGACTCCTGGTCGAGGGACCCGGCAAAAACGTCCGTAGCCCCTTGCAAATCCGCCACCGTGAGCGACGCCTGCACCCCGGCCGCGGGGTGCTTGTCGCTGGGCGGGTCCGTCACGGCGGTACGCCACAGCGCCTGCCCGTTCGGGCCGTAGGCGGCGTACCCCCCGACGTCCGGGTGCTGGGCGTTGCCCATCCCGACGAACACCGAGTCGAGCGTGCCGCCACCCAATGCGGCCACCGACGGAGTCGAGTCGATCGGCGCCCCGCCATCGAAAACGGGCCAGCCCGGCACAGCCGACCCGCCGGCCAGGTGGTAGGCGTAGAGGTAACCGGTCCTGTCGCCGACCACTACGGCCGGGCCGGAACTGTCGAGGGTGGCCACAGTCGGTGACGACTCCGCGATCGGGTTGCCGGTGTCTTGCGTGAGGGGACCAGCTGTCCACCGGAGGTCGAAACTGGAACTGGACAACGCCGGCTGGGCGACAGCGGCGCCAACCGGAGAGAGAACGGGAAAGGCGATGGTCAGGCCGGCGAGGGCGGCGGCCCATGAGGCTTTGAGCAAGCGGGGCAAGATCTCGCGGACCGGCCTTAGAGGGGTTCCCGGTCTCGTGCCCCGCACGGGGGAACGATGGGCGCTCTTTGCGGCCACAAGTCCAAGCCGGCGGCGAGGGGCTCGTCCCTGTCGGACGGCGCCAGCCCCGTTTCAGCCTGCCGCGCCCGCCACCAGCCTGGCGTCCCGGATTTCACTCGTACAAAAGTGGCAGGAGGAAGGAGCCCGATCAAGTCGGTTGTGCGCCGGCCAGTGGCCGTCTCCTCTTCGCTTTGGTCCCGAAACTTCTTTATCGTGGGCCTAGCGCCTGTCGCCGACGAGTGGGGCACGCAGGCCGCACTGACGAGAGAAATGAACAAATCCCGCGTAGAGGCCTTCAGCGACGGCGTCTTCGCCTTTGCCATCACGCTGCTCGTCGTCACGATCGCGCAGCCCGAAAACTACCGCCAGCTGGCCCATGACCTGGCCCGGCGCTGGCCGTCACTTGCCGCATACATCGTCAGCTTCGCCGTGATCGGGATCATGTGGCTCAACCATCACTCGGTCTTCGGGCACTTCAGCCGAATGGACCGCGGGCTGGTATACCTCAACTTGCTGCTCCTCATGACGGTCGCCTTCTTGCCGTTCCCGACCGGGGTCCTGGGGCAGGCGCTCGCCCGCGGCCAGGGCGAAACTACGGCCGCCGTCGTCTACGGGGTGACGATGAGCGCCAACGCTTACGCGTGGACTGCCCTTTGGCTATACGCTGCGCACCGCCGGCGGCTGTTGCGCAGTAGCTTCCCCGAGTCGGAGCGGCGCGTGTCGACTTTGCTGTTCACCCTGGGCAGCGTCATCTATACGGCGGCGGTCGGAGTGGCTTTCCTCAGCGCGTACGCTTTCCTCGCCTTGCAGGCCGTCCTGGCCGTTTACTATGCCTTCGACCCGCTATCGAGAAGAGCGGGGCTAGCTCCAGTGGCCGGCGGGGATGAGCCCGGTGGGGAGGGATCCGGCGCCGAGAATACCACGCCGGTGGCCAGTGTTGACGAAGGGGCTGGCACTGGCGGGGCCGGCCGGGCGGCGGATGGCCGGACAGGCCAGCAGCCGGCTCTTCGGCGCCAGCCCGACCAAACGTGAGGAGCGCCAATTGTCACGACGCCACATCGGACGGCGCCAAAGCTCACGGGCCAAATCTCAGCAGGCCAAATCTCAGCAGGCCAAATCTCAGCGGGGCAAGTCTCGGCAGGCCCGCGTAAGCTTTCGCGTCGTTAGAGGGCCATGAAGGGCCCTTGTGCCATCAGGACTTCGGGGAACGGGAAGGGTGGGCGATCATGACCAGGGTTATATTTCGCAACGGGACGGTCTTCGACGGCACGGGCACGCCGCCGGCTCCGGGTGATGCCGTCGTCGAGAACGGGTGCATCCTCGACGTGGGCGTAGGCCTGGACGGGGACGAAGAGGTCGACCTGGGCGGCCGGGCCCTGCTGCCGGGGTTGTTCGACTCCCACGTGCACTTCACCTTCAGCGGTGAACTGGATCTGGTCAAGCTGATGATGCGGCCATTTTCACTGAGGTATTTCGAAGCGGCCGCCAATATGGAGGCCACGCTGCGGGCCGGCATCACATCGGTGCGAGAGGCCGGTGGCTCCGATCTGGGCGTGAAAACGGCGGTGGACAAGGGGCTGGCCCGGGGGCCGCGCATGCAAATTTCGATAGTCATGCTGAGCCAGACCGGCGGCCACGGTGACGACACAGTGCCGTCCGGAGGGTGCCCATTTTGGCAACAGGCTGTCCCGGGCAACCCCAAATGGATTGTCGATGGCCCTGACGAGATGCGCAGGCAGGTGAGGGAACTTATCCGGGAAGGGGCAGACGTCATCAAGGTGGCCACCTCCGGCGGCGTCCTCTCGCCCAGGGACGACCCTCGTCACGGGCACTTTCGCGACGATGAACTGTCGGTATTGATGGCGGAAGCGAATGCCGCGGGCATCTTTGTGATGGCTCACGCTCAAGCCACCGAGGGGATCAAGGCGGCCATCCGCAACGGGATCCGTTCCATTGAGCATGGCATCTACCTCGATGACGAGGCCATCTCGATGATGCTCGAGCGCGGCACCTGGCTGGTCCCGACGCTGTCCGCACCGCGGGCGGTCCTGGCCGCGGCCGAAGCCGGCACCCGCATAGAAGAATCGGTGCTACGTAAGGCGCAACAGGTCCTGGAGGTCCACACCGAATCGTTCCGGCGGGCGGTCGAGGCCGGGGTCAAGGTAGCCATGGGGACCGATAGCGGAGTCGGCCCTCACGGCCGCAACCTGGAAGAAGTGGCTCTGATGGCTGAACACAGCTCGATGACCCCGCTCGACGCCTGGGTGGCTACCACTTCCAGCGCCGCTGCTCTTTGCGGAGTCGGCGACACATTGGGGACCATTTCGCCAGGGAAGGTCGCCGACCTCACTGTGATCGAAGGGGACTGCCGCGATCTTGACAAATTGGGGCAGCGGGTCTGGGGCGTCTGGAAAGAAGGCACCCGGGTCGTTTGACGCCGCGACGGTAAGACCTGAACCGTAAGACCTAAACCGTCAGACCTAAACCGTTAGACCTAAACGGTAAGGATGGCCAAGGCGGCGGCTATTGCCAGTGGCGCCGCCACCAGGCCGACACGGGCCGCGGCCGAAACGGTGGGGCGAGCGCCCGCTGTCCGGGCGGCTCGCCACCACAAGGCCCACGCCAGCGACCCGGTTATGAAAAGGTTCGGCCCTATGTTCAGGCCGATCAGGAGGGCGAAAGGCCTTGGAGGGGGACGCGACGCGAGCAGGGAAGCGGCGGGCAGGTTGTTGACCAGCACGGCGAGCAGGGCGGCCACGGCCGCCGTGGCCCAGGTGTCGAGGTGGTGCAGCAGCTCAGCCGGGCCCGACCAGGCCCGTCCGAGCGTCCCCAAAGCGACGGCAATCCCGAACAGGCCGATCAGTATGGGCAACCCGAGCACCTCGAGCGCCCGCCGGGCCTGTCCGGGCCAATTACGGGCCTTTATGGCCACCGCGGCCACCCCTACGGCCGCCACCGGCAGGGCCGGCGAGCGGAGCACGAGGACGAGGACGGTGGCTGCCGCGATGGCCACCAGGCCCACTCCGAAGACCGGTTGGCCGGCATTCTCCCCCACCGTCGCAGTGGCGCGGAGGGACCGGTGGTGGACAACGCCGACTACGACGGCGGTAACGAGAATGGCCGCAATCCCTGGCGGCGCCATGTGGCGGAAGAACTGGCCGCCGGACAAGTGGACTTCCCCGAGGACTATGAGGTTCGTGAGGTTGGACCCGGGGAGCAAGAGAGAGCCGGCGTTGGCCAGGAGGATACACCCGTAGAGCAGCGGAGCCTCTCCTTCACCGCGGCTGCGGGCCGTGTACACGAGGATGGGCGTAAGGAAGGCGACCGACGTGTCCAGGTTGAGCAGGGTCGTCACCGTGGCAATGAGCAGTACGGCCCCGGCGTAGAGGACGATGCCGTTGCGGGCCGACCGGGCCAACAGATGGCCGGCGGCGGCAAACAGCCCGTCCTGATTAGCCACCAGGCCGATCAAGAGGAGCCCGGACACCAGGACGAACGGAGGCCAGTCCTGTGCTGCGGCCAGCCGGGCGTAGTCGGGCCGGGTAACGGCGGCGGCCAGAGCCCCGGAGCACCCCAAACCGGCTGCAACCCAGGGGGCGACGCTGGGGATCCGGCCCGGGGTGAAGGGCCGGCGCCCGGGTGGCGCGCCTTCAGCCGCCAAGCCCTGAGCCGGCGATCCCTGAGCCGGCGAGCCCTGAGCCGGCGAGCCCTGAGCCGGCGAGCCCTGAGCCGGGGGTCTGTCCGAGTGGTCCTCCGGCCCGATCACAGGCCGGTACCGAGCCGCGTCTTGTCGACGACCGAGGACCAAGACTGCATTGGAGGAATTTACCCAGCAGCGGGAAAGACAACGCCTGGCGCCGCGGTTCATCAATAGGGGTGGAAGGAGGCCCGCCATGGTTAAGCTCTCGAGAGGTCACAGTCCCGTTCTTGGTGCAGAAATTAGTTCTTGTTGCGCTGACAGGGAAATATGGCACCGAAGCGCAACAGGATCGCCGGCTTGCACCGAAATGGCACTGGCTGCGCCCGATCGACGGCTCTTGTGCGCCGCAGGCACGGTCCTCATGCGCCGGCTGAGTTGCTCACCAGCCGGGCCAGGATACGGTCTTGAGCCAGGAGGTGCTCCTGTAGCTTCACCACTTCATGAAGGACCGCATCGGCGTCACTGAACGTTGCGTCGGCCCTTTCGTCCGCCGCCGAAGCGAGCAGGTTCTGGCCGACGATGACCACTGACAGCAGGAAGAGCTGCAAGAAGGTTTGCGACACCCATGACACGATCACCACCAGGCTGTGGGAGCTGATGGCGGCAGGTAGGCTCACAAAGGCGATGGCGGCGAACGCATAGGCGCACCACATGGTCCCGACGCCGTTGGTCACCCTCACCGCGAACCAGGCATTGAAGCGGGCCACCACGCTCCCGCGGGGGAGTTGATCGGCGATCTTCACCGGGTGCGAGGCGTGCCGGAGCTTTTCCTCGGTGCGGCGGTGCGGGATGTACGTATAGATCGGGCTGCTTTCCATCGGGACTCCTTTGACTTCGGCATTTCGGGAACAACACAGCGCCTTGATGCGATTACCTGGTCTGGTATAGTTGCACAGCCAAAAGGCGCCCGGACCCATACGGACCTAAGTTAGGAGGTGAGCCAGGTGACACGACAACCCCCAAGTACCTGGCGCCCTCCGATGCCGGCGTAGCCTCAGGTTCTTCAGGCCTCAGGCCTTTTGGGACCCCACTTTCTGCGAGTTCCTCGCCGCTGCGCCTTAGCAGCCTCCCGGCATTGGAGAGCACGTCCCTAATCGTGCCTCCTGGCATGTTCGCCCGGTCGCCGTCCGGAAATCCTGTCTAAGTACCGGATCCCGGCCGGTAACCCGTCTGTCGTTCGTTGTTGCGATAGCCCGGACGTCACCACGCGCGCTCAGACGCGCTCTAGTCCCCTGTAAGCCGAGTCCCCTGAAAGCCGAGTCCCCTGAAAGGAGGCCGCTATGGCCCGCACCACACCGGGCACGCCCGCCGGCACGAGCCGCTCGGAAGGCTTCGTAGACGACGCCGTTCTCGACACCGCCCATGTGGGAGACATCCGGGGCGCCCTCGGGACCATCCCCCGGGGCGACGTCGACGTCCGCCCCACCGTTTCGGCCAAATTCAAGACTTTACTGGCCATCGTCGGGCCCGGCCTCATAGTGATGGCGGGAGACAACGACGCCGGCGCCTTCGGCACTTATACCCAGGCCGGCCAGAACTACGGCACTCATCTGCTGTGGACACTGCTATTACTCGTGCCCGTCCTGTACGTAAACCAGGAAATGGTGTTGCGCCTGGGCGCCGTTTCCGG
>DATJUH010000430.1:0-6760 GCA_035502515.1 Acidimicrobiales bacterium
GCCAGGGAACAGCCCCACCTTTATGGTCAAGATGCCACCGGACATCAACACCGGGTACGTCGGCTTCTACGACGACCAGATCGCGGGGACGGACAAGGGGATCGGCACGGCCGAGCTGCACGACGGCACCGCCACCCTGGCCCGCGCCTCCCGGACCCTGCCCGACGGCGCTAACGCCATCCACGCCTCCTACGGGGGGGAAGATCGTAAGTACGCCCCCAATGACTCCAACGTCGTGACCGTGACGGTCGGCGTCGCTTGTCAGCGCAATACGACCGCACCGAGCCCCCCAACCGGGGGGGCCGTGCTGTCGCGACCAATTGGGGACGCGGCCTCGGGCCCGAACATCTTGATGATCGACGCGGGCGTGACTTTGACCGTGAGCTCGTGCGGAGGGGCCGACCAGGCGGCGGTGGCGGAGCTGATGGCCCATCCGAGGACGATCGAGGTGGGGCCCGGTGGCGCCGTGCTGCTGACGCAACCAGCGCGCTCGCTGTACTCGGCGTGGGGGGCAGTCGACGTCGGCCCCGACGGCCCGGCGCCAGACCTGTTCCCGGGCCGTCCCGAGTTCAGCCCCACCCAGGTGCAGGCGGTCAAGCCCTCTTTCCTGCTGGACAAGTTCGGTTCCTGCCGGTCCTGCTCGCTCCAGGGGGACCACCTCAACCTGAAACAGCCCCAGCTGGCTGGCTTCGACGCTTACCTCGGCGACCTGACCGGCGCCGACCTGAAAGGGGCCGACCTGTCGGAGGTCACCAAGCCCGCCACCTGCTGCGCCGTAACGGAAGATAACCGCTGGAACTTCGCGGGGGCCAACTTGAGCCGGGCCAACCTGTCTAAGGGCTTCTTCGAGCTGGCCGATTTCGACGGCGCCACGGTCAGCGGGACGACCTTCAACGGTGCCGACCTGCTCGGAGCGGACCTCAGCTCGCTGCAGTACGGGGCGGCGCCGAGCTTCGCCGGGGTGACCATCGGCTACCAGAGCCTGAGGCGGGTCTGCACGCAGTTCAAGGACAGCGACCTGGTGAGCGCCATCCTGAGCTTCGCCAAGGTCGTTGGCGACTGCCGCCAGACACCGTTGTTCCCGGGCAGCTCGGTGGCAACCAGCGTGTTCGCCGAGCTCCTAAAGGGTTCCAGAGGCGCCGTCAACCTGACCGGCACCACCGTTGTGTCCGGCTCCGACGACCGGTCGGCGCTCCGGGGCCTCGACCTGAGCGGCCTGGACCTGGACCAGGTGCGCTTTACCGGCTTCCCGGTCGTGCTGATAGGCGCCAAGTTCGATAGCTCCCTTTTGCAGCACGCCAGCTTCGAGCTGGCCAACCTCGCTGGTACCAGCTTTGTCAAGGCCGACCTGGCCCATGCATCGTTCCGCGGCGCCGACCTGGAGCCGTCGGGCGGGGTGAAGGCGGCCAACTTCGCCGGCTCGGACGTACAGGGCGCCAGCTTCGTGGGCGCCAACGTGAGCGACGCCATCTTCACCGGCGCCAACCTGAGCGATGCCGCCTTCACCCGGGTGTTGGCCGTCGACACGGACTTCGATGGCGTGCGGGCCCCGCACGTCGATTTCAACCGGGCGCACATCTACGGCAAGACCCAGGCGTTCACCAGTGCCACCAACCTGCAGGGGGCCGATTTCACCGGTGCCGTGCTGGCCGGCAGCATCAACAACGGGGGCGGGTTCGACCTGACCAAGACCGACCTGACCGGTGCGAAGTTCGACGGGGCGGACTGTGTCAGTTGCAACTTCGCCGGCTCCAAGCTGGCCCAGGCCCATTTCGATGCCGCCTACCTGCCCGGGGCGGTGTTCTCGGGCGTGACCACGCTGAAGGGCGCCAACTTCACCGACGCCTGGCTGTACTGCGGCACGGTCACCAACAGCTCGTGCCCGGCGGTAACGGGCAAATCGGGGCGCTGGTACTGGCCCCTCGCCCTCGGCTCCGACGAGAGCTACGGGCCAGTGGTCTTCGCCACCACGAACCTGGGTGGGACATCGTTCGACGACGTGACGGCGTGCCCGGACGGCCGGCCTCCGGCCCGCCAGGGCGGCTGCGACGGCCACCTGCTGCCGAGCACCGCCCACGCCCCGGAGCTTCCCGCCCCGTGCTCGGCGGCGGGGGCCGGTACGTGCCCGACGGCCACCTCGACCCTGTTCGACGCAGGGACGGCGGCGCCGCTGGCAGTGGTGGCGGCCAGCCCTCCAGGCTGGGCGACCTCACGTTCCAACCGGGGCTACTACGTGGCCCTCAGCGACGGCACGGTCCGCCTGGTCGGCAACGGGCCGACCAAGGTCATCGCCGGGCAAGTCAACAAGAAGTGCACCACCCCCACCTCACCGTGTGGCGATGGTGACGTCGCCACTCGCGCCCTGCTGGGCACGCCGGCGGGGTTGGCGGTGGGGATCGACGGGTCGCTCTACATCGCCGACCCAGCGCTACACAGGGTCCGTCGGGTGGCCCCTGACGGCCAGATCTCAACCGTCGCCGGCGACGGGAGTGCATGCACGACGGCCGGGGCTTGTGGCGAGGACGTACCGCCCACCGACGCCAAGTTGGCCGGGCCCTATGGGGTGTGGGTCGACCCGGCCGGGGACATTTTCATCGCCGACGGGAAGGCCGGGGTCCGCGAGGTAGCCCGCCGGTCGGGCACCATCAGGTCGATCGATACCCACGGCCTCGACGTACGTAACGTGGTGGGAAATGCGGACGGGGACATCTACGCCACCACCAACGACCCCGATTACCTGGTCGAGATCTCCCGCACAGGGCAGTTCAGGAAGGTGGTGGGCACGGGGACGAGCGGTTACAACGGCAATACCACCAGTACCGGCCAACTGGCCCCCGGCACCCAGGTGCAAATTAACCGCCCCAGCGGGCTGTCGGTGGCACTCGACGGTGACGTGGTCTTCGCCGACAGCGGCAACAACCTGGTCCGGGCGTACGTGCCCAGCACCGGGCGGGTGATCAACGTGCTTGGCGGGCTCGTCGCCGGAGGCAAGCCGCAGCCGGGCTACAACGGCGACGGCCTGTGGGGAGATGAGACCAAGCTGAACCACCCCGCATCCGTTGCGGTCACCGCCGAAAACCTGTACGTGGTCGCCGACACCGACAATCACCGTGTGCGCCGGTTCGGGACGAGCCCGCTCGAATAGGGGCTTGGGAGACTGATAACTGTGGCCGGGCTTGCGCTTGGTAACCCCGGCGCCGAGAGCAAGAAACATGGTGACGAACTGAACGCAGGCGAGGCTAGCTATCGCCGAACACAAAAGCCCTTGTCGGAGGGCGAGCTCGATGCCTTCGGCCTCTGCGATCGCGCGTAGCTCGGCGAGCAGTGGCTGGGAGGCGGTGAAGGTTGGTTTTCGTTGGCGTGAAAGCGACGAAGCGGAGGCCGAGTCGTCGCCATCCGTGGAGGCTCGTCGGCGGGTGCTCGCTGTCGTAGCGGCCGGTGAGTATTCCTTGGGCGAGAGGACTGGCGGCGATCAGGAGCCGGTGGTGTCGAGCTGCCCAAGGCACGATCTGCTTCAGCGCTTTGCGCCGGAGGAGGTTGAGGAGGACCGCGTTGGCGATAACGGGTGCGCGGCGGCCTGTTCGGCTCTGCGCCATTTGGCACGGCTGTGGTTGCTGCTCCAATTGAGCCGATCACGCCCGTGTCTTTGGCTCGTGCAAACCCGCGCATGACTCGGGCGACGGGTGAGGGGGTTGGACATGTGAGGGAGGTAGAGCGGGATCTGCGGGAGGTCAAGGCGTTGGCGGCTCGCACGGGCGCTCTTGTCGATAGCGCCTGGAAAGGGGACGATCGCAAAGGACTTCGAGGTGACGAGCACAATTCGTCCTTGAGGTCGTTCGGACGCAGACCTGAGACACCGTATGCGGGCCCGAGACCTCCGGCACCTGCCGAGTGGTGCTCGACCCGCACGTTGCACCTGAGCGGTGGCTGCGATGGGTTTGGAGCTGGCCGTGCCCGACTCGCTCGACCCGGAGGCCAGCCACTGCCGCCGGCGTGTCGGCAGCAGTGACGCCAGCTTGGGCTGACTGCCCCAACAACCCGGTCTGCCCGACCGCGCTCACGATGACCGCGGCCCCGGTGCCCGCCGGGACCGAAGGTACCCGGAGGCTGCCTGTCCGGCCGGCGACGGTGTAAACCTGGTGCTGCCCGTTGGCGAGGGTCGTCTGGACGAGGTAGGCGGAGCCCGGGCACGGGCGACCAACGGGCTACGAGGGCACCGCCGGTCTTGTGGACTTATACCGAATTAGCCTGGCGCGGCGCCAGGATTGCGGGGGCGGTGTAACTGCCGGCCACGATAGTTTGCTGCGGCTGTCCGGGGAGCGACACGACGGCGACGATCCGGCGCCGGCCGGGGGTAATGGCCGCCGGGGCGAAGCGGATGCCCCCGCTGGCGGAGCGCGCATCGCCAAGCACGTGGTACCCCCGGGGCCCTCCTCGACGAAGTGCACAGTCTGTCCCGGCCGCAGCCGGAGGTGGTAGTTGAGCGTGCGCTGGGCGCCCGTGCCGGAAACAGCCGCCGTCACCTTGGCCGGTGGTAGCTGTTCAGCGTACGACACCTTTGTCATCGCCTCGGAGCCAGGCAGCGGCGTGATCGTCCATGTGCCGGGTGCGGGCTTGACGAGGGCGATGATCGTCCGGTCGCCCTTGGCCAGAGGTTCCACCATGATTTGCTTGGACTCAGCCCCTCTGCCCGGCGTCGGGGCGCTAAGCCGTTCGCCGTTGGGCCCGTCACTTCCACCCGGGGCGCCCCGCCGGCGCCGTTCACCGTCACCGAGGTAAGGCTTTGCCCCGGCGGCACGGAAAAGCTCACCAGCTGGTCCAGACCCAGGTCTTTGTCGTGGACCGCTACGGCCGCAGTGCGAGAGACGGCGACGGTAACTGGGCCGAGGTTGCAGCCGAAATTGATGTCCCAGCTACCGTCCCATTGGTACCAGCCGTAACCACTGATCGGGCCGATGGCGACGCACCCTCCTATGCCGGCGCTCGACACCGTTACTTGGGCGTTGAAGAGGCACGCTTTGTTTACCGGCCAAGGCAAGTTGAGGCACAACCCGAGCTGGCCGTTGACGTCGAACTGGCGGTTGTCGAAGTCTGCTGCCCCTTTTAGGACACCCGAGACTTCTATCAGGCCGCCAACAAGCGAAAGGCCCTTGTTTCAGGCCGGGTCGCCACCCAGGCACCCGGCAAACTCGTAGTAGTCCTGGCCGGGGATGCCCAACAAGTACCCGCTGGCCAGGGCCAGCGACCCGAACGGGTGGCACGAACAAGTTCACTGTCCCGGCGACACCAGCGGCGAAGGTCGTGATCCCGTTGGGCGGTGAGGTATTGGTTTGCAACGAGCTCGGGCCGCCGCCACCGTACTCGTTGCCGGGCCAGTCGGTGGCGCTGTAGGTGTAGGGGTCGGCTTTGTCGCCATTTACCACGAACAGGCTCCCGCTAATGCTCGCCACAGTCACTTCTGCAGCGACAACGTTCAGGGCGGCATTGCCGCCCCAGATGTACGCGCTGCCGTCGCCCGTGAAATGCGCCCCGAGGGCGGCAACATTGATCGTCACCGGCGGCGGGATATTGAAGCCAGCAATCGGTACCGGGCCATGCTCTCGGTCCCGGTGAGGTCGAGCTCGACCGAGGCCGAGTGGAACGAGCCGTTGGCGGCGAGGGTGAACGAGATGCCGAGCCCGGGGAGGGCGTTACCCAGGGGCAGTTCGTTGAAGTTGAGCTGGCCGCTGCCGGTAAACGGGTACGGGCTGCTGGCGTTGCAACTCAGCGTTAGCCCCGAGATCTGCAACCCTCCAAGGTAGAGGTCGTTGACGCTGAGGTTGGGCGGGCAGCTGAAGGCGGGTGAACCCGCAGCGCGAAACCGGTCTTGCAATTTGGGGTTGCCTTTAGGCGGCGTGCAGTCAGTAGAGCACGGGCCGCCCCCGTACGAGCCGGTGGCCGACCCGGTCGGGTTTTGCGGCGAGGGGCCGGACTCGGAGTACGCGAGTGGTGCCGTCACGGTCCCGCCTGCGCCTGGGCCCGTGGTGAACTCAGGGGACATCGGAAGGTAGGCGCTGACTTCGGCCGAATAGGCACCGATGGACACCTGGCCACCCGTGATCCCCTTACCGGCCAGTTCTGGCCCCTGCGGGCTAGCGGTGAAGCTGAAGCCTTGCCCTCCGGACAACAGCAGCGGGTGGTTGAAGAGGTCCACCCGTCCGATGGTGACCCAGGGGGCGTTGGGTGTCGGGGTGGCTGGCACCTCGATGTCGTAAAACCCGGTGGGGTAAGGGACGCCGGAGCTCAGGAAACTGACCCCGTTGGGAGTGGCAAAAATGCTGCCGTCAGTACCCACAACGAGCTCACCACCGCTGCCCTCGGGCACGAGGCGGACGCCGTTCAACGTCAGCGGGCCGGTGGTGGCGAAGTGGACCATGTAAACGGGGTAGGGGGTCTGGCTCGGCCAGTTGCTCGGTTGCGGGGCCCCGAACGGCTGCCAGCAGCCGGCGGCGACAATGCTCAACTGGTCGACGTAGTCGTCGGTGGCCGGGGGGTAGTTGTCGTCCCCGGGCAAAAAGAGCGCCTGGGTATACGTCTTCGGAGGCTGGCCATTGCTGCCGAGGACGTTTTCGGGGCTTCCCAGGTCGTACTCCCATTGAGCGTCGGGCCCGAGCACCCCCCATGAGCTCGGGGACTGGGCGCCGCAGACGCCTAGAGGTGGCGGCGCCTGGACGTCAGCGGTGGCGGGAGCGACAAGCTTGGAGCCGCCCCGGTCCACGAC
>DATJUH010000431.1:0-10058 GCA_035502515.1 Acidimicrobiales bacterium
GCCGTCGACTACTGGCGCAGCATCTACGCCCCCAACTACAGCCCGCTCACCAAACAGGGCACCACCACCGCCCATATCGACCCCCGCCTCGGCGTGCCCGAACCGTCCCTGTCCCGCTTCGACCCCACCCAGGGCAAGTGAGCACCTTGAGACCGAATTAAACCAGGGCATCAGGGGGCTGCCAGCCGCCCGGTTAAGGTCCAGGCCTGCTCCGGGACATAGGCCGACTTGCGACCACGGTTCGTTGGTGTATTCGTCGGGGAACCGTTCCCAACCCCAGATAAGCCCGTTCCAATTCTCCGGAATTCCGCCCAGTCTGAGTAGGGGCTGAATGAGGACAACCGCCAGCTGTAGCCCATTCGTCAAATCTCGATCGACCGATCACGAACGTCGAACACTGAGCCGTGCGCCGCCTTGCTCCGCAAACTGTAAAGTCGCTCCAGAAGCTGGGTTACGCTCTTGTGCTCATGAGGGACGCTCGACGCCAACAGCGAGCCCCTCACCTTGAACTTGAAGCGAATTTCGGTGGTTGGTTGAGTCGGGTTGACGAGTAAGACCTCCAGCGCGATTGTGAGGTCCATGGCACGATCCTCCAGGGATTGGGTTCCAACTTTGGCCAAATTCTGCCCGTCCAGAATTGCTCTTATTCTTATTCGGTGGCGCTCGCCTGCCGGCAAACTGAAGTAGCAAGACACCAGAGAGCGTATTAGGTCCGCGTCCAAATCTTCGGGCGGCACTTCGAATTGGTGTCCCCAGAGAATCGCCTGCCCCCAGCCGCCGAACCCACCAACTAACGGCAAGGATAAATCGCACGGAAACCAGGAACCTATCTGCATTACCGGTCCCGGGGAAACAAGACACACACCTTGCGATGTCTAGTATATCTTCAGTGCCTCGATGTTCATCTCCTGCTCTACCCCCTCGGTCTCCATCCGCCGGCAGAGCTGGCCCAGGACCTTGAGCTCTCCTCGGACCGTCTGGATTGTATAGCCGAGCCCAAATAGCCGCTCGCGATAGCTCCCTGCGTAGGGGCCAAGCCGGTCCGTCTTCCTGCTACTCCCCGACATCTTTCGTCCGCCTCCTAGCCGGAGCACCTTGCCCCAGCCGTCTGGAGGCTCGGGCCGGTCGAAGGACTGTGCCGACAACCTGGTCACGTCCTCGTCCCAGAAGCCCGCCCTGTCAGGGGGTTTTGGCCTAATTACACCCCGACGTATCCGCATAGTCGCCGGGTTGGCATAGGTCGATGACAAAGACCGTGGGGGCGGTGTAGCGGCGCAGACGCGCGGCCTAGGCTCCTGTCGCAGCGGGCCCCCGCCGGCCTGCAAGCCGCCATGGATAAGCCTTAGCCGCCGAGCCGCTGACCTCGCCGGTCGGCCTGACACCGTCGTGGGGCTTAGACGGCACGGCCGGTTTTCGCTTGATCAAGGCCGCGTTGTCTCGCTATTTCATGCCCCGCCCTGAATCGGTCGGAAGGGGCCCCACTGGTGGTGCTCACGAGGGTCGTTAGTTCCTACGCCTCAGAGGGCCACGGCTTTCACGTGCTGCACTTGCGCTTTGCTCACGCAGAAAGTAGTGTAAATAACGCTTCTGGCGGCTGAGCCGGGAGCCCAAGTAGTTGCCTCCCTCACCTCCATACGCCCGTACCACCAATGTCGTCCAAGCGGGCCAGCCGATGCTCCGGTTGTGCCCCTTTTAACGTTGTCCCACCAGTTAGGAGGCATTGAAGAACGCTCCTCTTTTGGGGTAGCTGCAGCGACGCTCCCCACTCCTTCAAATAGCTTCGATTAGGGAGTTGCCCTAGGGGGACGGGCTGAAGCGTGGCTCAAGCTAAGGACCACCGCGGTGAAAAAGCGACCCCCGCCTAGTGGCAGGCCCATAGCCGGCCGGGCGCAGAGGCGGTACGAAAAAAGAGCTACAGAAAGGAAGATTGGAAATGTTCAAGCTCCATAGCCACGGGCACCCTCACGGTAGTGCGAGCCTCGAGACCAAGCCAGCTCGAGAGAAACCCAACAGATGCCGCCGGCCGTGGTGGCGGTGTGGACGGGGCAGGGCGCTCGACCGGGTGGTGGTGGCCCTAGCCGGCACCGGGGCAACCTTGACGGCACTGGCTGTCCCTGTTGCGGCCATGGGTAGCCCAAACCCCTACGAGAACGCCCAGGTCGGCCTCAACTACCCGGTCTACCAACCCAAAACACTGCTGCGTCTCTCTATGAGCAGCTTCAAGCTGCTCTCGTGTGCGGCCGGTCAAGACGAGTCCCTCTACGCCACTTATGGCAAGGCCTATGCGCCTGAATCCAACCAGGGCAAACTCCCCGGTTTTTCCATTGCCGAAGGCTACCCCACGGTTTGCAACCACCCCGGCACCTCGTGGCAAGTTGGCATCTGGAACGTGGGCATCCCCAAGGACATGGTCAGCGTGCGGGTGTCGGTCTATTGTAGCCCGGCAGTGCTGAAGTACTGCACGGTGGCGAACGGAGTGAAGAGCGGCTACGTCCTCCAGTGGGCACAGCCTTACGAGTTCGGCACCAGCCCGGCAAAACAGACTGCGATGTTCATGGACACCTCCCTTCTTACCCTGTCTCAGGCCCTACACGTGGTCGCTGGCATCAGGTCTCTGTAGGCACGGGGCCACCATGTGGGGTTCCGGCATTACAGGCGCCTTTCACCGGCAATGCAACACCAAGCCTCCGCTTTTGCTCACTATGGCGTCGAGACGCGAACAACCGTGACACGCTAAAGCCGCAAAAAGAGCGAGCAGTTAATATTGGCGGCAAACACGCCACGGCCTTGTGGTTGTCCCATTCGCACGAAGTCGTAATTGCCGAGGGGGCCTGCGGAGCTGCCTTCGCTGCGGCTGCGTGCCTCGACGCAGCCAGCCAGACCTGTTCCTGGGTGGCCTGGTGCCGCCACCTTGTGGTGGTCCCCACCTGCCACCGCACCTTGCCCACGCTCAGCGCCGGCCCGGACCGGGCCATGCGGGCCTGGGGCGGGCACCGACGTACTGGCTGACCGACAACGAAAGGCACCGCCCACGTGACCGGCATCGCCGTGCGCAACCCGAGGTTGTTGGCCGCCGCGAGCCATTACGGGGTCAACTTGGCCACCTATGTACCGGCTGTCCCGAGACCAAGGCCCGCTCAGAAGTCACCATGCGGGTAGCCAAGGCCGACGTGGTCCCCGAGGCCAACCTATTAGGCAATGACGGTTCGTGGGTCGAGCTGGTGGGTGCCACCGAGGCATTCAGGGACAAGGTGAACAACCGACCGCGCCGCTCGACTCATCGGCCGCCGGAGGAAAGTATCGGCCGAAGAACACCATTATTCGTACCGCTTGCCCGACGTGCCTTATTGTGTCGCCTTCGGCCAGACGCGCCGGGCGGGCTGGTCGGCCACCATCAGCTACGGCGGGGTGAACGACCCTGTTGATAACCGGGAAAAGTAGCGGGCCAAGGCGAGCGGGGATTCGCCGCAGCGCGGCCCAGGCGACGGGCTCCGTCGCCGCGCTGGTGGGCGCCGGCGCATCGTGAAGGTCTGTTGTCCCCCGAAGAGGGCCCCTGCGTCGTCCCGAAAGCGGCGGCCGAGGGGCTCTCCGTGCCAGAGGTTCCTGGTCGAGTCGGCGATGCCCGGAGGGCGTGCCTTCGCTCCTCGCCCGCCAGCGACGTGCCGCGAGTTCTTAGCCGCGAGGCGGGACTTGCACGGGCGTGCTCGAACCTGAACCAGCTTTGCGCACGTAGGCACAAGGGGAGGCGTACGGGGCGGGGCTGGATGGGTCACCGTTAAGGCCGACGGGGGCACGTGTTCACCGTTATCCTCGGTTCCTGAGAGATCTGCCACCTGCTCGCACTGCCGGTTTAGGCCGGGGCGGGCCGGCGCGAGGCGAGGAGGAAGCGGCGCAGCTCTTTTCGTCCCTTCAGCCCGAGCTTGGCATAGAGGTTGCTTAGGTGGTACTCGACCGCCTTGGGCGTGATGAACAGTTCGGCGCCTATCTCGGCGTTGGTCATGTCCTGTGCCACCAGGTGAGCGACTTCGGTCTCCCGGGCCGTCATGTCCAAAACGGAGCGTTGTTTGGCCGATTGCTGGCGCAGCCCGCACTTTGTCAGTTCTGCTTCCGTGCGGGCAATGAAGGGGGCGGCGCGCCAGCCCAAGTACAAATCGTGGGCCTGTCGGAGAGCGTCGAGGGCGGGGCGGCGCTGGCCGAGCCGGCGCAGGAGCCGACCATGGGCCAGCAGCAGCCGGGCCCTATATACGGGGCTGCCAGAGGCGTCCGTGCCCTCTCCCAGCTGGTACAACTGGAGCGCCTCTTCGGGGGTGCTGCGGTGTTCGGCAAGCCAACCTTCCAGCCACAGCAGAGCCGGGCGCAAGGAGGGAGCCTTGGCCCCGTCTGCGCGGAGCCAGTCCAGCGCGTCAGCAGCAAGCCCCAATTGGCCCGAACCGACCAGTCCTTCAACCAACAACGGCCGCCACAAGACAGCGAACAGGCGGCTACGGGCGTCGAGGGCCGAGTCATCCCTGTAGAGGCCGAGCGCGTCGGACATGCCCAGGTAATCACCCGACGCCTGGCAGACCAGGGCTCGGGCCATCGCGGCGTAGACGTTCTCGTGGCTGTACGTGAGGCTGGAAGCCACCTCCTCAGCCGCACTGGCGTGGCCTTCAGCATCGTCGGCCAGTCCTCGCCCGGCCGCGATGCACCCAGCGGCGAGGTGCATCAGGGGTAGCTCGGGCCGACGGGGACGGACAGCCGCCACGGACAAGCCCTGTTCGGCGGTGATCAGCGCATCGTCCCATTGGCCTGCCAGGTACTGGGCCAGGGCCAGATAGGCGTAGGCCCGCAGGCCCAAGGTGACGGTGGCGCCGTTGCGCACCATCGCCAGAGCTGCGGTCATGTCGCTGATGGCTCCTCCGAGGTCGCCGGTCAGCAAGCGGCATACCCCTCGCCAGCACAGGCTGTCGACTTCGACTGGGTCGACCAGCGCCGGGTCAGCATCGAGGTGGGCCAATTCGGACAAGGCGCGACGCGGGCCGGCTGTCTGGGCCACGCCGACCGCAACACTGGTGTGCGCTCGCCCGACAGCCGCCGGGCCTAGGCACTCCCGGGCCAGCGCCCATTTCGCCAGCTCTGTCGCCCGCTCGCCCTCGCCGAGGACTGTGTAGGTGGCAGCCAGACGGTTGGCGATGAGGGCGGCCAGCAGCTCGCTGTCGGGCTCAGACTGCACCTGTGCAAAGGCTTCCTTGAAGCGCCGCTCGGTCTCGGCCAGTTCCCCAGCGGAGAAGGCCATCGTGGCCAACGTGCAACTGCGCAACGCACAGGGTGCTGAGGCTTCCACGGCCGGGCGCAAGGCCAGCACTCGCGCCTCGTCGGCCACCGTGAGGTGGAAGGCGGCGGTCAACATCCGGCGTTCGCGGTCGGCGTGGGAGGACGAGATTCCGGCGGCCCACTTCAGGCGAGTGGCAGCCCTTACGAAGTGGCCGTCGAGCGCGTCTTGCCCCGCCAGACGCTCGAGCTCCAGGGCCAGGCTCTCATCGGGACGCTCCAGAGACGCCACCCGGTGAGCCCAGGCGCTTGTCTCGTCGACCAGGCCCACAGCTCGGGCGTGCAGCTCCCGTTGCCTAGCCGCACCAATGCCGGCGTAGACCGCGTCGCGCTGCAGTGGGTGACGGATAACGACATGGCGGCTTAGGTCATGCGGCCATAGATCGGCCAAGCCAGCCGCAACTGCCGCCTCAACAGCCGTGCTGGGCGACTCCACCTCGGCTGCCTCGCCCAGCGCGGCCAACGGCACCGGGGCATTGACCACAGCCAACATTTCCAGCAGTGATCGGGTCGCCGCCGGCAACACCGCCAGCTGGTCCCCTATAGCCGCGGCCAAGGATGAGGGGACATCAGCCCCGTCCAGACCGGTGCGGGCCATGGCCTCGGTGTCGCCGAGGACAGTTTGGAGGTACAGCGGGTGGCCCCCCGTGTGGCGGTACAAGCGCTCGATGCCGCCGGCGTCCAGCGGCGTGGCTGCAAGGGCGTCGGCCAGGGACGCCACGTCGTCGATGCTCAAGCCGGAGATCGCCATGCGCTGGCAGTCCGCAATACTCAGGAGCATCCGGTGAGTCGGCTCGTCCAGGCGGTCGCGCTGGCCCCGTACCAGGACGACCACCACCACCGGGTCTACGGTCAACCGACGGAACATAAATGACAGGGCTTCCACCGATGACCGGTCGGCCCACTGCACATCGTCGATGACCACCGCGACCGGGCCCGCAGCCAGCTGGTCACCCACAAAGCCGAGCAGCCGCGCGCCCACCGCGAAGGGGCTCGAACTCGAAGTACTATTCGCCAGGAACGTGCCCTCCGTGCCCTCTCGCCGCGCCAGGGGGTACAGGAGCTGACCAACGACCCCGTAATCGAGGTCAGACTCGCTCTGGTCAGCTCGTGCCCACAGGACGGTCAGCTCGGGCGACGACGCCAGGCACCGCCGAGCCAGGGCCGTCTTTCCGACGCCAGAGTCGCCCTCGATGGTTACCAGGCAAGGCTGACCTCCTCGCACGCGGGCCATCACGTCGCCGAAGCGAGCCAGCTCCGCCTTCCGGCCGACGAACACGTCCTGCACCGCACCTCCTAGCCACGGATTCCTGCCACACCCACGGACAAGGTCACTTGCCAGTCTAGATATTCTCTCCTCGTGCTGCGGCCCCCACCGTAAGTGTGGGTCGGGGCCGGCGGTCCGGCACCGCTGTAGGAACGCTCGCCACCTGCCCGTGCACCACTCATGGCCGCCTCGCGTTCCGCCTGGGCGTCGGACGCGCTTCTCAGGATGAAGATGCTCCGCACCCGGCCCGGGTGGGGCCCTGACGGGGACGGCCTCCCCGCCAGTACCCAAGGGCGCCCACGGGGGTTGACCACAACTCTTCCAACGTGGCGCCACCATCGATGGCGGCCGCCTGTTCGGTTTCTCAAAAACGGAAGGGATATTCGCTCTTGACAGGTGTAGTCCGGCTTCGGCTATACAAGGAATATTCCTTCGATAAGACGCCACATGCAAATGTTTATCAGCGGCCGCACCGCTGGGTCTGATCACTACGGCCCGCTCGCGCGCTGGCCAAGGGCGGGTTGTGGGGCACCGCCCATATCGACCCACGCCTCGGTGTTCCCGAACCGTCACTACCGCTTCGACCCCACCCAGGGGAAGTGACGAGCCCTCCCCCCACTAGGCAGCACAAAGCCCTGACGTTTAGGGCCTGTCCCTAGGGCGCTTTGGCCGGGGGAGCCGCACATTAGTAGTGGTGCGGATGCTTCGTCATACCCCTAGTTGGGCTGCTCACGTTGGCATCTCTGCAGGCGTGTTGGCGGCCTACCGTATCGATTGCAGGTCGTGCCCGCCTCCGCCGATAACCAGCGTCAGCAACTGGCCCTTCGCTCCGCCGCCGCTCACCACTCCGTTGATGTACCCGGGTGATGTACTCGGGCTGGACATGACCTGGACGGCTGAGTTCGCGGATCCAAGTGGATCCTGCCCTGGCTGGCCGGGGGCCCCTCGCCGCGCAAGTGCGCCGGGGCACGCTATCCGGGCCGCTCCAGACCGCGACCTGGGACGGCGTCAGGAGTTTCCAAACCGTGGGTCAAGTCGTCGTGCCGTTAAGGGTCTTCTCAATGGCGATGCTAATGTTCATGTTCTGCTGGAACGATTTCCTGTTCTCGTTCTCGCTCAGATCGACGACGGCGGCGCGGACTGTACCGGCTACGTTGGCCATTTTCACCGGTGCGTCACAGTTCCAGCACCCCTACGGGACCATCGCCGCTGTGGCCGTGGCGGTCACGCTCCCGGTGGTCATCCTCGTGCTGCTTTACCAGCGACGGATCGTGTCAGGGCTGACATCCGACCGGTGAAAGGGTGAGGCCAGATGAGCTTAAACGACCGTAAGGAGGGGCAAATGCTAGCCCTCGAGGTGATCGCCGTCCTCGCCGCCGTCCCGACGCTGCTAGGCGGCAGCCTGGCGTCGGCCAGCCCGCCGAGTGCCCACACCGCGCTTACCGCATCTCCACCGGCCTCGGACGACATGGTCACCGAAGCGGCGGGGTTGCCCGGGTCGTTCCCCGTCGTCTTCGACAACGCCACCAAGGGGGCCTGGTCCGACAAACAGATCTACATCACCATCATCGGCCAGGCGTCGCCCGGCCAGTGGTCCTACCTTCGTCCCGACGGCTCGGCTGTCCACATCAACCACCTGGACGCCACCGCGCCCGGGCACCTTACCAAGCACGGTGTCGACTACCCCGATATGTCCTTCACCTTGGCCCAGCGCTCGACCGTCGAGGTCCCGCCCGACTTCCAGGGCGGGCGTATATACGTGTCTTTGGGCTCCCCCCTGTACATCGCCGTGACGGCCAACAACGGCGGGTGGGCCGGGCCTGACCCCGTTAACCCGTCCGACCCGAACGCCGACGTCTATTACGACTGGTACGAGTTCACTTATGACTACGGCTCCATCCCCTTCGGAGGCAACACCACCGAGGTGGACATGTTCGGCTTGCCCCTGGCGGCCCGGCTGCAACAGGCATCGTCCGGTTACGACAAGACCCTCGGGATCACGTTGTCGAGGAGCAAGGTCTACGCCGACTACCGCGCCTCTGTCGGCGCCGCCTTCCTGCCCCTGGCCGGCATGTACCGGATCCTCTCACCCGGGACGTCGCTTTCGTTCGCACCAGGCGGCCCCGAAGCCGGCTATCTCCGGGGGCGGATCTCGGCCGCTTGGTCTTACTACACGAACCATAGGTTCGAGCTCAACCAGGACGGGGTGAGGTTCGCCGGCCAGGTCCAAGGGGGCCAGCTCCATTTCACCGAGAACGGCCAGGGGCCCTACGTCCTGTCCGAACCGACCACGACCGACGTGGTGCAGTGCTCCGGCGCGCTGGCCTCAGTCGGCATGTCCACGCCCGAGCTCCAGTTGGGCGCAGACTTCTGCGCCGCTTTCAATCGCGGCGTAGCCCTGCATACCTCGGAGTGGTCCACGGCTTCTGACTACTACCCGGGCGGGGCCGAGAACGACTACGCCAAGTTTTTCCACACGGTGGCCATCGACGGGCTGGCTTATGGTTTCCCATATGACGACGTCAACGGCCAGAGCTCGGTGGCGATCCTGAGCAACGCCCGGCCGCCGACCAGCTTGAGGTTGGAAATTGGGTGGTGACAAGCCCGCATTGACGAACGATAGCCGCCAGCTTTAGTTGAGCGCTATACGAAATGGCACCCTTGAATGGGTGTCGGTGTCTTTGTCCCGGGCCCCGAAATAAGTTATCCCGCCCCTCGGCTTTGTTTAGGGGATTTCCCTAGGGACAAAGCACTATAAAAATTGCACCATTTCTCGTAGGAGCAATACGCAAAACCCACGAGGAAGGACGAACTGGTGCGCCACAATCACGTTGTAACGTTCTCAATAAAAGGCCCTGAGGCCCAGACCGGCACGAACGGCGCCGACGGCCGGCGGGCCGACCAGCCCCCTTCTGTGGGTTCTCCCGAAGGCGATGGCGTAGCCGCACCTTCTGTCCATGACAGGGGGAGCCGGGGCGCAGCAAGTTCTTGGCTTTTAAACCGGGCCCCGCTCACGGTCGCAACGGCCCTCGTCATTTTGGCGCTGGTGGCTATGGTCCCCCTTGCTGTTCACAGGGCGACGGCGGTGAAGCGGCCGGTTGCCGCCCTCTCAGGTGGAAGTACCACGCCCGACTCGTCAGCTGGCGCCAACGCGAACGGACCGTTGCCGCACAGAAGTCGGGCCGCCGTACCCCCGAACCTCCAGTTGGCCATCGACAAGACGCTGTCGTCGCGGCCCGTTAGCTCGCCCGCCGGGATTAGCTTATCCTGGGGGCACGCCGGAGCTGTCTCGTTCCGGGCCAAGTACGGCGGGCCGAGCTTCGGGTTGCAGCCTCTCTCGATCGAGCGGACGCACACTGAAGCGCTTACCCCCGGGCCGTTCGTCTTCGGCGCCCCCGGGGTAAGCGAGACACTGGGGCACGGCCTTAGCGCCTGGTACAAGATCAGCCGGTCGGGCTTCGAGCAGGGCTTCACGGTCGCC
>DATJUH010000432.1:0-12392 GCA_035502515.1 Acidimicrobiales bacterium
GTCGTGCCTGTACCCGTCTCTCAAGCTCGCTGGGGCCGGAGTGCAGCCTGAACCAGTTGAACGACGCCTGGGGCAACACCGCTTCGTACACGCCGGCATCCCCAGCGTCATGGATCGGCCCCACAGCTACCAACGTCTCGGCGCCAGTTGAGCGGTAGTTCTCCCAAACGGCCGAAAGGTTGCGGGCTTTCAGCCAGTGATCCTGTGGCCCGACGCCGCAGAACCCGAGCTGGTCGGCGTCAATGTAGCCGACCGTGTGCCCGGCTCGCAAGAGCCTGAGGTACAAGGCGAAGCCGATGGTTGACTTGCCGACCCCGCTTGGGCCACATAACCAGATGACCTGACCGCCGGTCGCGCTCGGTGGGCGGTCCCGTAGGTCGGCCACCGGCTCGGGAAGTCCGGGGTAAGGGACCCAGGCAGAGGTCCGCAGTACAGCGTGGACGGTTTGTTCGACAGTCAAATCGGTGGTGTCCACTAGAGCCTCGGCAAACCGAGAGATGTCCAACCTCACGGCTTGGGCAATGGCGTCCTCGACCCCGGCGAACGAGCCACGCCGAGATTGAAGCCGTTGTCGGAGCTGGTCGGGATCGGCACGCAACCGACAAAGGACGACCTTGAGGTTCGCCAGTTCGGTCAGACCGGTGCCACCAACCGGGTCCACAACACCTGACACCACCACGCCGCGCGCCCCGGTAGCGGCGAAGTGGGCCACTATGGCGCCCAAGTTCCGGTCTTTCAAGCGGTACCGGCCCGGGTCTGAGCTCGGTTCGGGGTAGCACATGCCAAGTTGGTCGATATCCACATATGCGCAAACCCGAGAGCTCGACCTTAGCCGGCGGTAGATCTGCCACCCAACCGTGCTCTTGCCGACACCCGGTGGGCCGAACAGCCACAAAACGGGTGTGGTCCGTGTCGTGCGCTCCAGTTCGATTTCCGAGAATGCCAAGTCGGCGCTCGTTTTGGTGCTGGGCCCACGGTCCTCACGAGGCGGGCACCGGCCCTTGCCCATCCCTAAGGGTGTGGGTCGGAGCGGAGCCGGGCATAAGTCATGCCGTCAACCATCCGCCCGTCGCGGAAACCACGACCACGGTGCAGGCCCTCCTTCTGGAACCCGGCTTTTTCCAGGGCGCGTTGTTCGGCGATGTTCTCCGCCTCGGTACGGTCTCGACGCGGTTAGCGAGTGTTGTGGAGAAGAGGTGTTCGGCAAGTAGGCACTGTGCTGCTGAACCGAGCCCCTGCCCTCGTCTCTCGGGGAGGAGAAGGATACCGATGTTGTAGCAGACAACCGGTCCTGCAAGCGCGACGGCCCGCCACACGACAAACCCGGCGAAGGCTCGGTCCCTGTCCGGCAACGCCACCACGAGCATCGAGTCCTGCTGGCCGAGATAACGGTCTTGTTCCCACCGGCGCCGGTGGACGGTCGGGTCGCGATAACCATGCCACTCGAACGGCTCGCTCAAAGCCAGGTCGATCGAGCCGCGTTCCAGGAGCCCGAGGTCTCGCTCCTCGACCGGGCGGAGGCGCACGCCTTCGTGCCGCCCCATCCAATCTGCCGGGCCACCATTAGTCACCGGGCCATCATGGCACCGGTGTGCACCACAAGCTGAGAGTTGGGCGGTGGCGACGCAAGCAGGGAGCAAAGCACCGCCGTCGACGGAGGGTCCTTGCGCCGCCCGGTCGTCCCCGGTCAGAAAAGCACGCATAAAAGACCAGATCTGGGAGATTACCGAGGCTCAAGCGGGTGGTGGGCACTGCTTGGTCAAAGCGTCAATAGCGGGACGCCGGGCCGCGCCTGAGCATCGGCAGGAACCCCGCCTCCAGTGCTTTACCGCCGGGTTGACGAGCGGCCAGAAATCCTCCGGGCGCTGCAACCATTTGGCCCTTTCGGCTGTGTACATACTCGGGAGGAAGGCACGATGCAAGCCGAGCATGAGCAACGGTGGAGACGAGGAGTCCTTCGATGCCTTCTTCCGGGAAGAGCGGGGCCGGCTGGTCAGCCAGGCTTACCTCCTCACTGGTGACCTCCATAGCGCCCAAGACCTGGCGCCTATCAGCAAAACCCGCGTTTGGCGTTCATCCCTATATTCGCAAAATTGTCACGGCACGATGCCCTTGAACGGTTCACCGTCCACACTGCCAGTGCGGTTGCCGCTCTGCCCCCCGGGCCGAGCGGCCAGGGGAGTGGGTCGGTCAAGGCCTCCTGGAATAATTCGACGCCGCGCGCCCCGACGCCCGAAGGCGACATCGGCAGGGTCGAACTCGTGCCGTCCATTTCCCTTTCATCGAGGTGGAAGGCCGTAGGCCGAAAGAGGTCTCAAATCATGAGGATGAGCAAGAAGCCCATCGCCACCGACATAGCCACGTGAGTGAGGTCCACGAATACCGGCCTGGATATGGCTAGGACAAAGTTGTCGGACGATGATGAGTGCGTGGCCGGATGGACGGTTAGGCCACCTTCAGCCTGGACCAAGCCGCCGCTGGCCGACGCCCCGGCGGCCACTAACGCGTTGTGGCTTCCATAGACAGAGCGGCCCTTCGTGGGTGAGGCAAGAGTGAATATGGCCGAGCCGAGCAGGAGAAACGCCACGACGAAGGCCAGCCCCGGGTCGACCCGACCAGTGGCGGCGGACGAGGCGGACATCGACATCGAACCGGTACCACTGCCCATCGGGAACCAGTACATCAGCAACATGGCGAACGACATCAGGGCGTGCACGGCCGTGTGGGGGACATGAGGCCCGTACGTCACCACCGATCGGACGGCGCGCACTACAAACCAGGTCAAGAATGCAACGAAGACGAGCTCCCAAAAACCGCTCGGGCCGAAGGCCCAGTCTGCGACGAACATGCCCGCCATCGACACGCCCATGAACACATGCGATAGCTCGACGTCGCGTCCAGCCTTGCGCCCGGTCCTAAGGGAAATTAATAGCAAACCGATCGAGTACGCGGCCACGGCAAGCATGAGGACACCACAGAGGTAGTAAAGCCAAGCAGGGGTCATGGTCATGATCCGCAACCTCCCCTGATGTCCACTAGACGAGGCCGGTTGTCCGCCTCGAGCCCATATCCGGGTTGACTGCGGACCTGGGTGAGCGGCCAGTAGACGAGCGCTAACAGGATGACCAGCAGGCCTGAGTTGGGGTCTGTGGCCCCTCCTGCCACGATGCCACCGAAGTTCTGGACGGCGACCCAAATGAACCCGAAAGCGGCGATTACCAGCACAATGGCCACCTTTGCCCAAGGCACGGGCAGGTAAACACTGATGGCGACCACGGCACAAAAAACGCACAGCGAAATCGGCAATGCTGTCCCATGGTGGAGCAGCAGCGTAGCCGAGTACCGGTCGAGGTGGACCAGCCAGCCAGGTTGGCCACTGGCCATCCCGGTAACGATCCCGTTCAACGCCTTGGATGAGAGGCCCGACCCGACCACAGACAGCACGGCTAGGACTCCCCATAGTGCCGCCCAGACCGCCCGGGCCGCGGCTGCGCCCACCGATCTGGCGGCGACAAAAGGTATGTCGGGCCCGCTCGCCGGCCAAAGCAGCACCGCCAGCAAACCGTAAAAGAGCACGGCGCCCGGCCCCCCTGCGAACGGCGTCCCATTGCCCGCAAAAACGCCGCCGAGGCCTTCCCCGAACCACCACACGCCGATAGCCCAAACGATCGATAGTCCCAGCGCCGCCTTGCATGTCCGCCGTCCGACGATGCCGAAGGCGATCAGGAACTGGACCAGAGCGAAGGCAGTGTTGAGCGCCGGGTGGTGATCGACGATGGTGGCGTTCCAGGTGATCGTATGGGCGACCCAGGCTGGGTTCCCCGACGCCGTCCCTCCGATCATGGCGCTGAAACCGTTGGCACCCGAAGTGAACATGAACGGTTGAAGCTGCAGGACGGCGTCGAGCAGCCAGATCGTCGCCAACCCAAGCTGAGCAGTTCGTTGCAGGTCCCTGGGCTGGCGTGCAACCGCCACTGCGGGCGGCGTCTGGACTGCGGCTACGGTCATCTGAGGGCTCGTAGCTTGGCTAATCGCCACTTCGGCCCCTCCCTCGTAGGCGTTACTACTACGCAACGTAGTACTGCGACGCGAGACGGCGCAAAACGTAAAAACATGGACCCCAGTGGGATCGACGTGGAAGCCACATTGTGGGCCCGTTCCGAGATTTGTAGCTTGAGTGGGAGGCATTGCCGACCGTGGCCAGGGTGGAATGGCCTGTGCCTCGTTCCTCGTGCAGTCGACTTGAAATCCGTCGAGGCAATAACCCAAGGCTCTGGTCTCGCTCGTCAAAGGTGCTGGCTGAGCGGGCCCGACCCGGCGGCACACCTGTACCGTCACTAGTCGACGAGGGCGGCCCCGTAACCGAGCTCGGCGATCATCGACACCAAGCCTTCGAGCGTCACCACACGGGGGTCATATGCGACGACGGCGAGGCCCGGCTCGAGGTCGACGGAGGCCTTTAAGACGCCAGGGCTGTCAGCCAGCGTTTCATTGATGAGGGCCGAACACGACGCGCAGTGCATACCGGTGATCTTTAACTCGACGGTGACGAGCGGCTGGCCATCCTCCCGCAGGGGCGTCTCCGCAGGGACCGACGCGCTTTCCTGGCCTGGCATTGACTGCCTCCTTCGAAACCGTTGTCAACCTAATCATGTGCTTGGCGGCAAATGGTCAAGGGCCCGCCTCGCAGGTCGCCGGGCTAACTAACATGTTGACAACCACCGCCACTCTAGGAAGCCGTCTTGTCGGTCACAAATCTCTGCGATAACCCGAGGTGCACCTGCGACCCGTGCGTGTGCGAAGAATGCAGGTGCAACACCGTCCGCCTCGGTCGTCTCGAACAGCAGGTCATGGAGGTCCTCTGGGCGGCCGGAGCGGAGTTGAGCGGGCGCGAAATCGCGGACCGCCTGCCTCGCTACGCCTACACCACCGTTTCGACCGTGCTCGACCGCCTGTCGCACAAGGGACTGACCCGACGGCGTCTGGAAGGCCGCACTCGACGGTACGCGGCCATCGGGACGGGAGCCGAGCACACCGCCGCTCTTATGCGCGAGGCCCTGGGAGCTAGCGACGATCCCGAAGTCGCACTCGCCGCCTTCGTCCAGACGATGACCGCGTCCGAACTGGCCGCGCTACAGCAGGCCCTGCGCGAATGACCGGAGTTCAGCGTCAGTTGCGACACTGAACTTGGCCGCAGACGTTACGCTCGAACTTCTCACCACCTATCCAGCCGTCGGTGCCCAGACCGGCTCGGCTGGCATGGTGCTTTCGCTCTCGAGCTCTGGGCTCGCCTCTCTGGCGTCGCGTGATGCGATCCGGGAGCTGTTATAAATCACTAAGCCAGACGACAGCGCCATGGCTGCCCCGGCGATCAACGGGTCCAGGACGCCGGCGGCGGCAAGAGGGATAGCTACGACGTTGTACCCGAAGGCCCACGCTAGGTTGCCCCGGATCGTCCGCAAGGTCCTCCGTGAGAGGGTCACGGCTTTAGCGACCACCCTGAGGTCATCACGCAAAACAATTACATCTGCTGCATTAATGGCTACGTCTGTCCCCGAGCCGAGGCCAATACCCAGATCGGCGACCGCCAGTGCTGGGCCGTCATTAACCCCGTCCCCGACGACCGCCACCGTCCGGCCCTCGGCCCGTAGCCCCTCTACGACACCCACCTTCTCGGTTGGAAGGGCACCACCCACAATTTCTGCAATACCGAGCGAAGTCCCAACCGTGCGTGCGACTACCTCACTGTCACCACTGACCAGAACGCAACGCAGCCCGAGCCCCCGAAGATCCGCCACGGCCTCTCGGGCCGTCGGGCGCAACGTGTCGGATACCGCGACGACACCGACCAAAATATCGTCGCAAACAATTGGGACCGTCGTGTGACCCTGAGCTTCCGTGTCGATATACCAACTTAAGGCGGGTTCCGCTAAGGCATCAGCCCCTGTCGAGGCGATCACGCTCTTGCCAACGGTTATGCGGTGGCCGTCCACAAAGCCAGTTACGCCGCGCCCAGGGAAAGCTTCGAATTTCTCGGCTACTGGTAAAGAGCCAAGCCGCGCCGCAGCGTGCGCAGCCACGGCCTTCGCTATCGGGTGTTCGGAGCACGCCTCAACTGTCCCGGCCCAGCGAAGCAGATCCTCTTCGCTAACACCAGGGCCAACCCACAAGTCCACAACGCCCATTTGGCCCTCGGTGAGAGTCCCTGTCTTGTCCAACACCATCGTGTCAATGTGGCGCGACTGTTCGAGCGCTCGATAGCTCTTGAAGAAAATCCCCTGTCTGGCCCCCTCGTTGCTGGCCACGACCAGCGCGGCCGGAGTGGCGAGGCCCAACGCGCATGGGCAGGCGATGATCAAGACCGAAAGTGAAGCGCTTGCCGCCTGGGCCGCGTCGTGGCCGGTAACGAGCCAACCTGCGAAAGTGGCGCAGGCCAGCGCCAGGACAACTGGGACAAAGACGCCAGATATGCGGTCGGCCAATCGCTGGGCGGCAGCCTTTTCGTTCTGGGCGTGTTCGACGAGGGCCACCATCTGCGCCAGTTGTGTGTCGGGCCCCACCCGGGTGGCCCGTACTATCAGTCGCCCGCTCAGCACGACGGTGCCGCCGGTGACGAGGTCGCCTGGATGGACATCGACGGGCACTGCTTCGCCGGTCATGGCGCTGCAGTCGACAGCTGACTCGCCGACCTCCACAAGGCCGTCAGTACCGATGGCTTCGCCAGGCCGGACAACAAACCGGTCCCCGACAGCCAACGCTGACACGGGTAACCGGCGTTCGGACCCGTCACTCCCAAGCACGGCCACGTCTTTGGCGCGCAGGGCTACGAGCGAGCTGAGCGCATCACCGGCCCGCCTCCGGGCACGCGCTTCGAAGTACCGGCCGGCGAGCAAGAAAGTTGTCACCCCCGCGGCGACCTCGAAGTAGATGCCACCGACGGACCCGTGCGCCAGAAGCCAGAGCAGCGACCGCGACACGTGACCCGTGTCATGCCAGAACATGGCGTACACCGACCACGCCGTCGCGGCCAGTATGCCGATGGACACGAGCGTGTCCATGCTGGTGCCGCCGTGCCTGGCCGCAAGTGCCGCGCCGCGGTAAAACGGCCACGCGGCCCAGCAGATGACGGGGGCGGCCAAGGCCAGTGTCACCCACTGCCAGCCCGGGAACCTAGTCAGCGGTATGGCCCAGAACACCACCGAAACGTCGCATATGGGCATAAGCAGCAAACCGGCGACCAACAGGCGGCGGCCGAGGTATGCCACCCTGTCGTTGTCGCTGGTGGTTTGCGGCCCGTCCTCGCTGACCACTCGGGCCGAAAAGCCGGTCGCATTGACTTCCTCGAGCACTTGCCCAATGGCGATGTCGGGCGGCAGGGCCACGTAGGCCCGCTCACTGGCGTAGTTGACCCGAGCTGTCACTCCCTTGATCCGGTTAAGACGCCGCTCGACGCGCGCCGCGCAGGATGCGCAAGTCATCCCGCTCAGGGCCAGTGTGAGTGGGCTACCCGACACAATGTCAGCGGTCTCCGAATGGGTGTCAGTCAGCTCCGGTCCCCTGACGTGTGACCGACCTTATGGGGGGGCCGGTTCCGGCACTGTTCGGTGGGGACGCCTAGGTCGGGGCCAACGTGTGTGTTTCGAATCGGCGTGCCCCGCTGCTCGCTCGTCAAAGAAAGCAGCACCGAACCGCACTCCGCCAAGCCCCCAAGAAGGACGACCTGGGCAAGCGTCCTCGACCCTGCACCACGAGGACAAGCTACAACTCAGTCACCCCTGTGGGGCCCAATTGGTCGTCGCACCCGACCGGAGTTGCATCGAGACCCAGTCTCGGAGTAGTATCCAGTAACATGATCTTCTCTTCTAAAGCTCCCTTGGCCACCGGTGCCGCCATCTTGGCCCTGGTCGCCGCCGGTTCCACGTCCATGGCCAGCCCGGCTCTGGCCGGGACCAATGCCAGGCCTGTCGTGGCCGTCGGGGCCGAAAACGAGTACGCCGACGTCATCTCACAGATCGGCGGCCCCTACGTCAGGGTCAGCGCCATAATGAGTAACCCGAACACCGACCCCCACGAGTTCGAAGCCAGCGCCGGCGTGGCCGAGGTGGTCAGCAAAGCGCAGCTCATAGTGCAGAACGGCGTGGGCTACGACAGCTTCATGAACAAGATCGAGGCGGCCAGCCCTCTACGCGGCCGTGACGTTATCGTCGCTCAGAAGCTCCTCGGCTTCTCCAGCGACATCTTCAACCCCCACCTGTGGTACAACCCGCGCACCATGCCCTTGGTGGCCAAGGCCGTGGCGACCGACCTGTCCAAGCTCGAGCCCGCCCACGCCGGCTACTTCCAGGCCAAGGAGGCCCATTTCGTCAGCTCACTGCAACCCTGGCTGGCGGCCGTGGCCAGCTTCAAAAAGCAGTACGGGGGCACACCGGTGGCCGTCACCGAGCCGGTGGCGGACTACATGCTCCAGGCGGCCGGGGCTGACATCATGACGCCGGAGTCCCTGCAGTCAGCCATCATGAACGGCACCGACCCCTCCCCTCAGGACATAAGCACCGAAGGCAGCCTGATCACCGGGCACAAGGTCAAGGTCTTCCTCTACAACCAGCAGGTCACCGACAGCCTCACCGCCAGCTTCCTGGCCGAGGCCAACAAGGCCCACGTCCCCGTAGTGGGTGTCTACGAGACGATGCCCGTGCCAGGCTACGACTACCAGTCCTGGATGCTGGCCGAAGTCAACGCCCTAAAGGCGGCCCTGGTCAAGGGGACCTCGACGGTGCGGTTGTGAGCCAGTGACAATGGCCGAGGACTGGCCCCGCCAGCGGGCGAGCCAGGTGCCGGACGGCACCATCCTGCGGGTCGAGGACCTGTCTGTCTCCTTGGCGGGCCGCCAGGTCCTCCGTCAGGTGTCGTTCTCAGTCGGCACCGGAGAGGTCACCGGGCTCATCGGTATGAACGGTGCCGGCAAGACCACCCTGCTGCGTGCCATCCTCGGCCTCCAGCCCATTTCATCGGGCAGGGTAAGCCTGGCCGGGGGACGCTCGATCGGGTACGTCCCCCAGAAAGTGCTGCTGGACCCGGACCTCCCGGTGCGGGCCCGGGACCTGGTGGAGCTGGGCATAGACGGCCGGCGCCTGGGCATACCGGTGAGGTCCGCCGCCAAGCGGGCCCGGGTCGAGGCGCTGCTCGCCTCCGTGGACGGCTCGGCACTGCTCGACGCCCGCGTCGGGGCACTGTCAGGGGGCGAGCAGCAGAAGGTCCTCATCGCCCATGCCCTGGCTCGCCAACCACGCCTGTTGCTGCTCGACGAGCCCCTGGCCAGCCTCGACCTGGGCAGCACCCAGGAGACCGTCACGTTGCTGGGCCGCATCTCGCGGGAGCGAGGGGTGGCCATCCTGCTGTCGACCCACGACATGAACCCTCTCCTCCCCGTCATGAGCCGCGTCGTCTACCTGGCCGGCGGCCGGGCCGCTACCGGGACAGCCGAGGAAGTGGTGCGCAGCGATGTGCTCTCCCGGCTCTACGGGCGCCACGTCGACGTCTTCCACGCCCATGGCCGGGTGATCGTCTCCGTTGGCGAGGAGCACCTCGAAGAGGGTTGTGAGCCCGGCCTCGCGGAGGGCTACGGCCCGGACCACGGCCCCGAGAGGGAAGACGGCCATTTGTCCGCCGCCAGCCTGCGCTCCCCGCGCCTATGACCCTCTTGCACGCCATCTTCCAACCCGGCATCTTTGACAACTCGGCGGTGCAAACAGCTGTCGTCGTCGGAGCCGTGGTCGCTTGTGTCTGCGCGCCTGTGGGCGTGTTCACCGTGATCAGGGGCCAGTCATTTGCCGGTCACGCCTTGGCCGACATCACCTCAACGGGCGGCTCGGCCGCCGCCGTCACCGGCATCAACCCCTTGCTCGGCTTTGCGGCCGCCGGTTTGCTCGGTGGGGGCGCCATGGAGCTGCTGGGTACCGCTGGCCACCGGGGTCGGGACCTCGTCACAGGCATAGTGCTGGGGGCCGCTCTCGGGCTATCGGCGCTGTTCTTGTACCTGAGCGTCACCAACGGGAGCACCAGCGGGGCCGTGGTGACCGTGCTGTTCGGTTCGATCTTCGCAGTCAGCGCCGGGACCCTGCCCCTGGTGGTCGCCCTGGGCGCTGTTGCCCTGGTGCTCATAGGCCTGGTCTACCGGCCGTTATTGCTGAGCTCCGTGAACGCCGACCTGGCCGCCGCTCAACGGGTGCGGCTGCGCACTGTGGGGCTCGTCTACATGGCCGCCCTGGCACTGGCGGTCGCCCTTTCCGCCATCACGATCGGCGCCATCTTGAGCACAGCCTTGCTCATCGGGCCGGCAGCCACGGCGTTGCGCCTCGCCCGCGGCCCGGGTGGGGCCATGGCCTGGGCCGCCGCACTGGGCACCGCCTGCACGTGGGCCGGGGTCGTGCTGGCCTACGACAGCTACACCTGGCCACCCACCCAACAGGGCTGGCCGGTCAGCTTCTTCGTCGTGGTGCTCGTCCTCGCTGCTTACCTCCTCTCCCAGCTCAAGGGCAGGGCTGCGCGCCGCTCCCCGAGGGCGCCGGCCCGTGCCATACCCCGTGCCGAGCCTGCGCGGCCAACAGTCCGGAGCTACTGAGACATATGTTCTCAGGGCTGTTCACCGGGTTCATGGCCAACACGTGGGCCGAGGCCAGCATCATGGCCGTGGTCGCCGGCGCCGTAGGTTTCTTCGTGGTCTTGCGGGGGGCCACCTTCGCGGCCCATGCCATCCCCCAGGGCGCCTTCACGGGGGCCGCCGGGGCCGCCCTGATCGGGGTCAGCACCCTGGCCGGGGTGGGCGTCTTCGCGCTGCTCGGGGTGGTCGCCATAGCCTGGTGGGGCCGGCGCGGCCGCCACGACGTCGTCACCGCCCTTTCCCTGGTGACGCTGCTCGGCATCGGTGCCCTCTTCCTCAGCATGAGCAATGAGTACTCCGAGCAGACCTTCTCGTTGCTGTTCGGCGAGCCGTTGGCTGTGAGCGCGTCGGAAATCCTGCCCACGGCTGCCATCGGGGCAGCTTGCCTCGGCTTGGTCGTGCTCGTCTACCGCCCCCTGGTACTGTCCACCGTCGCCCCCGAACTATCCGCAGCTCAGGGCACGCGGCCTGAGCGGACCGAGCTTTGGTTCCTGTTGGCTGTCGGTGCCGCCACCACCATGGCGCTGCCTGTGGTGGGCGCCCTGCTGGTGTTCAGCCTCATGATCGGGCCTCCGGCGGCCGCTCGCTACCTCACCAACCGCCCAGTGGGGGCTATGGCCCTGTCTTCGGCGTTGGCGCTCCTGACCGTGTGGCTGTCTATAGCGGCTTCGTTCTGGTCGAACTGGCCTATTGGCTTCTTCGTGGGCAGCCTGGCCGCGGTTTGGTACGTCTCCGGGCGTCTCTGGGCCCGGTGGCACCGCACCTTAGGATGGCGGTAATGGACGAAACGCTGCACGGCGTGGCCAAACAACGGCTGCGGCAGATCTCCCAGCGTTACACGCACGGGCGACGGGTGATCGTCGAGCTGCTGGCCAGTGCCGGGCACCCGGTGACCATCGAGGACATCGCCGAGCGAGCACCGCGCCTGCCCCGCAGCTCCGCCTACCGCCACCTGGTCGACCTCCAACAAGCGGGTGTGGTGCGGCGGGTCCCGGCCAACGACGAGTACTGGCGCTTCGAACTGGCTGAAGACATCACCGAGCACCACCACCATCTGCTGTGCACGAGCTGCGGGCGGGTCATCGACCTCACGCCGACCCCTGCGTTCGAGCAGGCGATGGCGCGGTACCTGGGCAACATGGCCGAGGTCAACGGTTTCGTAAGCAGCGACCACCGCCTGGACGTGATCGGCACCTGCGCCGCGTGCCGGGACGGGAGAGTTACCGTCGATGCCGTTACCACAGTGGTGGGAGGCCAACGCCCTCCCCAGAATTAGCTGCACGTTGCGCTTATGCGGCAGGTACCGGCCCAACTGACAGCGCCCATTGCCGTCGATCCGGCCGGCTGTGCACCCTCGCAAACCGTTTGCAAAACCAAAAGCTCACGCAGGCCTGAACTCCGAGCGCGCTTCTAACGGATCTTCTAACGTACTGTCCGAGATGAGGGGGAATCGCCAGTGGGAGGTGTCTCGTTGCCGCCAGAGTTTTCCGCGCAGGGCGGCTGCATCCGAGCATCCGCCATGGCCGAGTCTAAGTTAGTCTAAGGGGAGGTCACCTAGCCTTAGAAAAATTTAGAATCCCCGTACGGAGCTAGGCCAGTCTCTCGCGCCGGGACGTCAGCCAGGGTGTGACACCCAACCCGGCGACACGTTTGACCACGTCACCAAGACCGAGCACCAGTTTCTAACGAGTGGTCACCTCACCTTAGAAATTGCTAGACTTACGGCATGCAG
>DATJUH010000433.1:0-11657 GCA_035502515.1 Acidimicrobiales bacterium
GGAACTCGACGCCCGTAACCGCCGGCCACGTCTTTTCCGTTGAACCCGGCATTTACATGCAGGGAAAGTTCGGGGTGCGCATCGAGGACATAGTAGCTGCCACGCTCCGCGGCCCTCGTCCGCTCAACCTGGCCGAGCACGAGCTTACGGTCGTCGAAGCCTGATATCCGGCCGGGCCGGCCGCCGATGTAATTGGCCCATTTGCAAAACTTAAACGGGGGTGAGACGGTGCCATGTTTATGGCGTTGGCCAGCTAAAACGGCCCCCACCGCTTGGCCAGTGTTAGTCCTCCGCTCAGGTTCGCGTCAGGTACTTGGCCGATAATCGGGTCATGAGCACGCAGGCCGCCGCCCCGCCGCAACGCGTCACGACCCGTGACGTTGGCCGCTGTGGCGTCCTCCGCCTCACGCAGGCCGGCCGCGAAAGCCTGGTTTTCGCCCTCGTAGTCCTCGGTGCACTGGGTGTCATCTATATGTGGTGGCACGACACGGCGCCCGCCAGCGTGCAGGGTTTCGGTCCGTGGCTCACGGCCGCCGGGCGGGTGACGGGCCTGGTCGGCACGTACCTTATCGTCATCGAAGTGCTGATCATGGGGCGCGTCCCCTGGCTCGACCGGGCCATCGGCATGGACCGGCTCGTCGTGTGGCACCGGCGCAACGGGGAGTACGCAATCTGCTTGCTGGTGGCCCACGCCGTCCTGATCATCTGGGGCTACGCCGTCACTGCCCACGAGGGATTGGTGAAAGAGACGACGTCCGTCGTCCTGTCCTACCCCGACATGCTGGCGGCCACAGTGGGCCTCGGCCTCCTGGTACTGGTGGGCGTTCTGTCAGCGCGGGCCGTTCGGCGCCGGGTGAGCTACCAGACGTGGTATTTCGTACACCTTTATACGTACATTGCCCTGGCCCTGTCTTTTGCCCACCAGTTCAATACCGGGGTGGATTTCGCCACGCACCCGTTGAACCGGGCTATTTGGATAGTTATGTACGGCGTCGTGGCTGCCCTGCTCATTGGCTACCGCGTCGTCAGGCCGATCACCAATATGGCCCGTCATCGTTTTGTGGTCGTGGGCACCGTCAGCGAAGGCCCGGGCCTGACGTCTGTTTACGTTTCCGGCCGGCGGCTTTGGGATCTGGATGCCGAGGCGGGGCAGTTCTTCATGTGGCGTTTCCTGACCCGTGACGGCTGGTGGCAAGCTCACCCCTTCAGCCTGTCCGCCGCTCCCAACGGGCGCTGGTTGCGCCTTACGGCCAAGACGCTCGGAGACCATAGCGGCCGCCTGGCCAGGCTGCGGCCGGGGACAAAGGTCATGCTCGAAGGGCCGTACGGCAATTTCACCAGGCACCGGCGGCGGCGCCGCAAAGTCCTGCTGATCGGGGCCGGAGTGGGAATCACCCCACTACGGGCGCTGTTCGAGACCTTTGCCGTCCCGGGGGCAGACGTTGCCCTCCTTTACCGGGCCAGCCACCCCGATGAGCTGGCGCTCCGGCGCGAACTCGATGAGATCGCGGCCAAACGGAAGGCGAAGATCTTTTATCTGGTGGGGCCGAGGGACGAGCACCCCGAGTATTTGACGCCGGCGCACCTGCAGCTACTGGTGCGAGATATCGGCCAGCGCGACGTTTACGTCTGCGGGCCGGGCGGCTTTACGGAAATGGTCAGCTCGTCGTTACACGACCTTGGCCTCCCGGGGCGCCAGGTCCACACGGAGTCGTTCGAGCTTTAGGGATAACGGTAAGTTATGCGTCGCGCTTTGGTCGCTACCGCAGGCACAGTTGTAGGCCTGGTGGCACTTTTGAGCTACAAGTCTTCGGGGCCTCACCCGCTCCAACGGGTAAACGTGAACGGCGGCCAGAGCGCGCCGGCCACCAACACGGTGCCGCCGGCCACCACCGCGCCGGCCCCGACTGACCCGGCCACCACTAGCCCTTCGTCGAGCGGCGCCCCCACGACCACGACCCCGCCGACGACGGCGACCGCGGCCCGGACTTATACAGGCCAGGACGTCCAATACCTTTACGGCGACATCGTGGTGGCGGTGACCATGCGGGACGGCAAGATTGCCAATGTCTCCGTACCTCAGAACAATGCCATCGACGGGCGCTCGCAGATGATCAATTCCTACGCCGTGCCGATCCTCGAACAAGAGACGGTGGCGGCCCAGGGCGTGAACATCAACGTGGTCTCGGGCGCCACTTTCACCAGCGACGCCTACGCCCAGTCGCTACAGTCGGCCCTCACGCAAGCCGGGAAATGACCGGCGCTCACCCCGGCGCCGGCATCGTCCACCAGGAGCCGGTGATGGGGACCGTCGTCACTTTCAATGTGGCGGCCCTGGCGCCGGCCGCCGAAGTCGAGGCCGCCCTCCGGCGCGCCGTCGAGTGGTTGCACTGGGTCGACGAAACCTTCAGCACGTACAAGCCCGAGAGTGAGGTGTGCCGCTTCGACCGCGGCGAGCTCGAAATTGGCGCTTGCGGCCGGGAGTTGCGCCATGTCCTGGCTCTGTGCCATCGGTTCAACGAGGAAACCGGCGGCTATTTCGACGCCTGGGCGGGTGGCAGCTTCGACCCGAGCGGAGTGGTGAAGGGCTGGTCCATACAAGAGGCCTCTCGCCTGCTCAGTGAGGCCGGGGTGGCCAACCACCTGGTCGACGGGGGCGGGGACGTGGTCGTGAGGGGTCAGCCCCGGCCGGGCGTGCCCTGGCACGTCGGCGTGCGGCACCCGCTGAGGCCCGAGGCGTACTGCGCCGCAGTGGCCCCGGGCGACGGGGCGGTGGCCACGTCGGGCACGTACGAGCGGGGCCGGCATGTCCTCAACCCTTTTACCGGCAAACCCGCCACCGGCCTCGTCTCGGTAACCCTCGTCGGGCCGGAACTGACTGTCGCCGATGCCTACGCCACGGCCGCCTTGGCCATGGGGGCAAAGGCGCCCGCGTGGCTGGACGGCCTTTCCGGCTACGAGGCACTGGTCGTGGGTGCCGACGGCAGGGGCTGGTCGAGCCGGGGTTGGGCGGCACTGGCCGCCGAAGGCCTCTCTGCCAACACGCCGGCCTAGAGGCCAAAGAGGCCAACTTCGCCTTCGCTTCCCGGTCAAGCCGTCCCCGCCGGTCCCAGTTCTCGGCACCGTTGCCGGCGCGTCAGCCCGCAACGTGAAAGTGTTACCCCCGACAAGCCGGCCGGAGCACTTATTGGCGCTACTCCGGTGAGCTGGCGGCCAGGGCCAGGCTGGTGTTCGCTGCCCCCTTGCGGATTATGAAGTACTTGGCCTGGGGGTGATGGCAGATTATGGCCGCGGTGGTCTGTTCGGGGTGGAACTGCCACGACGTCTCCTCGGCACATTCCACGCCTATGCGGTCAGCCCCCAACAACTCGGCGCAGCGGGCGTTGTCCTCGAGGTCGGGGCAGGCCGGGTAACCCCAGGAGTACCGTCCGCCCCGGTATTGCTGGCGGAACAAACCCTGCAAAGTCGGACCGTCTTCCCGGGCATAGCCCCACTCGTCGCGGATGCGCCAGTGCCAGTACTCGGCCAGGGCTTCGGCCATTTCCACGGAAAGGCCGTGCAGGTGGAGGTAGTCGCCGTAGCGGTCGTCTTTGAACAGGCTGGCCGTCTCCTTGGACGCCGCCTCTCCCATGGTGACGATATGGAAGGCGGCGTAGTCGAGCTCATCCGACGATACGGGCCGGAAGAAATCGGCGATGCACAACCACGGGTCCTCGCCCTGGCGAGGGAAGTTGAACCGGGTCAGCTCGGCCGAGCGAGTGTCGTCGGACCAGATGACGAGGTCGTCGCCGTCGGAGTTGGCGGGGAAGTAGCCGTAGACAACCGCCGGCCGCAGCACATCGGCCTGGCGGGCGGCTTCGAGGCGTTCTCTGAGCACGGCCCGCACCCGGGTCTTGAACTCGGCATCGTTCTCGCCCTTCAACGGGCGGTAACCCCACTGGTTGCGGAAGAGGGAAGTCTCGTTCAAATAGCGGGTGATCTCGGCCAGCGGGATGCCTCGCTCAACCCGGGACCCGAGGAAAGGGGGAACCGGCACCGGGTGGTCGGCGGAGACCGACGGGGCGCGGGAGGGGCGGGCCGCAGTGTGGCCGTTGGCCACCTCCTCGGTCTTCCGCCGCGGAGGGACCCCGGCTCTCCCGCCCAGGGCGCGGCCGAACTCGGGGTCGTCGCGGCCGGACCGGACCATGTCCATGAGCTTGTCCATCGTCCGCAGGCCCTCGAAAGCGTCTTTGCCGTAAAAAAGGCGGCCCTTGTACTCGGATCGCAGGTCTCGTTCGACGTACGTGCGGGTGAGAGCGGCCCCGCCCAGCATTATCGGGTACTTTTCCAGGCCCCGTTCGTTCAACTCGAGGAGGTTGTCGCGCATGATGAGCGTCGACTTCACGAGCAGGCCCGACATGCCGATGACGTCGGCGCCGACCTCCTCGGCTTTGCTGACCATATCCGAGATGGCCACCTTGGTGCCCAGGTTGTAAACCTCGTAACCATTGTTGGTGAGGATGATGTCGACCAGGTTTTTGCCTATGTCGTGGACGTCACCCTTTACCGTGGCCAGCACGATCTTGCCTCTCCCGTGGTCGGAAGACTTGGACATGTGCGGTTCCAGGTAGGCCACGGCCGACTTCATGACCTCGGCCGATTGCAACACGAAAGGCAACTGCATGCGGCCCGACCCGAACAGTTCGCCCACTGTTTTCATGCCCGCCATGAGCGGGCCGTTCACGATGTCCAGGGCGGGGGTACCAAGCCCGAGCATCTCGTCCAACTCGGCTTCGAGGCCATCACGTGAACCGTCCACGACCCGTTGCTCGAGACGCCGCTCGACCGGCCAGTCACTGCGGTCTTCTTCGGTCACTCCCTCGGCCACGGCCCCTTCGAAAAGGCGCAACAGGTCGGCCAGGGGGTCGTAGCCCGCGGAGGTGTCACGGCGGTCGTATATGAGGTCGAGGCACACCTTCACGGCTTCGGCCGGAAGGCGGTCGAGGGGCACTATGCGCCCGGAGTTGACGATGGCGGCGTCGAGACCGGCTTTTTGGCATTCGTGCAGGAATACTGAGTTGAGGGCCTGGCGGGCGGCCGGGCTCAGCCCGAACGAGACGTTGGAAATCCCGAGTACGGTCCGCACACCGGGGTACGTCGCCTTGATGAGCTTTATGCCTTCTATGGTTTCGATGCCGTCCCGGCGGCTTTCCTCCATGCCCGTGCTCACCGGCAGCACCAGGGCGTCGAAAAAGAGGTCCTCGGGGAGAAGGCCGTAACGGTTTACGGCCAGGTCGTAAATCGACCCCGCGGCGCGCAATTTCCACTCCGCGGTCCGGGCTTGCCCGTCGGTGTCGATGCACGTGCATACGACCGCGGCGCCGTAGTCGCGGGCCAGCTTCAAGAAGCTGTCGAGCCTGGTGCCCTCGGCGTCGCCTTCTTCCAGGTTGACGGAATTCAGGATGGGTTTGCCGGCAATGTGCTGCAGGCCCCGTTCGATAACAGGCGCCTCAGTCGAGTCGAGCACCAACGGCAAAGTCGCCTGGGTGGCGAACCGGCTGGCAATTTCTGTCATGTCAGCCACGCCGTCGGCGCCCGTGTAGTCGACGCAGACGTCGAGCACATGGCTGCCGGTCCGGACCGCTTCCTTGGCCATCGACGTACAGGTGTCCCAGTCCTGGGCCAGCATGGCTTCCCGGAAGCGCTTCGAGCCATTGGCGTTCGTGCGTTCACCGATGTTCAGTACCGACGGTGCCTGGTCGTAGGGGACGTGGGTGTAGAGGGAGGCGCAGCCTGGTTCCCAGTCCGGTTCGCGGCGGGCCGGCGTCAAACCGGAAACGGCGTCCACCACCGCCTTCAGGTGGGCAGGAGTGGTCCCGCAGCACCCGCCGACGACGCTTACGCCGAGGTCGGCGGCGAAACGGCGGTGGTGTTCGGCCAGCTGGTCCGGGGTGAGGTCGTAATGCATCTGCCCCTCCACGACCGACGGCAGACCGGCGTTGGGGAGACAAGAGATAGGCGCCCGGCTGTGAGCGCTCAGGTAGCGGAGGTGCTCGCCCATTTCCGTCGGGCCGGTGGCGCAGTTGAGCCCGATCACGTCGGGGCGGAGGGCGTCCAGGGTGGTGAGGGCGGCACCAATCTCGCTGCCCATCAACATGCGCCCGGTGGTCTCGATCGTCACCTGCACCTGGATAGGCAGCTCTTTGCCGGCTTCGGCCAGAGCCCGCCGGCAGCCGATGATGGCCGCTTTGGCCTGGAGCAGGTCCTGGACCGTCTCGATGATCAGGAGGTCGGCGCCGCCGGCGATGAGCCCGGCCGCCGCCTCCTGGTAGCCGTCCCGCATGTCGGTGAACGGGATCTGCCCGAGGGAGGCGATCTTGGTGCCGGGCCCGAGCGAGCCGGCCACCCAGCGGTCCCCGCCGTAGCTATCGGCGACGTCCCGGGCTATCGCCGCGGCAGCCTGAGCCAGTTCCCTGGCCCGGCCGGCTATGCCATACTCGGCCAGCACCCACGGGATGGACCCGAAGCTGTCCGTCTCCACCACCTGGCAGCCCACGTCGAAGAACGACCGGTGGAGGTCGGCGATAACGTCCGGCCTGGTCACGCACAGGATTTCGTTGCAACCCTCGAAGGCCGGGCCCCCGAAGTCGTCTGGCCCCAGGTTGCGCGCCTGGAGGTTGGTCCCCGTGGCCCCGTCGAAAACGACGATGCTCTCGTGGACGGCTTGGATGTAGCGGGCTGGGCCGGAGTTCATCACGTAAATGGTATGGGCAGATGCGGTGCTCCCTTTCCCAGATGAAAGGCTCGCCCTCAACTCCCCACAGGAAGAGGCGCCGGCCGCCCGAGCAGATACCCCTGGCCGCAATCGACACCGATGTCGCGGAGGACGATGAGCTGTTCCTCCCGCTCAATGCCCTCGGCCACGACGGTGATGCCCATGTCATCGGCGAAGTGGCGGATAGCAGTGACCAGGGCGCGGCGAGGGGCGTCGCTATCGATCTGGCTGGTGAGCCCCCGGTCCAGCTTCACTATCTCCGGCCGGACGTCGACGAGCCGCTGGAGGCTGGCGAAACCGCTCCCGGTGTCGTCCACCGCCACCCGCATACCGCGCTCGTGGACGAGCTGGACGGTCTCGCGTAGCTGGACGTACGACTCGAACTGGCGCTGCTCGGTGATCTCCACGATGACGCGTTCCGCCGGCAGCTGGGAGAGGACTTCCAGCAGAGCAGGCCGGTAGAGCAGGCCGGGCGAGGCGTTGACGGCCAGGTAGGTGTCCTCCGACCGGGCCATCTCGGGGCCAAAGGCGTTGACAGCCAAGCGGGCCGTGTGCAGCTCCAGGTCCACGCCGAGGCCGACCTGGTGGGCTTCGCGAAAAATCTCCTCGGTGGTCGAACCCATCTGGTCGCCGAAGCGGGTGAGGGCCTCGTAGCCGGCCAGGCCGCCCGTCCGCAGGTTGACGACCGGCTGGTACGTGGGGGTCGAGCCGCCCGGTTGAAGGAGCTTCAAAAAGCGTTCGTAGCGGGCCCGAGCGGCGGCGCTGTCTTCCTGCTCGGCCCGTCCGAGCTCGCCCATCTCCGCCACCAGGTGCTCGGACAGCCCCTCTGACAGGGCAGTAAAACCGTCGCCGCAGCGGCGCAGGCCATCGATGAGGTCCTTGGCCGGTGAGCCTTTCACGAGGTAACCGCGCGCCCCGCTGCGCAGCATCTGGATGACCGAGGTCCGGTCGGCGGACACCGAGTAGGCCAGCATCCTCGTCTGAGGCGAAACGTCCCGGATGCCCAAGGCGGCCGACAGGCCACCTCCACCGGGCATCATGACGTCGAGCAGGGCGACGTCCGGCCGGAAGCTGGCCGCCGCTATTACCGCCGCGTTCGCATCGCCGACGGCGGCCACGCAGACGAGGTCGGGGATGTCTTCGAGCAGCTCGACCAGGGCGCGTCGGGTGGCGGTGGCGTCATCGGCGATGAGCACGGTGTAGGTCTTCGGGCCGGCGACCAGGTGGCTACCGCCCAGTCCCAGGCCCTCGTCGCCTGTGTCCCCGTCGACTGTGTCCCCGTCGACTGTGGCCCCGTCTACTGTGTCCCCGTCGATTGTGGCCTCCTCGACTGCGGCCGCAGACGCCGTGCAGCGAGGCCGTTGGCGGGCGGAGACCGGGCTCGATGGCGCGGCCAGCCGGTTAGTGCCGGCGCCGGCCGGCGGAGTGGCCCGGTTCAGGCGCGGGAGCTCTACCCGGCTCTGGGAGGCGCGGGCCAGCGTGCTCGAGACCTGACTGACGCCGTTGCGCCAGCTGGGAAAGTTCATGGGTCGCCACCTCCGTTCATGTCACCGGCGTTAATGCCGCCAACCGAGTGGATTTGCTGCTGCCGCTCCACCACCGCCCCGACGGTCGACAACAGTTCCCCGGCTGTGCAGCCCTTCACCAGGTACGCGGCCACGTCGGCGTCACGCGCGGCTTTGACGATCCCGGCGTCGGCATACGCAGATAAGAGGATGACGGGCACGTCGGGGTGCCGGCGCCGGAGCACGCCGGCCGCCTCGGTCCCGCTCATGCCTTCCATCTTCACGTCCATGAGCACCACGTCAGGCATGGTCTGTTCGACGAGGTCGATGCCTTCTCGGGCCGCGGTGGCCACTCCGGTGACCTCGTAGCCGACATCGGTGAACAGGCCGGCCAACTCCTGGGCCAGCTGGCTGTCGTCGTCGACCACCACTAGACGAGGCCCTTTGGTGGGTGTCATGCCGCCTCCACCGGCTCGCTGGTCGAGGTGAGCGGCACCCATACGATCACCTGGGTGCCGGTCAACGGGGCGCTCTTTACCTCGAACCGGCCGGAGGCGAGCTCCACTCGCTCTCGCATCACGACCAGCCCGAAATGGCCGTGGCGCAGCATTTCCTGCTGCGAGCGGGGGTTGAAGCCCTTCCCGTTGTCCCAGACGACCACGCTGAGCCCTTTGCCGGACTGGTTGATGGAAACCGTGACCAGGCTGGCCCGGGCGTGCTTGGCCACATTGGCCAGCGCCTCCTGGACCACCCTGTAAACGACCGTCTCGACATCGGCCGTCAGCCGGTCATGGCCGGTGGCCTCGAAGCGGCTCTCGACGCCCGTCGTCGCGCTCCAGCCGGCCAGCTGGTCGCGGAGGGCCGCGTCCAGGCCACCCTCATCGAGGATGGGTGGCCGGAGCTCGCTCATCATTTCCCGCAAGCTGCGGATCTCCTCGCTCAGCTCCTCACGCGCCCGTTTGACGAGGTCGAGCGCGCCGTCGAAGTCGTCCCGGCCGAAGCGCAATGTGCACCGGTCGAGCACGAGGCCCAGGGCGGCCAGGCGCTGGATGGGGCCGTCGTGGAGGTTGGCCGCGATCCGGGCCCGTTCTCCTTCGGCCACCCGCACGGTGCGGTCCAGCAGCTGGCGCCGGCGCCACTGCGAGTCCACCAGGTTCCGGTTGACGTTGGACAGGCTGGCAATCCGTTCTTCGACCCGCTCTTCGAGGCGCCGGGCGTCCAGGCGGGCCACGGCGTCGGCGCTGGCTGCCAGCCGAACGACCCGTTCGGACGCGCTGAGGAGGGCTTTGGTGAGCGTGAACATTTCGTCAGGCGCGCGGTAGGCGGCCAGCTCGGCTTCGAGCGCCCTGGTAGCCGTCTTCAGCTCGGAAAGCTCGGCCACGGCCGAACCCGGCCGCCCGGCGTGGCCGTGGGCCAAGGCGTCGAGAGCCTTGGTGAGAGAGGGAAGCGCCTTGTCGGACAGAACCGTAGCGGTGTGGGCCAGGTGCTCGACCCGGAGGCGGGACGTGGCCGGCGCTACTGCCAGCAATACGATGCCGGCTCCCATCACGACCACGGCCAGACCGCGCCATATGGCCGAACCGCTGGTCGCGGAGGCCGCCGGCGCCAACTCCAGGGTGGTGACGGCGCTGGCCGTGACCAGCGCCGCTGCTGCCGTGCCCCAGGGGAGCGCCAGCCGCCCGCCAGTCCAGGCTCTCTCCATGCCGATGCCCTTCCCGCCCAGGACGAACGCCCCGGCCAGCGCCCCGAGGCCGACCACCGCCAGCGCCAGCGGCCCTGCCGCCCCCAGGGCCAGCGCCTCGACCAGTACCCAGATGCCGGCGACTGTGGACCGGACGCCGCTGGGGACACGCTGGCACTGAGGCAGTGCGGGTGGCGCGAGCGTGGTCAAAGCGAGTGCTCCTGTCGCCAGGCCTCCGACAGCAATGAGGAGCCAGGCTCTCGGGCCCAGTAGAGCGACGGCGGCGGCAGCCAGTCCGCTGGCCACAGCGGCGGCGGCCGTTACCCCCGTGAGGACCGGCGAGCCCCCCGTGAGGGCCGAGGCCCGCGTCAGGACCGGGGCCCCCGTGAGGGCCGGGGCCCCCGTGAGGGCCGGGGCCCCGCCCGGGAAGGCACCGGGCCCTGGCGACCGTGTGGCCTGACTGTTCGTTTTCGCGCCAGCGGCCGGCCTGTTCTCACGCCCGCCAGCCCCACGCCGGCCCGCCCCTGGCCCGAGGGCACTCCTGGCCAGGCCTGTCCCTCCAGCCAGCGCCCCCAGGGCACCGGCCAGGCAGACGGCGAGCAGAAGCCAACCGGCCATGGTCGACGCCATTGCTCGGCCTCCCGCCACGGGGGCCAGGATGAGGGCCAGGGCGGAGCGGACGCCTTCGGGGCTCCCCTTCACCAGAGCGGTCGAGAGGTCGAGCCCGGCGGCATGCATGAACGCCGGCACGGCGAACCCCCAGCAGATGATGGCGGTGCCCACCGGTAGCCAGATCGACCACCGGGCCCGCCGCCCGGCGCCGGTCGAGGTGGCCGGGGTTACGGCCAGGAGGCAAACGGCGGCCAGGCAGAGCAGCGCGACGGTGCTGGCTGACTGGACCGCCACGGAGCTGGCCGGCGCGGCCGAGGACCACACTGGCCCCGACGGGAGCAACGGCATCTTGAACCGTCCCTGTTGGAGCCCAACTATGCCGCTCACGGTCACCACCAGCCCTGTTGCCGCTACGACGCCCAGGGCGAGGTGGACCAGGTGGCGACCACCGGCAGTGAGCGAGAACATGGCCACGAACGTCATGGCCAGGCCAGTCAGCCCGCCGGCGATGACGGAGGTGTCAAGGGGAGCCCCTATAGCGCTGAAGCCGAGCTGGCAGAGCAGGCCGGCGCCTCCGACCCGAGCTGCCCACCAGGACAGGGCGCTCACGCCGGCTACCCCGGGCCAATGAGCCAGCCACCGGCCCACGCTCACCATGGCCGGGTCGGACCAGCTGTTTTGCCCGGCAAGCAGGGGGACGGCATCGGCGGGGCGGTCCCCCGGGTCGAACGTGGCCAGTTCGCAGGACAGGACCAGTACGGCGGTAGCGACCAGACAGAGCAGGTAGGGGAGGACTTGGGCCGGCCGGTAGCCGGGAAGGGCGTTCAGGACCACGAGCACGACCGGGGCGCTGGCGGCGATGCAGATCCCGGGGCGCGCCAACAACCGGGCCGCTACCCGCCCGTCGTCGCCGCGCCACCAGCCTCGGCTCGTTGCCGGGCCTGGCTCGTTGGCGGGGTGGCCTACCGGGCTATCCAGTACGTGCTCGCTCCTCATGACCGCAGATGCGTCTTCGGCGCGAGACGGGGGCCGGTTGAGGGCCAGCCCGCCGGCGGGGCGCGCTTCGGGCTATTCAGGCGAGCAGATAGTGGACGAGGGCGCGATA